>NZ_JACHIG010000002.1:385736-717779 GCF_014203095.1 Prosthecobacter vanneervenii | reverse complement strand
GCTCCCACCATGCAAAGCGTTGGGTTTTCATCGACATGTCTTCTTGCCTCGATGCCCCCAATTTGCCAATCGACAGGTTTTCAAACACGGCCTAGAAACTGCCCGGACTTGGGATCTCTCACCGGCGTGATGTAAACCTCCCGCACCTGCTCGTTGCGGTTGTCCTCTCCGAATTCCACCCGCAGGTAGCCGATCTCCTGCTCCTTGAGCACGTCCGCCAGCTTGCGGTCGCCCAGCCACTGCAGCTTGCCGGACTTGCGGCGGAATTCCGCACTCGTGGAGGTCTCGCGCGGCAGCGCAGCAGGCAGTGTCGGCGGCAGGATATCGCGGCCGGGAGGCAGGCTGTCGCGCCCGCCAGGACTGTTCTTTTTGGGAGACAGCAGGAAATTCCCCTCGGGGTCGATGAGAGCGATGTAGGGCAGCTGCGAAAGCGGCAGACGACTTAGCAGGTTGTCTTTGAGTCGCTCTCTGGCGTCCTTATCCTTCTCCTTTTCGCTGCCGTTCGGGCGTCCTGGCAGGTTCGGCGGCGGCAGGTTGCCCGGCCGCCCCATGCCCGCACCTGGGATGTCGCTCAAGATGCGGTCGCTGGTCAGGTGCTCCAGTTCCGCACGCAGGAGGCGGCTGGCGTCAGAGAGGTCCTTTTTGGAGATGGCGGTGATCAGCTCCTGCTCGCGCGCCAGCTTGTCCAGCACCTTGGACAGCGCCTCGGTGCGCTTCTTTTTGCCGGAGGAGTAGCTGCTGATCTGGGAGTCAAACTGCTCCTCAAAGAGCCTCCGGTAGGACTCCATAAACTTCCACTCCGCCAGCACCAGCGTGGCAATGGTGATGCCCGCCACGACGGGAAACATCGTGAGGATAAGACGGGCACGGAAGCTGTGGATCCACTTCATGGAGGAAGGCGCGGTGGTGACAGGGGATGAACCCCGCACCCGTGCCTGTAGTTGCTCAGGGCACGCGTTTCATCGTGTAGGTGCCGCGGTCCATGGAGCTCTGGTAGCAGGCATTGAAGTCATTACCCTTGATCGTGCCCTCGTAGTGGTAGAGGCCGCCCGCCCAGTCAGGCATTTTGTGCTCGCCTTCAAAAGTGTAGGTGCCGTCCTTCTGCTTCTTCACGGTATGCACAGCCTTGTAGCTGCCACTGAGGATCTTCTTCCAGGTGGCGAGGTAGAAGAACTCGTGGCCACCTTTTTTATCAATCGGGGCTGAAACGACGCAGCGCAGCGTTCCTTGATGCCCGGTGGCATCGCTATGCCAGGTGCCGCTCCATTTGCCCTCCACGCCGGTGCTTGTGGGGGCTTCTTTCCACGCCTTCCGGAACGCAAATCCGCAGGAGGGCAGGGTGGTCAGGAAAATCAGGCCAAGGGCGAGTCGGAGGAGGATGGCGCTTTTCATGGGGCTGGAGGGTAGCGTAAGAACGCACTTTCCGGGAGGGCTATTTCGTCGTTCCAGGTACAACCTTCCTCTTGCCCACGCACGTATCTGCGATACTTACCCCCGAGAACCTCAACCCACCCCAACACCATGGCCCACACCCTCCCCCCGCTGCCCTACCCGACGAACGCGCTGGAACCCCACATCGACCAGCAGACGATGGAGATCCATCATGGCCGCCATCACAACGCCTACGTGACCAATCTGAACAACGCCATCGCCGGCAAGGCCGACCTTGAGGCGCTGTCCATCGAGGACCTCTGCAAAAACATCTCCAAGCTCCCCGCAGACGTGCAGGGCCCCATCCGCAACAACGGCGGCGGCCACTTCAACCACACCCTCTTCTGGAACATCATGGGCCCCAATGCCGGCGGCGCTCCCACCGGAGCCCTCGGAGACGCCATCACCGCCACCTTCGGCAGCTTTGACGCCTTCAAGGAAGCCTTTGGCAAGGCCGGTGTCACCCGCTTCGGCTCAGGCTGGGCCTGGCTGGTGGTCAAGGATGGCAAGCTCGCCATCACCTCCACCCCGAACCAGGACAACCCGCTCATGGACGGCAGCGGCACCCCCATCCTCGGCTGCGACGTTTGGGAGCACGCCTACTACCTCAAGTACCAGAACAAGCGCCCCGACTACATCGCCGCCTGGTGGAACGCCGTGAACTGGACCGCCGTGGCTGCCAACTACGCCGCCGCTCTGGGCTGATTCCCGCTTACACTGACACACTCGTCTTTTCACAAAGCGCGGAACGGCCTGCCCGTCCCGCGCTTTGTCGCTTTCAAAACATGTCCATGGTCCTCCATCGCCTCCGCAGCGGCCTGATCTATTCGCAGGACTTCGCTGAGTATCTGGAACTCAAGCGCAATGAAGAAGCCATCGGCCATCCCGGGGAGGTCATCCACCTCGACTACGTCCGCTGCTCTCAGGGAGAGCTCAGCGGCCAGGAATGGTGCCAGCTCTCCTGGGTCAGCGGTGCCCAGGCTCCAACCGAGCAGCGCCACCAGATCGGCGGCATCGAGGTCTACATCCACAAGCAGGCCATGCGCGGGCTTAAAAACCGCCTGCTGCACTTTGATGGAACGAACGTGGTGGTGAAGAGTTGAACATTAGATGAATGATTTCTTCGCTCGGATATGAGTCAAAAGAGGCCAAGAATTATTGGAACCACCGACGAAGCGATCGACAAGGCTGAAGCTGCTCTTGATCGAAAGTTGCCACCTTCGCTAAGGAGTTGGTTGATCCAGAACAACGGGCTAGGCATTGAAGACATTACCATCTTTCCTGTTTTAGATCAGAGGGACCCACGCACCACTTGGGATTCGATTGATAAGCGAGTTAACACAGGCTGGAAAGATTGGATCTCAAACTTTGACGAAGACTCGGGTGCATTCAGCCATTTGCTGCCTTTTGCTGACTTTGGTTCTGGAGACTACTATTGCCTGGATTATTCCCGGGTGAATCCCCAGGGTGAGCCCCCTGTGGTCAAATGGTCTCACGAAACGGGAGAAACCGAACACAGGGCTGATTCCTTCTCTGAGTTTGCAATTATGGCCAAAGAGGGTGAATTCAGCGGGGACTGAACCTCACGGGCCAACTATTTACCTTTCCCCTGAGCTTTCCAACCCATGCCCACGCTCGCCGACATCGGAGAAGACAATCTCATCCGCAAACTCATGCGCGGTGTGAAGCTGGACGGCGATGTCATCGCCGGGGCAGGGGACGACTGTGCCGTGGTGCGCGGCTCCAAGGACGAGCACACCCTCCTCAAAACCGACGCCCTCGTGCAGGACGTCCACTTCACGCTCGAAACACCGCCCAAGCTCATCGGGCGCAAGGCCATCGCGCGCGTGGTCAGCGACTTCGCGGCCATGGGCGGCACGCCACGCCATGCCATGATCACGCTGGTGGCTCCGCCAAGCATGGAGGTTGAGTTTCTTTCCGAGGTGTATCGTGGCATGCGCACCATTGCCAAAGAGTACGGCATCAACATCGTCGGCGGCGAGACCTCACGCGGGCTGGTGCTCATGCTTTCCATTTCCATGAGCGGCACGGTGCCCTCCAAGCGCTGGCTCTCCCGCAGCGAGGGCAAGGCTGGAGACGTCATCCTCGTCACCGGTCGCCTCGGCGGCTCCATCCATGGCAAGCATCTCAAATTTCAGCCACGCCTTGAGGAAGGCCGCTGGCTCTCTGAAAACGCCCATCCGCATGCCATGATGGACATCAGCGATGGCCTGGCCAAAGACCTTCCGCGTCTCGCTCTCGCCAGCGGCACACACTATCAGGTCAATGTCGCCTCGCTCCCCTGCAATCCTGGCTGCTCCTTCGATCAAGCCTGGGGCGATGGCGAAGACTACGAGCTCCTTCTAGCCGTCAATCCCCGTAGCGTGAAATCCCTGCTGCAGAAATGGCGCGAGGCCTTTCCCAAGCTCCCCCTCACCATCATCGGCAAACTCGTCCCTCCCGGCGAAGGCCGCCCGCCGGACTTTGAGAGCACCGGCTGGGATCACTTTGCGCTGAGTGCAGATGGCTGATGCTATGAAGCGGGAGGATCATGTAGCTCAGCTTTCGGTGAGTTTGATTCTGCAAGTAGTCGTTGTGCTGATGTTGTCTTCAATTCGCGGTCACTATTATCCATTCAATGAATACTTGCTCGCAGATGTGTTCCTTGGTTCAAGCTTGCTGCCGGTCTTGGCCGCTTTACGACGGGGCGATTGGATCAAAAAGCTGGCGGCATCCGCGCTTGCCATGCTTCCATTGGCCTACATAGGATTGAAGATCGCCGCCGACCTGCCCAAATGCCTGGAACTGCTGTCCAAGTCATGATCGCCATCACCCTGCACACCGCTGAAGACGCCCACTCCTGGGGCATGCAGCTCGCTCTGACTCTCGCTGCGGGAGATGTGGTGGCTCTGTGCGGTACGCTGGGCGCTGGCAAGACGCAGATCACGCGCGGCATCGTGGCCGGCATGAATTCCCAGGCCGCCGTCACCAGCCCCACCTTCACGCTGGTGCACGAGTATCTGGATGGCCGCCTCCCAGTATTCCATTTCGACTTCTACCGCATGGACTCCGCCGCCGAAGTCATCGGCATCGGCTGGGATGAGTTTCTCACCGAACCCGGCGTCGTCATCGTCGAATGGGCCGACATGTTTCCCGAGCTGCTCCCGCCGCACACGCGTTGGTTTCACATTGAGCCGCAGACGGGTGGAGAGCGCGTCGTTACGGAGTCCTCCAAATCATGACAAAACTTCTTGGTCATTGGCAGATCATCATTCATTCGTCATTCTCACCTAATGCTCCTCGCTCTCGATCTCTCCACCGCTCACGGCAGCATTGCCGTGGTTCGTGGCGCGGAGGTGCTGTTTAGGGCCTCGTTTCAGTCAGAGCGCTCGCACAATGCCCAGGTCTTCGCCCCGCTGCGCGAGGCGCTGGCGGCAGCTGGAGATGAGCTGAAGGGCGTCGTGATTGGCAATGGTCCCGGCTCCTACACCGGCGTGCGCATCGCCATCGCGGCAGCGCAGGGCATCGCAGTTTCGCGTGGTGTATGGTGCGTGGGCTGGTCCTCTCTCACCGCTCCCGATGTGGAGGCACCGCAGAGCTACCCCATCATCGGCGATGCCCGCCGTCAGAGCTTTTACTTGGCCCAGGTGGAAAACGGCCGGCTGCTGCCAGAGCTGGACATCGTCTCCGCGGATGAAGCACGCGCCCGCACTGCCGATGGGCAGACGTGGTACACCTTTGACCCCAAGCCACCACTGGGCCTGAGCACCCTGCGCAGCGCCAGGCCGGACGCGGCACGTCTGGCGCAAATCGTGCAGGCTCTGCCCGCCGATGAACTGGCCTCCCTCACCGCCCAGCCGCTCATTCCGCATTATCTGGCCGAGGCCTTCATCACGATGCCGAAGCGCCCTGCACTTTCTCCCACCTCATGATTCCCGAACTCATTTCCAATCACGTCTCTGAATGGGGCGAAGGCCCCATCTGGCATGGCGACCGCCTCCTCTACGTCGATATCGAAACGCACAAGATCATCGCGCTCACGCCCTCCAACGGCGAGGAGAAGGTGTGGGATGTGGGCCAGCGGGTGGGCACGGTGGTGCCGCGCGCCAGCGGCGGGCTGGTGTGGGCCGGAGATGACGGCTTCTATTTTCTCAATGAAGAAACTGGCGTCAGCACACCCATCGCTGACCCAGAGCCGGGCATGCCTGACAACCGCTTCAACGATGGCAAATGCGATCCCGCAGGCCGCTTCTGGGCCGGCACCATCTGCCTGGCCAAGCGTCCCGAAGGCTCTCTCTACTGCCTGCACACCGACCTGCGTGTGGAGAAGAAATTTGGCCCCGTGACCAACTCCAACGGCATCATCTGGAGCGGCGATGCCAGCACGATGTACTACATCGACACCCCGAGCAAAAAGGTGCGTGCCTTTGATTTCGACAAAGACACCAGCGCCATCTCCAACGAGCGCGTGGTATGGGATACCAGTGCTGATCCTTCCTCTCCTGATGGCATGACGATCGACAGCGAGGACCGCCTCTGGATCGCCTTCTGCCACGGAGCCAAAGTGGTCTGCTATGATCCGAAGTCACAGACCGTAGAGGCTCAGATCAATTTCCCCTGCGTGGAGACCACCGCCTGCGCCTTTGGCGGCCCCGACCTGAAAGACCTCTACATTACCACCGGCAAGAAGCCCGGCTTCATCGAGCCCCTTGCCGGACGCCTCTTCGTCTGCCACACCGGCGCCCAGGGCGTGCCGAGCCACGCGTTCGGCGGGTGAGGCAGCCTGAAGTATGAGGGGCACTCCTGACCGTCGATCAGCGCTCACGCAAACTGCATCGCTTTCGGTGCTGCAGAGGCGTGTATTTGGAGTGCGGTTGCGAAGTGAGGGACGAACGCAGCTACCGCTTTCCGCAGGCCGGTTGATTTGCGAAGTGTCCTAAGACGCTGAAAGGTTAGGGCTATCGCGAGAGATTCGGAACTCGTAGATTGAGCGAGACTGCGCAGGCCACGAGACGCTCGAAAGCGGCAGCTTCACTCGTTCCTCGCTGCGCAGCCGCACTCCAAATTCACTCCATGTACTTCAAGAGCGCCGTTCGTGAGGCAATGGCCCCCATCGCATTTTTTACTTCCTCTCAACAGGCTTGGGCTGTGACGATAGTCATTTGAGTGAAGTCTCAGACGGACAGGCCTTGTCATGACTAGAGATGTGATTATAAAATCCATAATCACAATCCTGCCATGAAGCTCATTGCTCCCGATCCCGAAATGCGTCTGGCCATGCCTTACGAATACTCGGCCAAACCACTGCTGACGCCGACGGAGGCCAAGTTTCACGCATGCCTTTTGCAGATCACTCAGGAGCGCTGCCGCATTCAAATCAAACCCAGGCTCGCAGATGTGTTCCAGCATGAGAACAAAAACGGAGCTTTTCAGATGATCAGCCAGAAGCACGTGGATTTCCTTATCTGCCGTAACGACGACTGGATGCCCATGCTCGGCATCGAGTTGGACGATGCCAGCCACAACACCGCCAAGGCCAGGGAGCGCGACATGTTTGTAAACCTGCTCTTTGCCTCCACCGGCGTGCCGCTGCTGCGCCTGCCCGTGCAGGAGCTGGATCAACTCGAACTCCTCGTCGAAGAGCTGACCCGCGCCTGGAACCATCGCTGGAAAACGCTGGAGATGGGTGGCACAAATTAAGTGCGACGAACACTCTGTCATCGCATCACAAAGAAACCCACATGACAGCCGCCCATCTCGTGGCCTGTTACAGGGCATGATGCGCGCCTTCCTCGCCCTCTCAACCCTGCTGGCCTCACTCCATGCAGAAACCTCTTCCCGCAAAGTGGACGTCTGCGTGTATGGAGCCACGCCCGGCGGCATCGTGGCGGCAGTCACCGCGCATCAGGAAGGCTGCTCGGTTCTCATTGTAGAGCCCAGCCGCTGGGTGGGCGGCATTCTCGGCGCGGGGATCAAGCCCATGCAGGACTGCGCAGCCCCGGCTGCCGTGGGCGGGCTGACGACGAGCCGCGTCTTCAAGCTTGGCAACAGTCCCGAGGTCATCCGCAAGGCCTTCGCCGCCTGGCTGGAAGAGGAGAAGATCCCCGTGCTCTTCGAGCATCGCGTGCAGAAAGCGGAAAAGACGGGCACGTCGATCACCAAGCTGGTGCTGGAACTCGCGCCACCCGATGCCCACGGCGTTCCTGCGCCTAAGGCCACACAGACGGAAGCCGCTACCGTGGAGGCCAAAGTGTTTATCGACGCCAGCTACGAGGGCGATGTGCTGGCTGCGGCTGCCGTCCCTTATGCCGTGGGGCGTGAATCAAAGGAGGTCTTCAATGAGGAGCTCGCAGGCGTCGGACCGACCACCAACTGGACCCCCATCGACCCCTATGTGGTGCCGGGCGATCCCCAGAGCGGACTGCTGCCGTTGGTGGACAAAGACCACGGCCTGCCCAAAGGCGCGGCGGATGACTACACCCAGGCCTACAACTACCGCTTCTACGTCACGCGAGATCCCGCCAAACGCATCCCGATTGAAAAACCCGCAGGCTATGATGCCAAAGACTTCGAAGTGGTCGGCCGCTACGTGGAGCATCTCGTCCGCACCACCGAGGGCGGCGAGGCCAAGCTGCTCAAGCGCCTGCGGGAAATCTTCCCCGGCTGGCTCAACAGCGGAGAGTACAACTACAAGCGCGAGTCCCTCGTGACCATCGCGCCGCTGGGCGTGAGCCGTTATTACCAGGACGGCAGCCGCGAGGCCAAGACGCGCGTGTGGCAGCAGCATCTGGACTACCTGAGCGGCCTGCACGAGTTCCTCAGCACCGACCCGCGTGTGCCAGAGAAGTTCCGCCAGGAGACAGCAGAGCTCGGGCTCAACCGCACCATGCATGAAGACACCGCCGGCTGGCCCCATCAGCTCTACGTCCGCATCTCCCGCCGCATGCAGGGCCCCTATGTGCTCACGCTCGCGGATGTGTGGAACAAGACGCAGGTGACAGACAGCGTGGGCCTGGCGCTTTACGGCGTGGACATCTATCCTGTGCGCCGCTACGCCGTGGCCGATCCCTCCACCGGGAAGATGGGCGTCGCCACCGAGGGAAACATGTTCGTCGGCGGTTCGGAAGGCACTGGGCATCCCTATCCCATCCCGTATCGTGCGCTCACCCCCAAGGCCGAGGCCTGCGGCAATCTGCTGGTGCCCGTCTGCTTCTCGGCCAGCTACATCGCCTACGCTTCAGCCCGCATGGAGCCCGTCTTCTGCGTTATGGGAGAATCCGCTGGCGTCGCCGCCGCGCAGGCCATTAACGAAGGTGTGACGGTGCAGCAGATCAACGTGGCCAAGCTGCAACAGAGCCTGCTCAAGCGCGGCCAGATTCTGCAATGGACCGGCCCCAACGTGCGCCCCAAACCCGGTGCCGTAGCTGCTGGCGAGTGGGAGTCCAAAGAGGCTTGGAGCGAAGAAAAGCCCGGCTGGGATTGGCTCTTTCCCTTCATCGACACCAGCAAGGACGGCAAGATTTCCAGGGATGAACACGAGGCCTTTCAGGAATACAAGAAGCAGCATCCCGATTGGGTGAAGGAACTGAAGAGCAAGCAAGGACGCTAGAGCGAACTTCCAACTCCAGTTGACTACGGCCCCTGCACAATCGCCGGCGCCTTCCGCCGGATGCCGATGTACACCGGCGACCTCTGCCGCTCCAGCCACTTGTGCTTGAAGGGCAGTTCGGTGTTGAAGGAATGAAAGTGCCACGGCCCATCGTCGGTCCTTATCGAGTACTGCAGCGCACGGCCACCATCCAGTAGGGTGGCATGCTGCACGTCCAGCTTGCGGGCGATCTCCGTCACCTCGCTCACAGTCATCACACCGCCGTCGCCTGAGAGGACAAAAACGATGGTGCCGTCCCGCCGCATTCCGGCCAGAGATCGGTAGCTGACCTTGGAGCCGTCAAAGAACTCATCCGGCTTCAGATCCACGTAGGAGAAGGTGGTGTGGTTCTTCATCACCGAGGGATAGACCTGGCAGCCTTCCTGAATGAGGCCGGGCACATCGGTCAGGAGAGACTTGGGCCCGCACCAGGGGCGGCCGTCTTTCACAAAGAAGCAGCCGCTCCAGTCACCAAAGGCTGGATTCACCTGGCGGCCTTCGTGGTACACCCAGCCCATCGGGCGGCCTTTGGGGTCGCGGAAATTGGCAGTGATGGCAAACCACAGGTTCCCTTCCGCCATCCGCTCCCGCGCGGTGGTCAGCGCAAACTTCGGCTGGTAGGAGGTCATGAAATCAAATCGCTCTGGCGAAAAAGACACCACCTGCACCTCCGCGCCAAAGAGGCGCTGGGAGATCGTGGCAAGCGCTCCTCCAGGGCGGCGCACCTTAAGCGTCGCCCAGCGCATGCCGGTCTCGCGGTGGCGCTCGATCAGCGCGGCGTCGAGATCTCCCGCCGTCAGCGCGGTGGCGGGCTTCCACCCGGCGCGCTTGGTCAGGATCTGCAGCGGCTGCTTGGAGTCATACACGCTCACCGCCACCAGATTGCTGTTTAGATTGAAAAACACCTCGCCTGCAAGCCAGGCCAGCAGCACACCGGCAAGGGCGAGCAGCAGAAGCATTTTGAGGCATCCGCGTTTTCTGGACATGGGGGTGCCGGAGCATGGAGAACAACTCCGGTTCGATCAAGAAGAAGGATGTCATCTCATGTTGATTGAAGATTGATCTGCGGCGCACTTTGTCCCAGCATCGGCCACATGAAATTAAAGCTCGTCTCTGCCATCTGGCTCCTCGCTGCGCTCAATCTCCAGGCCCAGGCACCTGCCGCAGCCAAGGAACCCGTCGCTCCAGCAGCCCCCTCTGCTCCGGTGCTGACGCTCAAGGCGGTGACGGATCGCGCAGACGCGCTCTATAAGACAGGTGAAGCGGCCACCTTAACCATCGAGGCACAGCAGGATGGCAAGCCTATCTCGGGCAAAGTGACCTGCGTCTTCTCCAAAGACGGCCTGCAGCCCCAGCCTGCACAAACCTTGGAGCTGAAGGAAGGCAAGGCGACCATCACCGGCAAGCTGGATGAGCCCGGCTTTCTGCAGCTGCGCGTGACCAGCGGCAAGACCACCGCGCTGGCCGCCGCAGGCTATGACCCCCTGCTGCTGAAGCCCAGCATGCCGGTACCAGATGACTTCGATGCTTTCTGGCAGGCACAAAAAGCCGCGCTTGCGCAGGTGCCGCTCAAGCCCGTGCTCACCCCCGTGGAAAAAGCTCCCAAAGGCGTGGAAGCCTTTGACGTGCAGATCGAGTGCCTCGGCAAACCCGTGAGCGGCTACTTTGGCAGGCCGCAGGGGGCCAAGCCCAAATCTCTCCCCGCCATCCTGCACGTGCATGGGGCAGGGGTGCGCAGTGCCAATCTCGGCGCAGTTTCCTGGGCTCTCAATGAAGGCGGCATGCTCTCCATGGACATCAATGCCCATGGCCTGCCCAACGGCAAACCCAAGGAATATTACGACGCACTCGCCGCCGGTGAGTTGAAGGACTACCGCATCGAAGGCGCGAAGGACCGCGAGAAGATCTACTTCAAAGGCATGTTTCTGCGCCTGATCCGCGCCATCGACTTCCTCACAGCCCAGCCCGAGTGGGATGGCAAGACCCTCATCGTTTACGGTGCCAGTCAGGGTGGCTTCCAGGCCTTTGCCGCCGCCGGTCTGGATGCACGCGTTTCCTTCATCTGCGCGGGCGTTCCTGCCGGCTGCGACCACACCGGCAGCCAGGCCAACCGCATCAGCGGCTGGCCCAAGATCGTGCCCAATGACGCCAGCGGCAAGCCAGACCCCGAGGCGCTGCAGGCCTCGCGCTATTTTGACAACATGAACTTTGCCACCCGCGCCAAGTGCAAAGGGGCCGTCGTCACCGTGGGCTTCATCGACACCACCTGCCCGCCCACCAGCGTGTACGCCGCCTACAATGCTCTGACGATTCCCAAGGAAATGCACACCGACGTGCTCACCGGCCATGCCAGTACTCCTGCCGCCAGCAAATTCATGCAGGCCGCAGCGCTGAAGCATGTGCGGGAAAACAAAGGAAAGTAAGCCTGCGCTCTTGGAGGAGCGGGGATCGTCCAGATCCCTCGCGCTCTCCTGTGTCCCAGCTCCCTGCCCGGCTGGCAAACACGGCTGCACCGGGGTGCTCCCGTCTTCGGTCTTTAGTGCCTCTAAATGGATACTTTGAGGTTCCTGTCAGGCTTCCTTTACAGGTTAGCTCTGGACATAGGCAATTTAGCTATTATGGTTAAATTCGAAAATATGGAAAAAACAATCCACTCACCTTTCGGCTTTAGCGATGGCAGCTCGCTCCTCTCCGCTGCGCATCGAATTTCCAGCAACTCTCCAGTCATCCAGACGGGTTCCGTCCAGCAGCAGGATCTCCATCCAGCCCCCATCAATCCCGAATGGATTCTGGAGGGCAACCCGATCGCCCGGGCTTCCACGCTGGCCATCGCGGCCGACCAGACGCTCTCATGCGCAGTCTGGGAGTGCCACGCGGGCCGGTTCAAGTGGATATACGGCCTGGATGAGATCGTGCAGATTCTGGAAGGAGAGGTGGTGATCGAGGAACAGAATGAAGGCCGCAAGGTCCACACGCTGCGTGCTGGCGACACCGCCTTCTTCCCCGATGGCCTGACCACCCACTGGACAGTGACGAAATACGTCAAGAAATTCGCCATCCACCGCAACATCCGCCGCTCCATCGCCTGGCGTGCCCGGCGCAAGCTGCGCCATCTCTTCGGCCTCATCCCCAAGGTCGGCATGGGCTGCTACGGTGCCTTGACCCAGATGGAGACTGCCGCTGCGGCCTTGGGGATGGCGTGATAGCCGCAAACATGCGGGCGTCTTTCACTTCCCGTTCCGAAACACATACAGCACCCCATCATCCGCCCCAAACAGCACGTAGTTCCCCGCTACGGCTGCTGAGGTCTTCACCGGCGCACCGATCTCGTTGTGCCACACCTCTTTGCCGGTCTTCAGATCCAGTGCATACAGATACCCGTCGTCGCAGCCAAACAGGGCCACCTTGCCGGCGCAGATGACGGCGCTGCTGTCGATCCGATCCCGTGCGCGGAATTCCCAAAGCTGCGCACCGGTCTTGCGGTCGATCGCGTGAAAGCGTTTGTCTCTGCCTCCGACATACACGCCGTTTTCCCAGATGGCCGGCGCGGCGTAGTATTCAAATTCACGCTCACCGTATTCCCAGAGCTTGGTGCCGTCGGCAATCTTGTAGGCCCCCACTCGGTTGCCGTAGTGGCTCACGTAGATGACACCGTCTGCAATCGCCACATTGTTGCCGATGTACGCTCCCACCTCGATCTGGCGCTCCTCCTTGCCGGTCTTCACATCATGCACATGCAGCACGCTGTCGCAGCCGCCAAAGACCACCTTGCCATCCCCCACCGCAGAGCCGCCGTTGATGTAGTAGCCGGTTTCAGCGGCCCATTCTTTGACGCCTGATTTGGCATCCAGGCAGTAGATGGAATAGTCGTAGCTGCCGATGATGATCTTCTGCGCCTTGGTATCGGGATCGGTCCACACATTGGCGGCGGCGTGGATCTCCGCCTGCGTTTCATATTTCCAGCCTTCTTTGCCGGTGGCAGCGTTCCAGGCATAGATAAATCCATCCTGGCAGCCCGCTACGACGAAGTCTCCTGCAAACGCGGCCGCTCCGTCAAAGGCCCCCTTGGCCTCGGTGTGCCAGACTTCCTTGCCCGTGGTCAGATCCAGGCAGAAAAACTTCCCGTCCTTGCAGCCGAGATACACCTTGCCGCCACGCACCACCGCACTGGACACGAGCATCTCCGCCTGCCCCTTCGGCTTGTCCATCAGCTTGAACTGCCACGCCAGCTCCAGGGGAAATTTCAGCTCCACCGGCGAGGTGCCGGTCATGGCGGCATTGCCACGTGAGTCTGGCCAGTCGGTGTTCTGGGCCTGCAGGGAGGCGGCGAGGAGGAGGCTGAGGAAAAGCGGGGCGCGCATGAGATTACACTGTGAAACTGGCATGTTGTGCGCTTTGTTGCAAACAAGCCGATGTCTGACCACGATCTCCAGCAGCCGCCCCCCATCCCGCCAGACCTGCGGTGCGAGTATGAGGAGCGTCCGTTTCAGAACTGCACGCGCTGCGGGGAGTCGCTGCCAGATTTTCCCGGCGGCTTTCAGATTTCCAAGGCCTACAAGCGTGGCGAGTGCGTCATGGAGTACGCCCTCTGCGACCACTGCCGCACCCAGATGATGGAAGAGTTCTCCCAGGAGTCGAAAAAGCGCCTGGCCCAGTTTCAGCACGAGCAGGTGTCCGTGGACCGCGGTCTGGACTCCTGCGCCGTGTGCGATGCCCGCCGCGATGCCGAAGGAATGGACGACTTTGTCATCACCGGAGTATGCGAGGGCCTCTCTCTCCTGCACAGCGTGATGATCTGCGGCAAGTGCGGCGACACCGTGCAGGGCTTCATTTCCCAAAAGACGCGGGATACCTGGCGGCGCTTTGTGGATGACAACTTCCCCGGCCCTCCACCGATGGACGAACTCCCAGAGCCTCTGCGGGACATTCAGCCACCGGTGCCGGTGATCTCAAAGATGTAGCAGGATGGCAGGCCGGAGTGCCTGCCTCACTCGCCTCATCAGTGCTGGCAGTTCTCGCCTTCGGGATCGGTGTCTTCGATCTTGGCCTTTGCTTTCAGTTCTTCGAGGAACGCGTTGAATTTTTTGTCGCGGTATTCTTCGATGAAACGGTTGCGGACGTCCTCCTTCACTTCGTCAAACGGGCGCGCCACCGAGGGGCGGCGGCCGGTCAGGGTGCAGACGTGAAAGCCCAGCTGCGTGGTGAAGACGGGGCTGATCTCGCCCTCGCCCATGGAAAAGGCGATGGTCTCAAACTCCTCCATGAACTCACCGCGCTTGAACCACCCCAGATCAATCTGCTGCTGCTCGTCATTGCGGTGCTCCTCGGCCAGCTTGGCAAAGTCCGCCCCCGCCAGCAGCTGGGAGCGGATGTCGCGCATGGCCATGTAGATCTCCTGGCGGCTCGTGGCACCCTGCAGTCCTTTGGTGATGTGGGAGGCACGGATCTCTTCGTCGGTCATGTAGTGCTTCAGGTTGGCCTCGTAGCAGGCGCGCAGTTCGGCCTCGGTGGGCTCGGGTTCGGGGGCGTAGATCTCCTGTAGCGTCTTGTCCAGGCGCACACCGCCAGCCACGTTTTCGCGCACCAGGGAGGCATCCTTCATGGGCATGCCGATGTTCACATAGAACTGCGTTTCACCCCCGGCTTCGTCGATCAGCTTGTTCAGCCGCGCAGTGATTTCCTCCTCGGAGACTTCGGGGTGGCGGCGGCGGCTTTCCTGGTTCAGCAGCACGCGGGAGGCCACGTTGTCCTTGGCCATCGTGCGGAATTCGGGATCGCGCTCGCAGCACGCCACTTGGAGGGTGCGCTCGAAATGGCTTTTGATGTGGCGGAACTCCGCCTCGATGATTTCGTCGTCGATCTGCTCGCCGTTGATGATAAGTGCCATAAGGGCCGCGAACATGGAGCGCGGGGCGGCGGGGCGCAAGGTTTGACAACAAACAGGGGGTGGCCTAGATGCAGGCGCGCCATGACCGGCCCCCTCCCGGGCACGAAACTTGCGGGCCGGCCCGGCGTTCCTCCTCCTTCTTCGAATCCATGATGATGAGACTGATCCAGCTTTTGATTTCAGGCGTGGCGGCATGTTCGCTGGCCAGTTGTGCAGACATGGGCGTGGTGCGTGCCCTGCCTGTGGCGCCTAATTCCCAGCACATGTATGCCCAGGGGGACGACGCCCAGGTCATGCCCGTCATGCTCCCGGAGCGGCCCATGCTGGTGGCCACTTCAGGCCCCTCCATCCGCGCCGCCTCCTATCTGCTGCTGGACGCCCGCAGCGGCCAGCATCTCGCAGGGCGCAGCTTTGAAACCGCCCGCGCCGTTGCCAGCACTCAAAAGTTGGTGACCGCGCTGGTGGTGCTGGATGCGGGAAATTTAGATAAAATGGTCCGTGTTCAGGCCTCGGACGTGGCTGTGGAGCCCACGCGCCTGGGGATCCGCCCCGGGGAGGTGTACTCCCGCCGTGAGCTGCTCTACGCCTTTCTCGTGAAGAGTGCCAACGACGTCGCCAATGTGCTGGCTCGGGACAATGCGGGCAGCATCAGCGCCTTTGCCTCCAAGATGAACGCCAAGGCCCGCTCCCTGGGCTGTGCAAACTCGAATTTCAAAAACCCCCACGGCCTCACCGTTGGCGGCCAGTACTCCACCGCCCGGGATATGGCCCGTGTGGCCATGGCGGCTTATCGCAACAGCACCATCCGCGACATCGTCCGTCGGAAATACTTCTCTTTCCGCCGCGCCGACGGACGTGTGGTCACGCTGACAAACACCAATGAGCTCCTGGGCGTCATGCCCGAGTGCAATGGCATGAAGACCGGCTACACCGTGGCCAGCGGGCGCTGCCTCATTTCCAGCGCCATCAGCGGCGGGCGCGAGGTGATTCTGGTGCAGCTCGGCACCAAGACGAAATACATCTGGGAAGACGCTCGTATCATGATGAGCTGGGGCCTGCAGAGGCTGCGCTCCAGTGGTGGCGTGGCCATGGCTTCGTGGCACGGAAATTGAGCAACCGTTGGTTGCGGTTTGGCGTTCAACTACCACAGTACACCTCCCCCTCTTTCCTGATTAGCATCGAATGCCGGCCACCACCCTTGTCTGTCCCCACTGCGAAAAGACCGTCGAAATCCAGGTCTCTTCAGTGACGCGTTCGCGTCCTTGTCCCGAATGCGGTCAGGTAGTGATGCTTCAGATGGCGGAAAAGACCACCAAGACCAAGCGCCGCGCCCTTCTCATGCAGCAGAACGAGCCCCCGGCCCCTGCTGCGCCCCAGCCACGCTCCGAGCCCGCCTATGAGCCCCAGCCGCTGCCGGGAGATGCCTTCGAGCGCATGCGGATGGACCCTGAGATCAGGCAGTTCCGCAAGCGTCTCATGATCGGTGCTGGCGTGGTCGGTTTCATTGTGCTGGTTCTCATCGTCTGGAGTCTGCTCCCCTCTGGTGCGGCTCCTCAGAAAGCCCCGGGCACAGGTGAAGCCATCACATCACCCGCCGCAGAAAAAGAGAAGCCTGCGCAGCCTGCTATGCCCATGCTGGCGCCGGACGAAACGCTGCCGCCGGTAAATTCAGGCAACTTGGTCTTCCGCCCCACGGGCAGCAGCAACCTCAAAACCGCCTCTCCCCTGCCTGCGGCCAATGTTTCCAATGAAAACCTCGCCAAGCTGGCTGCGGCTCAGGATGTGCTGACCAAATTTCTTGAAGCCCCCACTTGGAAACAGCGCGTTACCATGGTGCGGGACAAACTGCGGGTGGCGTCGTTGATGAACATCTACTATTCGAAAAACGCAGACGGCCCCATCGCCTTTGATTCGATCGTGGAGACCACTGAGATTTCACCGAAATTCAGCGAGCACGTGGTCGTGTTTGAAGGCGGCGGGCGGCGCTTGGCGACGGTTGAGCATACCGCATCCGGACCGCTCGTGGACTGGGAATCTTTTGTGGGGGCAGGGGAGATGGCGTGGTCAGACTTTCTGGAGCGGAAGCAGGCCTCCCCCACGCTCTTCCGTGTGCTGGTTTCTCCCGCGGGTCATTATGAAAACTCCTTTGGCGATCCTGAAGTGCTGAGCTGCTACAGCCTGCGCAACATCTCCGAACCTGGCGCCAAGGTCGTGTATGGCTATGCGCACAAAGAGAGTCAGCTGGCCAAGGAGCTGGACTATCGCCTGCAGCAGAGCACAGACGCCACCGTGCCCATGACTTTGCTGCTCAAGTTTCCTTCGGACGCGCCGGTGGACTTTCAGGTCTGGATCCATCAGTTCGTCCAATACGGCTGGGTAAACCCCTGAAGCTTGGGACGACACGATTCGTGCCATTTTTCGCAAAATATGCAAGAATACCCGGCAGAGCCCGTAACTCCTCCCGATTCTCAGCAACAACACCCCTCACTCCTATGAAAATGCACCCCTTCTGCCAGGGCAATCACCTTGATCTGCGTTCCGGTGTCAGCCGTCGTGACTTCCTCTACGTCGGCATGGTCGGTGGCCTCGGCCTTACCCTGCCTGATATGATGCGTCTGCAGGCGGCGTCGGTGATGCCCGAAGTGGAGACATTCAAGCCCATCGCGGACTCCATCATTCACATCTATCTGCCGGGCGGCATGGCCCAGCACGAGTCCTGGGATCCCAAGCCCTTTGCCTCCCCGGACTACCGCGGCCCCTTCACCCCCATCAAAACCTCCATTCCCGGAGAGTATGTGGGAGAGAAGTTTGCCAACATCGCCAAGATCATGAACAAGCTCACCGTCATCCGCTCCATGACGCACGGTGAGGCCGCCCATGAGCGTGGCACCCACAACATGTTCACCGGCTACCGCCCCAGCCCGGCCATCAAGTTCCCCAGCTTCGGCTCCATCATCTCCCATGAGCAGGGCAGCCGCAACAACCTGCCTCCCTACGTCGTGGTGCCAAACATGGTCGCTCCTGACCAGGGCACCGGCTACATGAGCAGCGCCTTCGGCCCCTTCGCTCTCGGCAGCGATCCCGCAGACAAGGGCTTTACCGTCCGCGACCTCCTCACGCCGAAAGACGTGGACGAAAAGCGTTTTGACCGCCGCCGCAACCTCCTGGGTGCCGTGGACGAGCACTTCAAGGCCGTCGAAAAAGCCGACTCCATCAGCGCCATGGACAGCTTCTACCAGTCCGCCTACGGCCTGATCAGCAGCGCCAAAGCCCGCGAAGCCTTCGATCTCACCAAGGAATCCGACAAGCTGCGCGACGAATACGGCCGCAACACCGCCGGTCAGCGCTTCCTGCTGGCCCGCCGCTTGGTGGAAGCCGGCGTCCGCATGGTCTCCGTGAACTACGGCAGCTGGGACCACCACTCCAACATCAAGAGCGCTTTCGAAGGCCAGGCTGTCAATTTTGACCAGGCCTTTGCCCGCCTCATCACCGACCTCTCCGACCGCGGCATGCTCAAGCGCACGCTCGTCATGGTCAGCTCCGAATTCGGCCGCACGCCGAAGGTGAACGGAACCAACGGCCGTGACCACTGGCCTCGCGTCTTCTCCGTCGCCCTCGCCGGTGGTGGTGTGAAAGAAGGCTACATCCACGGTGCCTCCGATCCTCTCGGTGGCGAGCCCGACCGCGACGCTGTGGGTCCGGAAGATCTGGCCAAGACCATGTATCGCCTCCTCGGCATCAATGGCGAGAAGCGCATCATGGCCGACGGCGTTCGTCCCATCGACATCGTCAACGGTGGCCGCATCCTCACCGAAGTCATGGCGTAATCAGACGTCACTCACAGAAATCATTCAGAAAACCCGGATCGCAAGATCCGGGTTTTTTGTTGAGCCATGCGCTTCACACAGGCACCAGCAAAGGGGTCCGCACAGTCCTCTGTGCGGCACGCCATCCCCCTGATTCACGAGCCACTTAGCGCAGCACAGAAACCTGTGCGCACCACCATCAAGCCAGCATCCCCAATCCCGCTCACAAAGACAGATGCCCCAGCGCCAGCAGGCCGTAGTACGTGTACTCACAGTCCAGCATGTCATCGGTCCAGTTGCCATGAAAACCGCCCGTGGCGTCCCAGAGTGAATCGACAAAATCCAGGCACGGCTCCTTCAGGCGCGTGAAATCCGCCTGTACGGCATCCAGCGCATGCAGCGCCACTGCAGTGGAGAGCAGGTCGGGCAGCGGTGCCGCAGGCAGGGCCAGAAAGCCACCGGCTGGCAGGCACTGGCGCATCAGCCAGTCCACGGCCTCTGGAGGCGGCGGCATGTCCATGTGGCGGTGCAGCGCCACCATCGCCGCTGTGGCCGTGGTGGAGCCCACAGGAATGCCGGGCTCATTTGACCACGCACCATCTGGCGTGCGCAGGCCACCCATGCACTCCGCCAGCCGCCAGGGCTCGGGCGGCATGCCACCGAGATCCTGATACGCGCCCCAGGCCAGCAGGCAGCCATACGCACTGCCTTTGGCACGCTTAGGTGCCTGGTGGTAGCCGCCATCCGGACAGCGATAAGCCTCAATGCGTGCAGCCAAAGCTTCGCGTGCGGCGGCAGGGAAGTCATCCATGCCTGCATTCGCCCAGCAGCGTGCCAGGCAGCAGAGATGCACAAAGTCCTGCCCGGCACCATCGCCAAAGGGCTTCAACCAAGGCCGTATGTCTGGCAGCGTGGTTGCATCGACGGAGAGCGCCTGTAATCCCTCCAGACCAAACACCGTGTAATACAGGTCCGGTTTCTCATTGCGGTCCAGAAAGCCGCCCTCGGCGGAAAAGCGTGAGCGCAGAAAGCGCTCCACCAGTTCTGCGGACTCACCCAGCACCTTCGGGGCCAGTCGCGCTACCTGCAGCATTTCAAGACGGAAAGACATGCCATGCGCCTTACCCGGAGCCTGCAATACTGCCAGAAGAAACTCACATTTCCTGCTTGAGTATTTCTCAGCATGGTCAAGACTGCTTGCCCGGTCAACCCGACTCCTTTGCTCACGTGGCGGAATTGGTAGACGCGCTAGATTCAGGTTCTAGTGAGTAACATCGTGGAGGTTCGAGTCCTCTCGTGAGCACCATCCAGCGGCCCTCAAGCCGCCAAGGGTGACCGGATCACCAGACAGCCACATGCAAGACGCAGGATTTGTGAGGCAGGCATTTGCGGGAATCGCATCGCGGTATGTGCTGGCCAATCATGTGCTCAGCCTGGGCATCGACTGCCTCTGGCGCCGCACCACCGCACGCCGCATCGCCGAGCTCAATCCCCAGCGTGTCCTGGACCTCGCCACCGGCAGCGGAGATCTGGCTCAGGCCATCCAGTCTGCCTGCCCGCAGGCGCGCGTGCTTGGGGCGGACTTTTCCGTGCCCATGATGCGGGAGGCGCAGGCGCGGAACTTTAACCAGCTCGTGGCCGCAGACGGCATGGCGCTGCCATTTCAGGACGGCGTCTTTGACGTGCTCACCGTGGCCTTCGGCCTTCGCAACATGGCCTCCTGGCCTCGGGCGCTGCAGGAGATGAGCCGCGTTCTCCGGCCCGGCGGGCGTCTCTTCGTGCTGGATTTCTCCATCCCATGCGTGCCCGGCATCCGGCAGCTCTATCTTTTCTACCTCAAGCAGATCATGCCGCGCATCGCTGGCTGGATCACCGGCAAACGGGACGCCTACGTCTATCTCTGCGGCTCCATCGAGCGCTTCCCCTCCGGCCGCGACATGGAGAAGCTCATCACCGAAAACGGTTTTTCACACGCCTCTTCACGCCAGCTCACCTTTGGCATCGCATCGCTCTATGAGGCGGTGAAGTAAGGAGGCGCGGCTTTAAAAGTTAGACTGCCAGCCAGGAGCTGTCAAAAAGCGCCTTCCTTCAGGTCCTGAAGCGCGTGGCCAAGGTGTGCGGTCACATCGCTCGCGCCCAGAGATTCGGCAGCACTGTGGTACAAGGTCAGGTGGCGCTCGGCCGCTCTGCCGCAGAGCCAGGCCCCCAGCCCGGCCGTTTGGTGCAGAGGCACATGCTGTGCAGCAAAGGCGGCGCACACACCAGTCAGCACATCCCCCATGCCACCGCTGGCCATGCCTGGATGGCCGGTGCTGTTGAAAAGCGTGGTCTCTCGATGCGTGCCGATCACGGTGCGTGTGCCTTTCAGCAGCAGCGTCAGGCCCGGAGAGCGGGAGATATAGGACTCCACCAGCAGGCGGCGGCTCATGCCGTTCCAGCTCGGATAATGGCGCAGCAGACGGGCCATCTCACCGGGGTGCGGTGTCATTAGGCGCGGCAGTTTGGCCGCCTCATTCATCACTTCAGGATGACGTGAGATCATGGTCAGTGCGTCGGCATCCACGATCACAGGCAGGTCCAGACGGCTCAGGATTTCGAGGATCTGCGGCTCATGCGCAAACCCCAGCCCCGGACCAATGGCCAGAGCATCAAAGTCCATGTCCAGTGCCTCGCGGTAATCTTTCACAGGCTGCACCATGACCTCCGCCGGCAGACGTGCGGCGATCAGCGGATACACCTCCTCCCTGACGATCAGGGTCACCAGTCCTGCACCTGCGCGGATGGCTCCTCGGCAGCAGAGCTCCGCAGCACCCAGAAAGCCCGGAGACCCGGCCAGGATGCCCACGCGTCCGGCATCTCCCTTATGCATGTCATTGGCACGGCGCGGCAGCCAGGAGCGCAGCAGTCGAGGGGTCAGCACGGCGGCCTGCGCATCGCCTTGTACGCTGGAAAGTTCCCGCAGCGGCACCAGCGCTATCCGGCCCACATGCTGGTCGGCGCCATCGGCCAGCAGGCCCGCTTTGATCTGCGCTACCACGGCGGTGATGTCTGCCACGACGGCGTTTTCACAGGCTTTGCCCCGGTCACCATTGAGGCCGGAGGGGATGTCCATCGCAATCGTCACCGCATGGCGCAGGCTGCGCAGCGCATTCATTTCACGGGCCAGCAGCTCCAGTTCCAGCTTCATTGGCCCCTGGGCGCCGATGCCGAGCAGTCCGTCGAGACTTACGATGGGGCCGGGCGGGAAATCGAATTCGATGGCGTCCTCGATGATTCGCACATGTCCGCTAAGCGCCTGCAGATGTCGGCGCGGCAGCTCCTTCATGGCAGCAGGCTCGCAGCAGAGCCGCGCATGCACCTTCCAGCCATCTGTCAGCAGCTCGCGTGCGGCCACCAGCGCATCGCCAGCATTGTTGCCCTTGCCAAGAAAGAGTACCAAGGAGCCGGTGCGCGGGGCAAACTGCCGCACCACGGCCGCTATGCCACGCCCGGCTTCATCCATCAGTTCGGCGGCGCTGATGCCGCGGGCAAAGGCGGCCTCCTCGCACTGCTGCATTTGCTGGCAGGTGGTGATCATGGGCTTTCAGCGGCTTCCATCAGCAGCGCCTTGAGCTGGCGTGCCGAGGCTAAAGTGTCTGCGGGCGATTGGGTGGCGGGGATGGACAGCACTCGCGTGCCCTGCGCCTTCGTGCTCAATGCTTCGGAGATTCGCTCGATCTCAGCCACCTCGGGGCCTCCGAGCACCAGCAGATGCATCAGGCGCTCGCCATCATCACGCATTGCTTCCTGCATGCGTTTCCACGCATCGGCATTGTCCGGAATGAAGGCAAAGCGCAGCGTGCGGAAAACCTCCACACCCGTGATCTCGTGCGCCACGCTCAGCACTTCAGCGGCCGCCAGCGCCGTGCTTTCCACTCGCGCTGCATCTCCCTTGTAAGGCACCAGCGCCAGCACGATCTCGCGCGGGCGTGACTTTCCAGTCAGCTCCGCATCGATCAGCGAGAGATCCTTGCCAAAGCGCAGACGTCTCACCGTGTAGCCCATGTTTTCCGCACCCATGGTGGACTCCAGATAGCCGGGAATGCTCAGATCACGGTCCGCCTTGGCCAGCTCCGTTCGGATGATGCCCGCATGGCGCTCCACGCCTTCCTGGCTGATCGGCTTGCGCAGGGCCATGGCATACTTAAACGAACGGTCCGCCGCCCGGTCCTTCTTCCACTGCCAGATTCCAAACGAGGCAATGCCAAGAAAAATGGTGCCGATCGGCAGCATCATCAGCGCAAAGCGAATCCAGCGTCCAGGATCAGCAGGGGTCGGTTCAGGGTCAGCCATGCGGGTAGGGTTAGCCGGGAAAGTGAAATGACAAAACCAGAATGTTGAATGACGCATGAATCCAGACGGCATCACTGGCTCGTCATCTCACTCGGCCGGCAGCTGGGCCAGCAGCTCCGCCACCGTCTTGCTCTGCCCCGGCAGCACCAGCTCCGGCCGGATGTCCGCCAGCGGCTCCAAAACAAACCGCCGCAGGTGCATGCGCGGATGCGGCAGCGTCAGCACGGGATCATCGCTCACCACATCATCCGCGTAGAGCATGTCCAGATCCAGCGTGCGCGGCGAGTTCCTCTCCCGCTGCTCCGGCCGCCCCAGCGCCTGCTCGATGGCCTTGAGCTGCGCATGCATCTCCTGCGGTGTGCATTCCGCCTTCACTTCGATCACCGTGTTCAAAAACGCCTGCGTCCCCGGCGCACAGTCCACCGGCTCCGTTTCATACACCCGCGCGCTGCCTGTGAGAACAAGGCCAGGCACCCGCGCCATCAGCAGATCAATGCCACGCTGAAGATTGCCGGCGCGATCACCGAGATTGGAGCCGAGAGCGATGCCGAAGTTCATGGTTTGCAGTTGTTGGTCATGGTTTGCAGTTGCTTGGAAACCATTGCAAACAACGGCAAACGACTGCCAACCATCGCAAACTCTTACTTCAGCCCCAGCACATCCTGCATGTCATACAGGCCCGCAGGCTTGTCGGCCAGCCACACGGCGGCACGGACGGAGCCATTGGCAAAGGTGTCGCGGCTGCTGGCCTTGTGGGTCAGTTCCACGCGCTCGCCCACGTTGGCAAAGATCACGGTATGATCTCCCACCACGTCGCCGCCACGGATGGCGTGCACGCCGATCTCTTTCGGAGTGCGTGCGCCCACATCGCCAAAGCGGCCGTGCTTGCAGTCGTTGTCGTATTCCAGGCCGCGCACATCAGCGAGGATCTCGACCAGCGTGCGTGCGGTGCCGCTGGGGGAATCCTTCTTGAGGCGGTGATGCATCTCCACCACTTCAAGGTCAAAGGCGGGGCCCAGCAGCTCGGCGGCCTTGCGGGTCAGCCAGAAAAGCGTGTTCACGCCGATGCTGTAATTCGAGGCAAACACGACCGGCAGCGTCTTGGCGGCTTCGCGGATGCGGGCCAGTTCCTCATTCGTGTGGCCCGTGGTGCCGATCACAAGGCTCTTCTTCTGCTTCAGGCACTCATCCAGTAGTTCGTTGGTAAACAGGTGGGAGGAGAAGTCGATCACGATGTCGGCTTTCTCCAGCGCAGGTACAAGGGCGTCGCCCACATCCACGGTGGATGCGACGGCGACGTTCTGAGATTCTGCGGCGCGGATGATGGCCTGGCCCATGCGGCCTTTGCTGCCAGTGATGAGAAGTTTGATGTCGGACATGACGGGCCGTGTTGATAAACGGGAGAGGGCTTTCGGGAAAGCGGAAAGTGAGCACCCGCCCCAGCCGGCCTCACGCCTGCGCCGCCACGCTATGCAGCGGATCCCCCAGCAGCATCTCGTCAAAGCTCGCATTCGGCGAGCGCTCCGCCGGCGGCCAGAAGACATGGCTGCGGATGCGCTGCACCGCTTCAGCCGCGCAGGTGATGGCGGCTTCGAGAAAGCTTTCGTCAAAGCCCTCCCAGGGCAGAATCTTGGTGTCCTGGATCCCTTTGGGCAGCGCAAAGTACGCCACCTCCCGCACATCCATCCCGCGCTGTTTCAGCGCCGCCGCGTAGAGCGGCAGCTGCAGGTCCAGCCACAGCGCGCGGCGTCCGTCCGGCAGGTCAAAGCACTTCCACTCGTCCTCCTCTTTCAGCCGCGTGCGCGCGGTGATGATCTTAAAGTGCGCCTCCTCCGGCGTGCGGGCTTTGTCGGAGCTTTTGAAATCCACGATGCGCAGCGCCCCGCTCACATGCTTCTCCACGCGGTCAATCCGCCCGCTCAGCCGTGCATCGGCGATGACGAAAGGATTCTCGTCCTCTTCCTTGCCGATCTGCAGCTCCGCATGCACACACTGCCACCCTTGCTGCCGGTTGGTGGCCTCAATCTCCGCAGCCTTGCGCAGGCGTTGCAGAATGCTCTCCAGCTGCAGCGTGATCAGCGGCGCAGGGCGTGCGCCATACACCTCGCGCACGCGGTCACGCGCAGCAGCTTCCAGAAACTCCGCGATGCGCGCTGGGTGCGTGCTGTCGTGCATCGCAGTGTCCAGATGCAGCCGGTGAAAAGCATGGTGGATCAGGTTGCCAAACTCCGCCGCATCCAGCTCGCGCTTCCCAGTTTCCACCGCATGCATGCGTTTGGCGCTGCTGAGATAGTAGCGAAAGGGGCAGGCCAGATACTCCCGTAGGCGCGAGGGCGAGATGCTCTCCAGCGGCGGCGCGGTCCAGTCCGGCTGCAGCTTCCACGCCAGCGTGCGCGGCGGCTCGGGCGCGCTGGCCTGCTCCTCCTCCTGGGGAAAGAGGTGCGCCACGCGCTGCGGCAGCGCTTGATCATCGCACAGAAAAAGCAGGCGCGAGGGGCGCAGCGCATCGCCGTCCTTGCTCCACTGGCCGCACAGCAGTTGCAGGCTGCCGCGTGTGCCATGCCGCTGATGCGCCAGCGCCGCCAGCAGAAAGGCATCTCGCGCAAAGCGCGTGCTCTGGCACGGCAGCCCCAGCGCACGGCGCAGGCTGTCCGGCAGAAAGGGGTGGCTGATAAAGATGCCCGGCACATGCTCCTCGTTCAGCCCCGCCACGATCAGGTTGGGCGCTTTCTCCCACAGCAGCTCCAGCCAGCCCTGCAGCACCAGGTCGATGTCTCCACGCGGCTCGGACAGCCGGCTCTGCGACAGGCATTCCAGCGACAGCGCAAAAGTCTCCCCCGCCTTGGGCTTGAGCTGAAATCGGCGCGCCTCGTTCTCCAGCTCCTCCGTGATCCGCAGCCA
The DNA here is from genome assembly GCF_014203095.1 of Prosthecobacter vanneervenii. Classification (NCBI taxonomy): domain Bacteria; kingdom Pseudomonadati; phylum Verrucomicrobiota; class Verrucomicrobiia; order Verrucomicrobiales; family Verrucomicrobiaceae; genus Prosthecobacter; species Prosthecobacter vanneervenii. The sequence goes on along the minus strand of NZ_JACHIG010000002.1, from coordinate 691,774 downwards.
CTCCGTGGCCAGCTCCGTTCGCTCGCGGTCACCCGGCGCTTCGGGGTTGAATTCCTTCTCACCCAGCAGCTTTAAAATCAGCGTGCGTGCCGCCTGCGTGGGCGGCAGGCGCCGCAGCGCATCCACCAGCTCCTGCGTGTTTTGCAGCGCCTGCTCCAGCTCCAGGTATTCATCCAGAGGCAGCTCCAGCGCGTGATCCACCGTCACCGGCAGATGCGTTTCTGCAAAGTCATCCGCCTGTCGCAGCAGCGCCGTGGTGCTGGGATTGCCCGGCACGATGGCCGTGCGAAATTCCTCCACCCGCAGCAGCGCCGCAAAGGCGCGCCACGCCCCTGTGGATAGCAGCTCGCGAAAGCACTCCAGCACATGCCACAGCCCCTCATGCTGCACGGGCGTGCCGCCGGGCTCAAAGCTCCGCGCCTGCTCCAGCGTCAGTTTTTCCAGCATCAGGCTGCCCACCTCCGCATCGCACACGCCCACAGCGGTTCGGCCTGTGGGAATCAGCCCGCGCATCAGGTCCAGCACCCGCGTCGCCTGCATCGCAGGATCCCGCGTCACATGGATCTGCTCGTGCTGGATCGGCAGGCTGTTCTTCACATCTTCACCCCAGTATTCCGGCAGCGCTCGGCCGCAGGCGTCAAAGGCATGCGCCAGCGACGGCGGCGCATGGATGCCTATCAGCACCTCCAGCCCGCGTGCAGCACAGGCGGAAACCCACGCATCCAGCAGCGGCGGCAGGTCAGGGGAGGCCAGTACAATGATGCGCCTCACCTCCTCCGGCAGCACCGGTTCGCGCGCATGGCGGCTCTTCAGCACCTGCGCATCGGCCACTCCGGCCTGCGCCAGTTCCGCAAAGTAGGCGCGCTCCAGCTTGGCCAGGTCCTGCCAGCGCGCAGCATCACGCTGCGCAGCAGGATGCACAGCCGTAGCCGCAAAGGTCAGCCCTCCTGTGCCCAGCAGCATCTTCAGCTCCGCCAGCATGCGCGCAGTCTCCGTCTGCCAGCCCCAGCCGGGATTCAGCGGCGGGCGTGGAAAGAGCGCCCCCAGAGCCTCCATCGGCACCTGCTCCAGCGCACGCTGCCACGCCAGCTGGGTTTGCAGCTGCGTCGCCGCCTCAAAGCGCCGGCTCTGCGGCAGCAGCGCCTGCTCCGGCAGCCACAGGTGCGGCACGATCGCCGCAGTCCCCGTGGCATCCGTGGCCAGTGCCAGCGACTCTCGCAGACGGCGCCCCGCCTCGCCATTCGGCACCAGCAGCAGCGTGTCGCTCAGGTCCAGCGCACGCCTGCTGTCCCACCCGCGCGTCAGCAGCGCCACGGCCTGCTCCAGCACAGGGGCCTCCCAGCCCCAGAAGAGCCGCTGTACCCCACGGCTCATGCAGTGGCTTCGAGTGTTTTCAAAATGTCCGCCACGATCTCCTCCGGCGTCTGATCGATCGACACCCGCAGCACATCAGGCGTCGGGTCCAGTGTCGCCAGCTGGCTGTCCAGCAGCGCTGGCGGCATAAAGTGCCCTTTGCGCGCCCCGATCCTCTCCGCGATCAGCTCCTTTGTGCCGTCCAGCAGCACAAACTCCAGCGTGCCCTCCGCATCATGCGCGCGCAACTTGTCGCGGTAGATGGGCTTCAGCGCCGAGCATGCCAGCACATAATACGGCGTCAGGTGGCGCATGTCCTCGATGCGCTGCCGCAGCACCGCATACCACGGCCAGCGGTCATCATCATTCAGCGGCGTGCCAGACGACATCTTGGCTTTGTTCGCAGGCGGGTGGAAATCGTCTCCGTCTTCAAAGACGCCTTCCAGCTTCTCCGCCAGCAGGCTGCCGACCACGGACTTGCCGCTGCCAGACACGCCCATGACGACGATGGTTTTGAGTTCTGAGGGGAGCATGATGAAAAAAGGTGGGCGAAGATGAGCAGGAAGGGAAGCCTGGCATCTGGCAATGCGCACTTTTTTCGACGGCATGAAAAGAGACACGCACTCCCCCAAGCTCCCTTCGGTGAAACTTGACCATGCGCCATGCCACGCTGAGGATGCGAACCGAACCCATGAAATTCCCTGCTGCTCTGACTGCTCTTCTGGTGCTCGGCACCGCCTTTGCCATCGCCGACGACAAGCCCGTCGCCGCCAAACCTGAGGCAGGCAGGGAAATCGTCCTCTTCAATGGCAAGTCCCTCGACGACTGGGAGATGGTCGATGTCGGCGGCAGCGGCCAGGTCGAGCTCGAGGGCGGCCTCATGCTCATCAATCAAGGCGAAAACATCAGCGGCGCTGTTTACAAAAAAGCGGCCGCGCTGCCGATGATCAACTACGAGATCACCCTCGAGGCCAAGCGCATGCAGGGCGTGGACTTCTTTGTCGGCCTCACCTTTCCCGTCGGAGATGTGAAACACTGCGCCACCCTCGTCTGCGGCGGCTGGGGCGGCAGCGTCACCGGCATCTCCAGCATCGACGGCCTCGATGCCTCTGAAAACAACACCTCCAGCTACCAGCGTTACAACGACAATCAGTGGTACCCCATCAAGCTCCGCGTCACCGCCAAAAACCTCAGCGCCTGGGTCGGAGACAAGCAGGTCATCGATGAAGACATCGAGGGCAAAAAAATCAGCGTCCGTCCCGGCCCTGTCGAAAGCTACCTGCCGCTCTCCTTCACCACCTACAATACCATGGCGGCCATCCGCAATGTGAAGCTCACCACCATCGCGGAGCCAAAGTAATCCGCGATGCCGCGACTCAAGCCCCTGATCTCTCTGCTGGCCGTCCTCTGCGGCGGGGCGCTGTGCTCCTGCCACTCCGTCCTGCGCGTGCAGCTCCCCCGTGTGGAGACCAAGCTCAGCTCACGCGAAAAGCGCCACCTCGCCACCCTGCTCGACTCCGTCGCTGAGGGCTGGGATGGCGAGCAGTTCAGTCTCGCGCACAGCAGAGGCAAAGCCGCAGCACGCGGCGATAAGGCATTTGCAGACTTTTTAGAGGAATGGAATGCAAAACAATGCCCTCGCTACTGGCAGAGCGGCACCGTGTTTGCTTCCCGGCATGGATCCTATGAGGTTGAGCTGGCCACGCAGACCAATCCTCATGAAGAGGTGTCGCCTACGCAGATCGACCAGCTCATCAAGGCCTCCCGTGTGAAGTCGCATGGAGACGACACTCTCGCGGAGCGCGGCGGCCTCGGTGTGCCCATGGTCGGACACATCTTCCGCACCAATGCCACGCGCAAAGACCTGCCCTTTCTGCCGCCCAACGGTGGCAACCTCACGCTGACGGCCATCATGGAAATGGCCGAGGACGACCACGATCCCGCCACCCCGCGCCGCTGTCGCCTGCGACTCATCAATGCGTTGAATGTGGACACCGTAAAGCTGGCCTCTGCTGAGAAGCAGCTGGCGGCCAACTTCACCGCAGCGAAAGATCGCGCGCTTTCCAAAAAATCCCTCGGCCTCTTCTCCTGGCTGGGACTGTTTTACCCCGAACGCACGCTGGGAGACTGCCACCTCTATTGCATGGACGTGTATGACCCGAAGCGCATCCCGGTGGTCTTTGTGCACGGCCTCATGTCTGACCCACACATCTGGCTCAATGCGGTCAATGCCATCTCCTCAGACCCCGAGCTGCGCGCACGCTACCAGCCCTGGTACTTTCTCTACCCCACCGGCATGGCCGTGCCGCAGACCTCAGCCCGCCTCAGAGCCTCTCTCCAGCAGGCGCGTGACTACTTCGATCCTGATCACAACGATCCTGGTATGAGCCAGATGGTGCTGGTGGGTCACAGCATGGGCGGCCTGCTCAGCCGCATGCAGGCCATCGATCCCCAGGACAAGATGTGGAACGCCATGTTCAGCAAGCCGCCGGAAAAACTCAACGTCACCGAGCCCGTGCGCGAGCGGCTCATGACCACGCTCAAATTCAAGCCTCAGCCGGAGGTGAAGCGCGCCATTTTCATCACCACGCCGCACCGTGGCAGCAATATCGCCAGCATGAATATCGTGCGCCGTCTCGCCTCCCTCATCCGCCTGCCGGTGGACACCCTCATCATGTCCGAGCAGCTCCTCACGGGGAATACCGACGCGCTCAATCCCCAGATCCGCGACTGGGGCTTCTTTGCCTTCCTAAGCCTGGGCACGCTCTCCAACGATCATCCGTTTTACCAGGGGCTCAATTCCGTCCCCATCCGCGTGCCCTACCACTCCATCATCGGTCGCATCGGCAAGGCACCGCTGCAGGAAAGTTCCGACGGCGCTGTGCCTTACTGGAGCGCCCATCTCGACGGTGCCAGATCCGAAAAAATCGTCCCCTTCTGGCACGGCTGCACCGAGCGCCCTGAAGTGGTGGAGGAAGTCGTCAGAGTCCTCAAGGAGCACCTGCGGGAAGGGAAGAAGTGATGAGTGCGGAGGATCGTCTGCTGTCGTTCTTCGCAAGGGCGCTTCGGATTCAGGCGGATGGCAGAGGCAGGCGTCTCTTGCGCAGCTTGAGAATGATGTAGATGGCCACCACGCATAGGCTGGAGAGAGAAAACAAGCATAGAAACAGAAATTGGGTGGATGACAACCATGACGCGGTTTCGGGGCCGAACCAGCGCTCCAACTGGGTCTCGGGCACAGGCGGCATCTTTGGTTCCTGCCAGCCCTGCCAGAAGTCCGCATGCGTGTCCGGGTGCATGCCCGCTGCAAAGCGTGTCTGCATGAAGTGTGTCTTGGCCGCGAGTCGCTGCTTGGCAGCTGCGCGCGCCTGATAAAACCAAGGCGCAATCGGCAGCTTGCTCTGTTCATTGCCACCCCACATGTTCATGCGGCTCAAGCGCTCCGCAAAAGCCTCGGTCTGGGATTCCTCCTTCCACATTGGACGCTCTTTGAAATGCGTCTCAGGCAGCAGCCATGCGCGAAAGGTGTCTGACGCGTAAACAGGCAGCCTGCCTTCAGAGACGAGCTCCGCCAGGCGCAGGCAGGCCAGGTAGCAGAGGGTGTAGCGCACCTCGGAATACTCAACACGGAGCCTGTTGGTGCTCAGGCCGATGAGATGCCAGGCCACAAGGCTGTGCACGTCCACGCTGTCCTGCGCGGAACCCATCTGGATGAGTCCGCAGAAGCCTTTGATGAGTGCGTCACGGCTGATGCTGGTGGTGCCAGGGAAATCTCCGAAGGAGGCATAGCCCAGCGCGGAGGCGTTGTACTTGAATTCTGAGTCGGTGGCTTTGGATGGATTCTTCAGTCCGGCCTGCCACCACTGCAGGAGCGAGAGGTGTGCACGCTCACGGCCAAAGTGTGCGTCAGGATTGATCTCCAGTGCAGCCTGCACTTCAGCGATGGCGTTTTCCAGCTTTTCGCTGTGGGTGTTGCGCTCCGCCGTTTTCAGCCACTGGTGCGTGCGGAAGACGCCCAGGTTGGCGTGCATGCGGTAGCGGTGGTCCTTGGTCTGTTCGGGTGGCAGTGGCTGCATGCGGGTGTTCTTTTTCTCCATCCACACCACGGCTTCATCGTGGCGGCCTAGGCGGTCGCTTGAGACGGCGGCATCGTCGTAGAGTTCGAGCTTCTGTGGCTCTGTGGCCAGTTCATGCGTCACACGGTCAAGGCGCATCTGGTAGTACTCAGGCGGGAAGCGGTCAAACCATCCCACCATGGTCTCCACCACCTCCAGCCGGCCCTGGGCCTCCATGGCGATGGTGTCACGGTCCCACAGGCAGGCGGCCAGAGGTGTTGACATGAGGAGGAAGAGGCAGGCGGGGACCAATCGCATGCGAGTACCGAAGCAGTGACTCGATGCCGGTGCAAACAGACGTGCATTCATCTTTGCACGCATGGAAGCCCCGGCCGCGCGCGTTTGATCTCACTCCTCATTCATGAAACCGCTGCTTCTTTCCATTCTACTGGCTGCTGCTGTCACCGCCCGTGCAGATGATCCTCCTTACACCCAGGTGCCGGCGGAGTTTGCGGGGCAGTACTCGCCGGGGAAGTCGCCGCTCACCTTCACTGATGGCACCCCCGTCAAAACAGCCGCCGACTGGACCCGCCGCCGTGCGGAGATCCGCGCCGAGTGGGAGGCTCTCATGGGCGCCTGGCCTGCGGTCATCGAAAATCCCAAGGTCGAGGTGCTCGCCACCACCCAGAGGGAAGGGGGCATCACCCAGCGCAAGGTGCGCGTCGAGATCGCTCCCGGCCAGACGGGAGATGGCTACCTGCTGCTGCCAGCCAAAACCGGAAAGCGTCCGGCCGTTTTCGTGCCTTTCTACGATCCGGAGACCAGCGTGGGCCTCAATGAGAAACCCATGCGCGACTTCGCCTGGCAACTCGCCCAGCGCGGCTTCGTCGCCCTCGCCATCGGCTCTCCCGGCGGCGATGCACGCAAGCCCGTCCTCAGTCCCGCCGCCCACTGCCAGCCGCTCAGTTACCTCGGCTACATCTGCGCCAACATGTGGCACCTTCTCGCCGCTCTGCCGGAGGTCGATGCCGCACGCATCGGCATCGCCGGCCACTCCTATGGCGGCAAGTGGTCCATGTTCGGCTCCTGCCTGTGGGACAAATACGCCTGCGCCGTCTGGAGCGACCCCGGCATCGTCTTCGACGAAACACGCCAGAGCATCAACTACCAGGAGCCCTGGTACCTCGGCCTCGATCCTTCTGTCACCCGCAAGCCCGGCCTCGTCCGCGAAGACAGCCCCCGCACCGGAGCCTACAAGGCGCTCGTGGAGAAAGGTCACGATCTCCAGGAGTTCGAAGCCCTCATGGCCCCGCGTCCCTTCCTCGTCTCCGGCGGCGCGGAGGACCCGCCCAAACGCTGGACCGTGCTCAATCACACCATCGCCGTCAATCAACTCCTCGGCGTCACTGGCCGCGTCGCCATGACCAACCGCGAAAAGCACGAGCCCAACCCCGAATCCAACGACGCCATCTACCACTTCTTCGAATACTGGCTCAAGCCCTGACCCATTCCGCAAGGCTGGCAGAGCCTCCGTTGCGTCGACGTCGAAAGAGAGGAGCACGGACACTCCTGTCCGCCTCCGGAAACTCTACTGACTTCCATCCCCCCGACATGCCACAAAGCCGGCTCCCGATAGTGGTCCGCACAACGCGAAGCCAGCCGAAGGCAATCCTCTGTGCGGCTCGCAAGCCTGCTGATCCACAAACCACATTCCCACCCGCGCAGCACCCAGCGCTCCTTCCCCGATACGCCACAAGGTCGGCCCCGCACCGTTGCGTCGACGTCGAAGGAGAGGAGCACGGACACTCCTGTCCGCCTCTGGAAGCCCTCCTGACATCCAGCGCATCGCATGCCACAAAGCCGGCTCCCCATCGTGGTCCGCACAGTCCTCTGTGCGGCCCGCAAGCCTGCTGATCCACAAACCACATTCCCACCCACGCAGCACCCAGCGCTACTCCCCCCGACATGCCATAAGGCTGGCTCGCCCTCATAGTGCTCCGCACAACGCGAAGCCAGCCGAAGGCAATCCTCTGTGCGGCTCGTCAGCCCCCTGATCCACAAGCCACATCCCCACCCGCGCAACATCCAGCGCTTATCCACCCCTCCACGTTTCCATCTCCTGCTCAGAGTTTTATGGTTTGGGGCAAAGGCGGTACTTGACGTAGGGTGGCTCTGTCCACGAAGGTATTTATTCTGCAACCTTCGAGAGCTTCGTATCGAGATCATGCCTGCGAACACCACCCCAGCCGCCTCCGCCGAATCCGCCATCCAAGCCGCACGCCAGGCTGTGGAGGTCCAGCGAGCTGCGGTGAAGGAGTTTCCTGGCAAGGCCCCCGGCCTCGTTCGCGCACTGCTCACCCTTGGAGATGCCCTGCGGGATGCCGGAGATGTCGCTGGGGCCGAAGCCGCCTACCTCGATGCCCTGGAAGCTGGCAAGGAACTGGAGATGCCCGCCGAGGCCATGGCCAGCGCCCGCGCCAGCCTGGCCACGCTGCTCGACTTCAATGGGCGCGAAGCCGAGTCTCTGCCCTACTACGAGGAGGCCATCAGCAATCACGAGGCGTTGGGCGGCGAACACTTGGAAGTGGCCGCACAGCTCCGCAACAACCTCGCCATGACCTACAAGTGCATGGATAAGTTTGCCCTCGCGGAGCAGCACTACCTCCGTGCGTTGGAGACACTGGAAAACAAACGCGGCCGCAGGTCCGAGTCTGTGGCCTGTGTGTTCAACAATCTTGGCAGCCTCTACTACGCCGCCGGATTCCCGGATCAGGCCAAGGAGATGTTTGAAGACGGACTCAAAATCCGCACCGAAGTCTTGGGAGAAAACCACCGTGATGTGGCCCAGTCCCTCTGCAATCTGGCCACCGCCTGCCACGAGCTCAAGGACAACGCCGCCGCCCAGCAGCATTTTGAAAAAAGCCTCGGCATCCTGGAGGCACAGCTCCCCGAGGAGGCTCGCAGCTACGAGGCCATCGGTCTCGACTACGTGGCCATGCTGGACATCATTGGCGAGGAAGGGAAGGCCACGGCGCTGAAAAAACGCATGGAAAAGGCTCTGGCCGCAGTTTGAATCACACAGGCGTTTGCCAAACGCTTCGTCCTCATGAAAGATGGGGTGCGCGCATGAATTCATCCACTGCTTTACAAGAAAAGACCTGGACCGGCACCGCTGTGTCGAATGGGGTCGCTCACGCAGTGGTGCATGTGCTTAAGGATCACTTTGACGAGCCTGACGAGGACAGCATCGAGCCAGGCACCGAGGCCCACCAGATGGAGCGGCTGCACGCCGCTCTCGCGGCCACGGCCCGGGAGATCGAGGAACTCCAGCGCGTCATGGCCGGAGAGCACGGCAGCGCCGAAAGCGAGATCTTTGAGACCCACCTCCTCATCTTGCAGGACTCCACCATCCTCAAGCAGACGGAAAAAGTCGTGCGCGAGCAGCACGTCTGCGTGGACTGGGCCTACTACAAGCTTATGTGCAAGCACATGGACGCTCTGCGCGGTCTTTCAGACTCCTACCTGCGCGAGCGCTTCCTGGACGTGAAGGACGTCACCCAGCGCGTCATGCGCCACCTGCGCGGCGAGCTGCTGGATCACCCGATGTTTGACGAGCCCGTCATCGTCGTAGCCCATGACCTCACGCCTTCGGACACCGTGCAGCTTGACCGCAGCAAGGTCCTTGGCTTTGCCCTGGAGACAGGCAGCGCCGTGTCCCACGCTGCCATCATCGCCCGCTCCCTGGCTCTGCCGGCGGTGGTGCGCCTGCATGGCATCTGCGATGAACTGCACAGCGGCGATACCGTGCTGCTGGATGGCGAGGGCGGCCTCATGATCAAAAACCCCTCTGCCGAGACTCTGGCACGCTACCGCGTGCGCGAGGAGCAGGCTGAGCGGCGCGAGGACGTATTCCAACTGGAGCGCCATAATCCCTCCCTCACCCTCTGCGGCACCGCCATCTGCGTGGGTGCCAATGCGGAGTTCATCGAGGAGATGAAGATCGTTCAGGACAGCGGCGCGGAGGAGGTGGGCCTCTTCCGCACGGAGTTTCTTCACCTCGAAAACCCCGACGCCACCGAGGACGAACTGGCCACCGCCTACAGCCGCGTGGTGGAGTCCCAATCGCCCAAGCGCGTGGTCTTCCGCACCCTCGATCTCGGCGGCGACAAGGTGGACGAGCGCCTCGCGCTGGAGCCGGAGCCCAACCCATTCCTTGGCTGGCGTGGCATCCGCCTCTCCCTTGGCAGGCTGGATCTTTTCAAACGTCAGCTCCGTGCCCTGCTGCGCGCCGCAGCCTTCGGCCGCGTCGGCATCATGTTCCCCATGGTGTCCAGTGTGCAGGAGGTCCTGGAGGCCAAGGCTGTGCTCAAAACTTGCGAAGACGAGCTCAAGGCCGAAGGCATCGACATCCCTGAAGGCATCGAAGTCGGCGCCATGATCGAGATTCCCAGCGCGGCGCTCTCGGCCGACCTCATCGCCGCAGAGGTGGATTTCCTCAGCCTAGGCACCAATGACCTCATCCAGTACACCATCGCGGTGGATCGCCTGAATGACCGTGTGGCCAAGCTCTACCAGCCCACCCACCCCGCAGTCTTGCGCCTCATCGGCATGTCCGTCCAGGCCGCGCGCTCCGCAGGTATCCGTGTCGGCATGTGCGGAGAGATGGCTTCAGATCTGACCCTCACGCCCCTGATGATCGGCCTCGGCTTGAACGAACTCAGCGTGGCCACCACTCAGATCGCCCGTGTCAAACACGCCGTGCGCCGCCTCTCTGTGGCCGACTGCGAGGCTCTGGCACAATCCGTCCAAAAAAGCACCTGCCCCGCCGAGATCAGAAAACTCAGCAGGGCAGTCGCTGACCGGTGTTACCCGGAATTGTTTGAGTAAGCCTGCGGCATCGTCAGCGGTGATCGGCAAACTATTGCCAACAACCGCAAACAACCGCAAACCATTGCAAACTCCGGTTAGGCTGCCAGCTTCGCTCTGGCCTTGCGCGGCGCTTTCGCGGCCGTCTGCGGCTTCGGAGCCATGGTGGGGCGGAAGGCGTCGCCAAACAGATACTGACGGGCGCTGTCCACCTGGCCCATCACGCGGCGGTGCCACTTGGTGTATTCCTTGCCCAGGCGCTCCTCGGCGTCTTCGATTTGCAGAGCTTCGTCCAAAGACAGATGCTCGGTGCTCAGCTCATTCTGGAAGGAGATTTCCGGGATGTGAAGCTCCACGGCCTCAAACATGTCCATCACGCGGGCGGCATAGCTGCTGTCCCACACCTTGTCATCCTCGTCATAGCAGCTCGTCACCAGATGGGCGATGAGGTACTCAGCATTGTCAGAGAAAACTTCGGCCGCGTCAGTCACAGAGTCAAAGCTCTCGCGGTCCACCGTCACAGGCAGCACCACGGAAAGCGCCACGCCAGCGGACTGGAAGATCTGGTCCATCTCGCAGCCCTGATAGAACTTGTTGAAGAACTCACCAAGCCCTGTGCTCACATCCAGGATGGTAAGGGGGGAGGCATCCACATGCGCTAGGAAGGATCGGGGCGTGAGGCTGCTGGCATCAAGGGCTGTGGCCCCCATCTGAGTGCCGCAGTCTTCCTCCGAAAGGGTGAGCAGTTGATGGGTGACTCCATACTGTTGGAGGTAACGATGCAGGCAGAGAGCCAAAGTGCTCTTGCCGGTGCCAGGATAATCGTTCTGGATGAGGATGAGCTTCTTCATAGTCGTGTCGTTTTCTTGAATTTCGAGACTATTATGTAAATTATAATATATATTGCAAGAATAAATATTTTAACTTTCCGTAATTTCAATAAGAAGACACAGGCGCGAAATCAACTCCAGCCCTGCAAAATCAAGGGCTCCAGCGTCACTTTAGGGGTGAAACGAATTGTAAAAAAAATGTCATTCGCCCAGCCCAACTTGCCAAATAGTGTACACTTTCGCGCCTTAAATGAGGGGATAATGACGGGGAAATCTGAAAAAATCCCCCTCATCAGCAGTGAGGATCCGGCCTGAAAAAGCACTAAGGCTCACCAAATTTCCAAAAACGACGTGTTCAGAGCTGCTCACTGCAAATTCTGCCCGAAGCCGTCCTTGCGCACTGAAAAGGAGGCTCTAATATCGCACGGACACGCACCTGCTACCCCGTGGTGTAATGGTAACACAGGAGATTTTGATTCTCTCGTTCAAGGTTCGAGTCCTTGCGGGGTAACCACTCTGACAACGGAGCAGTCGATTTGCCCTCTCGTCAGAGCTTGCTGCCAATAAAAGCAAGTGTATCCGCCACATCCTGAGCACTTAACACCGCTTCCAGGCCCTCAGGCATGAGTGAGGTGGTGAGAGTCTTCTGCTCCCGGATATCCGAGCGCAGCACCACAATCTCAGCGCCACCGGGCAGGCGGAGCGTGATGTTCCCAGGAGTCTCGGAGACTAGCTGGCCCACGACAAGGCTCTGGTCCTTCTTGGTCACCTGCGTAGCTGCATTGCGCTGCTCCACAGCGCGATTGGGATCGAAAATGGCCTCAATGAGCTGTTCTCGCGGTTTGGTGGCAACAGTGGTGAGGTCAGGGCCCATTTCGACGCCGAGATCGCGCACCTTGTGGCAAATCATGCAGGTTTTTTGGAAAACGGCCTTACCGCGCACGGCATCGCCTGCCAGACTGGCGGCGGAGGCGACATACTGTGCCACGACCTTCTGGCGGTTGGGATTGTTGCTGGTGATGACAGGCAGGGGCACGGCTTTGGCGGGCGCTTTCTGCGGTGCATGCTTGAGCAAGGCGGCTTCGGTTTCGTTAAACACATCATCGGATGCGAAGCCCGTAGCGGTGAGGGCTGCGGCGCGCACTTGGGGAGACAGCGGCTTGAGCAGGGCAAACACCTCCTGCGCCTGCATGCCCCCTAGCTGCATGAGAGTGAATGCGGCTTGGATTCGCACGACGGGCGGGGCGTTTTGGACGAGTTGTTTCAGTCCTGCGACGGCAGAGTTGTCATTGCGTTCAATTAGCAGACGCTGGGCGGTGTCGCGCATCCAGCCGTTGGTGGAAGCCATCGCGGCGACGAGTTCTGCGGAAGAGAGTGCGGCCAGTTTTGTATGGCGGGCCTCGGCGCGCTCTCCCGGGCGCGAGAGCGGACGGACGGCGTAGATGCGGCCACGATCCTCCCCGGCACGCAGGTCCAGCCCGTGGGCGATTTGGGCGGGAATCCACTCAGGGTGCTCCAGCACGAGACGGTACATGTCCACCACGTAGAGCGCGCCATCCGGGCCGGTGCGCGCCATGCTGGGTCGGAACCAGTTGTCCTCGCTGGCGATGAATTCGCTCTCTGCATCTCCAGGGTGGCGGTGGCTGGTAATCGTGCCGCCATCGTAGCTTAGCACTTCGCGGTGGACGAGGTTGTTGGCGGGCTCGCAGATGAAGAGCACGTTTTCACCATCCGCGCCTAGGGTGGTGTCGCGGAAGGGCATGGGAGAGCAGCCGGAGGTGAGGGTATTGATGGCGCTGCCTTGATTGAAGCGGCGCACGGGGGGGCTGGCGGGGAAGACGCGCTTTTCCGCATTCAGGTCGGTGCGCACCGCTTTGACCACCAGCTCGGGGTGGCGCTCCAGGTGGCGGAAGGGCAGCCAGTAGTGCCAGCCGATGTTGCTGTTGTTGTTGCCATACCAGTTGCCGTAGTCATCCCGCCATTTGCCGTACTGGCTGCGTCCGCCTTCCAAGGCAAACTCTCCAGTGCGGGGGGCAAAGCGGAAGTCATTGGTGCCTAAAGAGATTTTTTTGCCTGACTGTACGCAGGTGATGTCTCCGCCGCTGTCGCCATTGGCACCATAGAGCCAGCCGTCGAGTCCCCAGCAAAAGCCGTTCACCAGATGCTGAGGATTGCCTGCGGTGAAGCCGGTGTACCAAGTTTCGCGCTTGTCGCATTTGCCGTCCTCGTTTGTGTCTTCGGCGTAGAAAATGTCGGGTATGTTCGCGATGAAGACACCGTTTTTCCAGAAGGCCAATCCGGTGGGGTGCTTGAGGCCGTCGAGAAAGAGGGTGGATTTGTCGTAGACACCGTCTGCGTCAGTATCTTCCAAGATCTTGACGCGTCCTGCCTGGAGGTCGGAGACCTTGTCCTGACCGACGCCGCCGTCCTTGGTTTTTTCTCCGGGGGCAAAGGGGTAGTCGCCCATCTCCACCACCCACATGCGGCCGCGTGCATCCCAGTCGATGAAGACGGGGTCCTGCACCAAGGGCTCGGCAGCTACGAGACGGGCTTCGTAACCAGGCTTCACATGCAGCGCCTGCAGAGATTCCTGCGGGGACTTTGGTGCAGGACCGGGAACTTTGAGCAGTTCGGAGAAGGGGATGCTTTTCTTGGTGGCAGCGACCCACATGGCACCATCATGAAAGGTGACGCCGTTGTCTGTTCCATCTGCGTTAACGATCAGCGGCAGGCTGTGGGCGTCTCCGGCCTTGCCCTCCCGCATCACCTGCGTCCAACCCTCGTCCCACTGCAGGCCTTTTTTGGCCTTCTCCGCAGGCACAAAGAGAAACACGCCGTATTGGCGAGGGTTTGACAGCACGAGGTCATCATAGCCATCGCCATTGAGATCCGCAAAACGCACCCCGTTGTCATGCCCGTTTGTATCTTGGAGAGCGACGCCAGTCGGCAGCGTCTGGTTTTGCTGCTTTTTAGGAATCTCGACTGCCGCCAGGGGTGTCAAAATAAAGGTAAAAAGTAAGGACAAATGATTATGCTTAGGCATGATGGCAGGGGAGTCTTGATACCAACGCGCGCGCCATGCCTCTTCCTTTGTGCCGAATGCAAATTTTGTCCGCAAAATCCGGGCAGCATCAAGCAAGGCATGCCGAGCATGAAAAAGAAGGCTGCGCTCTATTCACCACACAATGGAAGTCTTCGCTGTAACCATCTTCATGAGCCTCGCGTTCGCGGTGCTGTTTGCAGTGATGTTTTTTGCCGAGCGCTCCCAGCGGAGGGACCGCGGCATCGAGCAGGATGCCCTGCTGCCGCTGGATGATGGTCCGCCGCCTGCCGATGTCCGCAAAAAATCGATTTCCTGATCATTCACCGCCACTCTCTCTATGACCACCAACGCCACCAAAATAACCATCGAATTCGATGATCGCACCGTGCGGCGCTTCATGATTGCTTCCATCATCTGGGGCATCGTGGGGATGCTTGCGGGCGTGTTTGTCGCCTCCCAGCTGAACTTCCACCAGCTGAACCTCGCCTCCTGGCTGAGCTTTGGCCGCCTGCGTCCGCTGCACACCAATGCGGTGATCTTTGCCTTTGTGGGCAACATGATGTTTGCAGGCGTGTACTACTCCACGCAGCGTCTGTGCAAGGCGCGCATGGCGTCTGACCTGCTCTCAAACATTCACTTCTGGGGGTGGCAGCTCATCATTGTGAGTGCGGCGATCACCCTGCCGCTGGGGCTGACTCGCGGGCAGGAGTACGCAGAGCTCATCTGGCCCATCAACATCGCGGTGGCGTTGATCTGGGTGGTGTTTGCGGTGAACTTTTTCTGGACGCTGGCCAAGCGCAACGAACCCTCCCTCTACGTGGCGCTGTGGTTCTACATCTCCACGGTCATCACCATCGCGCTGCTCTACATCGTCAACCATCTCTCCATTCCGACGAGCTGGACGCACAGCTACACGATCTTTGCCGGCGTGCAGAACGGTCTGGTGCAGTGGTGGTACGGGCACAATGCGGTGGCCTTCTTCCTCACCACTCCGATCCTCGGCATCATGTACTACTTCCTGCCGAAGGCGGTGGAGCGTCCGGTTTATTCCTACCGCCTTTCGATCGTGCACTTCTGGTCCCTGGTCTTCATCTACATCTGGGCCGGCCCGCATCACCTGCTGAATACCGCACTGCCGAAATGGCTGCAGATGCTGGGAATGTTCTTCAGCCTCATGCTCTGGGCCCCCAGCTGGGGCGGCATGCTCAATGGTCTGCTGACTCTGCGCGGTGCATGGGACAAGCTGCGCACTGACCCGGTGGTGAAGTTCTTCATCGCTGCCGTGACCTTCTACGGCATGTCCACCTTTGAGGGGCCGCTTCTCTCCATTCGTGCAGTGAATGCGCTCTCGCATTATTCTGACTGGACCATCGGTCACGTGCACTCCGGTGCCATGGGCTGGAACGGCTTCATGGCCGCCGGTCTCTTCTACTGGCTGACTCCCCGCCTTTACGGCACCAAGCTCTACTCCACGAGCATGGCCAACTTCCACTTCTGGATCGGTCTCATCGGCATCCTCGTTTATGTGGGCGCGATGTGGGTCTCCGGCATCATGCAGGGGCTGATGCTCAATGCCACTACGCCGGACGGCCACGCGCTGGTGTATCCGAACTTCATCGAAACTCTGACAGCGATCCGTCCCATGATGGCCTTCCGTATCATCGGCGGCAGCCTCTACCTGGTGGGCATGATCATCATGGCAGTGAACATCTGGCTCACGATCCGCAAGGGCAGCCCTGTGAATGAAAAGCGTGAGGTGGCCGTGATCGAGCGCAATCAGCGCGACACCATGGGTCTGAAGGAAACCTTCTTCAATGACCCGATCGCCTGCACCTTTGCCGGGCTTGTGTTGATTCTGGGCTGGCTCTTCCTGCCTCCGGGTGCGGACATCGCCTCCTTGGGCTGCGCTCTTGTCTTTGGTGTGCTGGCGGTGAAGCGCTTTCAGGGAGGGCACCATCGCTGGTCCGCCTGGTATGACAGCCTGCTGAACAACTGGCTGCCCTTCACGGTGCTGACCTTTGTGGCCGTGGCCCTGGGTGGTCTGATCCAGATCGTGCCCACCGTGCTGGTGAACCGTGCCACGAATGTGGAAGACCGCATCCAGCAGCCCTATACGCCGCTGGAACTGGCCGGTCGTGACATCTATGTGAGCGAAGGCTGCTACAACTGCCACTCCCAGATGATCCGCACCATGCTGCCGGACGTGCTGCGCTACGGCGACTACAGCCGCCTAGGAGAGAGCATTTATGACCATCCCTACCAGTGGGGCTCCAAGCGCACCGGTCCGGACCTGGCCCGTGAAGGTGGCAAATATCCGCACAGCTGGCACTACGACCACATGAAAGATCCGCGCGCCATCTCAGTGGGGTCCAACATGCCCGCCTACCCGCACCTCTTCACGGAGAAGTTTGACCAAGGCACGCTGTGGAAGAAGGTCGGTGTGCTGACTCAGCTGGGGGTGCCTTATCCTGCCATGACCGAAACCGAGGTGAAGACCAAGGCCGTGGAGCAGGGCATCAAGATCGTTCAGGAGCTGGAGGCACAGAGCCGTGCCGGAGCGATGCCTGACAGCAAGATCGTGGCCCTGATCGCCTACCTGCAGAAGCTCGGAAAATACGATGCCGTTGATCCTGAGCAAAAGCCGCTGGCCAAGCCGGAAGGCGTGCCCTTCCCGCTGAAACCCGGCATTCCGGACGGCTATCGCACCTCCGCCGTGACCAAGTAAAACCCTCTACCCGCAGCATCATATGTACAAACGCATCATCTACGACTCTGCGCTCGACTGGGTACCCTATCTCGCCTTTGGCGTGACCGCAGCCGTGTTCCTACTCTTCGTCATTCGCGCCATCAAGCTGCGCAAGGAGAGCGCCGACCAGCTCTCCCATCTGCCGCTGGATGACTGAAAGCCTAATTAACTCTCCACACACGTTTTCGTCATGAATCCATCATCTCCCAACAAAAGCACCGACAACGGTCCCGTCCTGCGTGACCACGTTTACGACGGTATTCAGGAGTACGATCAGAAGCTGCCCAACTGGTGGCTCTTCACCTGGTACATCACCATCGTCTGGTTCGTCATCGCCTGGGTGGCCTACTATCAGCTGCACCTGGGCGAGTCCGGCCCGGAACAGGTGGACAAGCAGATGGCCGCCATCAAAGCAGCGCAGCTCAAGGAGCTGGAGCAGCTCAGCGATGAGAAGCTCTGGGCCATGTCTCAGGATGAGAAAGTGGTGAGCGCCGGTGCGGCCACCTTTGGCACCACCTGCGTGGCCTGCCATGCGCCTGACCTTTCCGCACATCTGGGCACCGTGAAGCTGCCCGGCCTGCCGCTCAATGACACTGAATGGAAGCATGGCGGCAACCCGCTGCAGATCCTTGGCATCGTGCGCAAGGGTGCGCCAGACATCACTAAAGGAATGCCTGCATGGGAGCCGCAGCTCGGACTCAATCGTGTGGTGGAAGTCGTTGCATTCGTGCTCAGCAAGCACAAGAAAGGTGAACCCGTGACACTTGCCGCCGATTCACCGCTGAAAGCTGGTGCCGCCGCCGCTGCACCTGCCGCAGCCGCCGTGTCAGCCACTCCGCCTGCAGCAGGCAAATAAGATGAAGACCAACGCGCCCACTCTCGACTCGCTCTCCACCATTCATGCCGACGGTTCACGAAAATTCGTCCATCCGTCTGATGTTCAGGGTCCATTCACCCGGTGGAGGCGTGTCGCGGCCTTGGTGCTGCTGGTCATCTATATCGCGCTGCCGTGGATTCCGGTAAACGGGTTTCCGGCCGTCTTTTTGGACGTGCAGGAGCGGCGCTTTCACTTCTTTGGGCTCATCCTGGCCACGCAGGATCTCTGGATTGGATTCTTTTTGGTGACGGGGCTGGCGTTCAGCCTCTTCTACATCACCTCTCTGTTTGGCCGCGTGTGGTGCGGGTGGACGTGTCCCTACACCGTCTTCATGGAGCAGCTCTATCGACGGGTGGAGCGCTGGATCGACGGAGACGGAACCGCCCGCCGTCAGTTGGAGGACGCACCTTGGACCGCCTCCAAAATCACCAAGCGGGTGGTGAAGCACACGCTCTTCATCCTGATCTCTGCGGCAATCGCTCACATCTTTCTGAGCTATTTTGTCTCGATCCGGGCGCTGTATGAGATGATGCATGAATCGCCGACGCATCATGCCAAGGCTTTTGGCGTGGTGGTCTTTCTCACTGGCGCGCTTTATTTCTCCTTCAGCTGGTTCCGCGAGCAGTTCTGCATCATCCTCTGCCCCTACGGTCGTCTCCAGTCAGCGCTGACGGATGATAACTCCGTGGTGATCGGCTACGACAAGAAGCGTGGCGAACCACGTGGCAAAGGCACGGTGGAAAAGCCTGCGGGAGACTGCGTGGACTGCCGCCGTTGCGTGCAGGTGTGCCCGACGGGCATCGACATCCGCAATGGCCTGCAGTTGGAGTGCATCGGCTGTGCTGCCTGTGTGGATGCGTGTGATGACATCATGCACAAGCTCAAGCGTCCAACCGGGCTGGTGCGCTACGACTCCTACAAGGGGCTGAACGGCAGCAAGACCAAGTTCATCCGTCCGCGCACGATCTTCTACACTTTCATCCTGCTGGTGTGGATCTCAGGTTTTGGCGCGGCGGTCTCCCGCATTTCTCCGCTGCGTGCCAGTGTGGTGCGCATGGGTGGCGCATCCTTCTATGTGGACAACGGCGTCATCCGCAATCAGTTCCAGCTCCGCATCATCAACAAGCGCAATGCCACCTCCACCTACAAGATGGAGCTGATGGGCGAGGTGCCAAAGTCGCTGAGCGTCATCGGCATGGACCAGACGATAGAGCTGGGGCCCATGCAGGAAGATCAGAAAACACTGGTGCTGACCATGCCGCAGGCGGAGTATCAAAAGCGCTTCAAGTTTACCATCAAGGTGGTGGACACCACGCGTGGAGACTCCAGCGAGACTCGCGTGATGGAGTATCTGGGACCCGACCCACAGGCCGTGCCCGCCGCCAAGCTCAACGCCAAAGATTTCATCCACTAACCCCTGACAAAGCCATGATGCCCAAAAGCCTCAAATCGCGCCCTTGGATCCTCGTGGCCGTGGTCTTCACCGGCTTTGTGGCCTGGTGGGTTTATTTCATCACACTGGCAGTGAAAAACGCGCCGCCGGAGGTGCCGCTCGTCACCCGCTCCGCTCATGCAGTCCATTGATACCAGCGCAGCCGCCTTTCTGGCGGGGCTCGTCACGAGTGTGCACTGTGTGGGCATGTGCGGGCCGCTCTCATGCTCATGGGCGGTGTCGTCCAAGCCGGGGGCGTCCAGCTTTATGCGGGACACGGCGCTCTACCACGGCGGCAGGCTGGTGGCGTATGCGCTGGTGGGGGCCATTGCTGGCACGGTGGGGGTGATGCCGCTGAAGTTTTTCCAGCATGGCGCAGGCATCGTGCTGCCATGGCTGATGGTGATCGCCTTTGCGATTGTGGGCCTCGGGCTGGAGACCTGCCTGCCCAAGCCGCAGTTCTTGCGCGAGGGCGTGCGCCGCATTCAGACGCTGGCCTTTCGCATGCACAGCGCCATGCGCGCGGGGCTGCTGGGCTTTGCCACGCCGCTGCTGCCCTGCGGCCCGCTGTATATGATGTTTGCGCTGGCGATGGCGAATGGCTCTGCCTTCAAAGGCGCGGAGTTTGCCTTTGCCTTTGGTCTGGGCACGCTGCCGCTGCTGTGGATAGCGCAGACACAACTGCATGCCATCAGCGGCAGGATCCAACCGCAGACGCTGCGCAAGCTGCAGCGCACGCTCGCCTTCACCGCCGCGCTGATCATGGCCTGGCGCCTGCGCGGCACGCTGGACTTTGGCAGTGATGCGATTCCGAGCTGCTGCCATGCGGGGCTGTGAGCTGATTGCAGTCCACGATTATTTCATCATCATTTCATCTCCGGTTCATCAAGGTTTCACGCCGCTTTTGAAGATGAGGAGCGATGAAAGCACTCCTCATCCTCCTGATGTCCGCCGGCGCACTGCTGGCGCAAACCCCACGGCCCGTCACCAGCGCCACGCTCGATGAGAGCGAGGTGCGCATCACCTACGGCGAGCTGAAGCGTCTGGTGGCGGCCACGCTGCCCAAGGAGACGCCAGAACCGCCCAAGCCACCGCCGCCACCCATCACGGCCGCACTGCTCTCGGCGCTATATGACCTCAATGCCAAGGCGGGAGCTCTGACCGCTGAGATGCAGGTGGAAAACTTTGACGGTGGCTGGCATGCGATTCCCCTTGCGGGTGCCACGATGGGGGCGACGGCGGTGGAGCCAAAGGATGCGCGACTGGTGGTGGCTGATGGACACATCTGCCTGATCACGGACAAGGCGGGGGCGCAGCAGGTGAAGCTGTCCTTTGCGCTGGCTGCACCGGGGCAGGGGACCGTGCTGCACCTGGCACCTGCACCGATAGCAGCGCTGACTTTTAATGAGCTGCCGGATGGCAAAAACATGCGCTTACAGCAGGGGGCCAACACGCTGAGCCTCTCTGCTCCGGGAAAAGTGGCGCTGCCATCCCAAGGAGGCGAAGTGACGCTGAGCATCGAGGACAGCCGCAAGCCGGTGCAACCTGCTGCTGCGAGCGGCACGGATGATGCGATCATCTCCGAAGCCACCTACAACACGGAGGTGGTGCGGGATGGCTCTGTGCTGACGGAGGGGGCGGTGCTGGTGCGGCATGATCACACCACGCGGCTGGAACTGAAGCTGCCCGAGTCTGCGAAGCTGCTGCAATGCCATGTGAACGGCGAGCCTGTGCGCCCGGTGGTGAAGGATGCCGTGCGGCTGGAGATACCGCTGGATGATCCGGCCACGGATGGCGCGGAGTCTGAGGTGAAGTTTTCCTTCACCGCCATGCTGCCGCCGCTGCAGACTGCGGAGGGAGAGCTGGAGCTGGCTCTGCCACAGACGCCTCTCTTTGCGAAGCAGATCGACTGGAATGTGCAACTGCCCACGGCCTACGAGCTGAGCTTTAGCGGCAACGTGGACCCTGTCTCTGAGAAGACCACCGCTACCGGACTGCATCTGCGCAAATCGCTCTGCCGCGATCAACAGCCACAGGCCCGCATCACCTACCGCAAACGCAGCAGCAACTGATCTCATTTCTACCCTTCAAACTCAAACACCGTCATGAAATACAGTCATCTTATCGTCATCGCCGTCATCTTTGTCTGCACCACCATCGCCTGGTGGCTGCTAGGAGCAGTCGTGAGCCAGCGCACCTTGCATGTGAGCTATGAAACCGGAGACACCGTGAGCGGACGCTGGGGGCCGAGGCTGGTGCAAAAACATCCACAGGCGAGATACACCTCATCCAGCGGCACCAGCATGGTGCTCCAGCCAGCTAAGAGTGATGTGAAAGTGCAGCTGGCGTATCAGCCGGTGAAGATGGGCCTGCTATGGCAGCGCACCTACGGCGTGAAGTTTGCCGGGGCCTACACCTTTACCAATACCACGGCCATCACGCAGACACTGCACATCGGCTTTGATCTGCCCTCTGGAAAGACGCTGCTGGACAAAATCCGCTTTACCCTGGGGGAAGGGACTGCCGCACGTCGGTCTGTGGCTGCACCGCTGGAGGGGGCCATGACCGACAGCGTGCAACTGGCTCCGGGAGAGAGCATTCCGGTGGAGCTGAGCTATGAATGCCGTGGCATGGATGTCTGGGATTATGCCTTTTCAGATGCCAGCCGCATCCGTGACTTTACGCTGACCATGAACACGGATTTCACGGATGTGAATTTTCCGGTCAGCTCGCCAACGGATCGCAGGCCGACAGAGAAGGGCATGGAGCTGGTGTGGAAATATGAAGACGCCATCTCCGCGCCTGGCATCGGCATGGAGATGCCGCGCGAACTTAATGCCGGACCGGTGGCGGCGCAGATCTCCCGTTATTCGCCGCTCTCGCTGCTGATGTTTTTTGTGGTGGTCATCATCACGGCCACCTCGCGCGGGGTATCGCTGCATCCTGTGAACTACTTCTTTCTCGCAGCAGGCTTCTTTGCCTTTCCTCTGCTGTTTTCCTACATGCTGGATCTGATGCCGGTGCATCTGAGCTTTGTGCTCGCGGCTACTGTTTCGCTGCTGCTGGTGTGCGGGTATCTGCGTGCGGCGGCTGGGGAGTTTCTCTTTCGTGTGGGGGTGGCGGCGCAGGTCTCCTACATGGTGCTCTTCAGCTACAGCTTTTTCTTCAAGGGACTCACGGGTCTGACGCTCACGCTGGGTGGTGTCGTGACGCTGGCTGTGCTGATGGCGCTGACGGCCAAGGTGGACTGGAGCCAGAGGCTGGGGGAAGTCTCCCCGAAGTTGGCCTGAGTCCCTGCCAAGAAAGACTGCTGATGGGACGTGCTGGTGAGCAAATTTTGCACATGCGTCTTGTCCGCAGGAGTCCGGCGGTTCAACAATCCACCCACAGCCTAAATGTCTGCCAAAATACTCATTGTCGAAGACGAGCCCTCCATTTGTGAAAATGTCGTCTATGCGCTCGAAGCCGATGGCTTTGTCGTGAGCACTGCTGCCACGGGGCGTGCGGCGCTGGACCTCATGAAGGCGCAGGAATTCAACCTCGTGATTCTGGATGTGGGGCTGCCGGACATGACAGGCTTTGAGGTGTGCCGGGAGATCCGCAAGACGAGGGCGCTGCCGGTGCTCTTTCTCACCGCACGGTCCAGCGAGGTGGACCGCGTGGTGGGGCTGGAGATCGGCGGAGATGACTATGTGGTGAAGCCCTTCAGCCCGCGCGAACTGGTGGCCCGAGTGCGCGCCATCCTGCGGCGTGTGTCCGCCGTGCCGCTGCCTGCGCAGCGGCCGGATACGACGGTGCCGCTCGTGATCGATGACGTACGCTGCCAGGCCATCTACTACGGCACAGCGCTGAATCTCTCGCGCTATGAGTTTCGCATGCTCAAGGCCTTTGCGGCGCATCCGGGCCGTGTCTTCAGCCGCGAGCAGCTGATGGACCATGCCTCCGAGGAGCCGGACGCCTCCATGGAGCGCACGGTGGACACGCATGTGAAGACGCTGCGCGCCCGCATGCGTGGCGTGCGTGCGGGGCTGGAGCCCATCGTGACCCATCGTGGCATGGGCTACTCATTGCTGGAAACCTGGCCTGACTGACGCATGAGCCTGACTGCGCGCTTTATGCTGGGCTTTGCCGTGGTGACGACGGTGGGGCTGCTGCTGCTTTCCACGCAGCTCATCCATCGTGTGGAGCGGCAGTACTTTGAGGCCATCGAGGAGCCGATGGTGGATGTGGCCAACATCCTCGCCGAGATCATTGCTGCTGATGCGGAGGATGGTGTGCTGAAGCCGCAGGCGGTGGAAAAGGCGGTGCGCGCCGCACAGCAGCGCCAGCTGAATGCGCAGATCTACAATCTGCGCAAGGCCAAGGTGGACATGCAGGTGTATGTGACCGATGCGCAGGGGCGGGTGCTATTTGATTCGGCAGGCATTGAAAAACCGGGTGCTATCTCGAACCATCGCGATGTGAACCTGACGCTGACAGGGCAGTATGGGGCACGATCCAGCCGTGTGAGTGACTACGATCCTCTTTCCATCGTGATGTATGTGGGCGCGCCGATCAGACATGAGGGCAAAATCATCGGCATGCTGAGCGTGGCCAAGCCGCAGCGCGGAGTGCTGGCCTTTGTGTGGGAAACGGAGCGCTGGCTGAAGTGGTCAGTGATCACCACGGTGCTGCTGATGCTGCTGGGCATCTACCTGGCGGCACGCTGGGCCACGCGGCCCCTGGAACAGCTGACGCAACATGCGCTCGCGGTGAGCCGGGGAGAGCGCTCATCGCTGCCGCACATGCCGGGGCATCAAATGAAGACGCTGGCCCGTGCGCTGGAAGACATGCGTGATGCTCTGGAGGGGCGTGAATATGTGGAGCACTATGTTCAGAGCCTCACGCATGAGCTGAAGAGCCCCGTGGCAGCCATCCTGGGCGCGGGCGAGATTTTGCAGGGCGATGTGCCGGAGCCCAAGCGTGCGCGCTTTCTGCAAAACATCCGCACTGAGGCCGCCCGTCTGCGCGATCTGCTGGAGCGCCTGCTACACCTGGCCGCGCTGGAGAAGCAGAAAAAGCTGGAGACTCATGAGATGGTGAATCTGGCTGCGGTGTTTGATTGTGCCTGGGATCATCTAGCGCTGATCGCACAGGCCAAGGAGGTGCGGCTGGAACGTGACATGGCTGCAGACCTCATGATCAAAGGGGACCCCTGGCTGCTGGAGCTGGCCGTTGGCAATCTGCTGCAAAATGCCATCGACTTTGCGCCCAAGGACAGCGTGATCATCGCACGAGGCTACCGCTTTGATTCCAAGGTGACGATTGAAATCGAGGACTGCGGGCCGGGCATTCCTGACTATGCGCGCGAGCGTGTGTTTGAGCGCTTTTACTCGCTGCCGCGTCCGGACAGCGGCAAGAAGAGCACCGGCCTGGGGCTCTGCTTTGTGAAAGAGGTGGCGCAGCTGCATGGTGGCAGCGTGGAGCTAACCAATCGCGAAGGCACAGCAGGTGCCAAGGCCATGCTGATCCTTCCAGGCTGAAGAGGGCAGGTTTGACAATGGCGGGCCGCCTTTATAGGCTCCGTGCATGAGCACACCCGAAGCTGGAAAGCCTGTCTATAACGTGAAAAATCCCTGCATCGCCAAGGTGAAGCGGATGTACAATCTCTCCGGACCGGATGCACCCAAGCACACCGCTCACTATGAGATCGATCTGGCTGGCTCAGGGCTGGAATACACGCCTGGGGACTCGCTGGCTGTGCAGCCTACGAATGATCCGGCGCTGGTCCAGGACACGCTGGACGCGCTCGGCTTCTCCGGTGCAGAGATCGTGAAGCATCCCAAGACGGGTGTTGAGGTGCCGATCCGGCAGGCGCTGACAGAAGGAGCGCTCATCACCGAGATCGACAACAAGCTCATCAAGGCCATCGTGGAAAAGACGGATGGTGACACCTTGCTGGCAGATCTCAGCGTGCCGGAGAAGAAAGAGGCTCTCAAAGAGTACCTCTGGGGCCGCTTTGTGGTGGACCTGCTGCTGGAGAATCCCATCGCGAAATTCACGCCGGATGAGTTCATGGCCACGCAGAAGAAGCTGAACATTCGTTTGTATTCCATTAGCAGCAGCCAGAAAGCGCACCCGGAAGAGGTGCACCTGACTGTGGCCACAGTGCGCTACACCAGCCACAATCGTGCACGCGGTGGTGTGTGCTCCACCTTCCTCGCAGAGCGTGTGACGCCGAATAAAACGCTGATTCCTTGCTTTGTGAATCATGGAAAGGGCTTCCGCCTGCCTGAGCCGCAGGATGAGACGCCCATCATCATGTGCGGGCCGGGAACGGGCATCGCTCCCTTCCGTGCTTTTTTGGAAGAGCGCAAGGCGACGAATGCCAAGGGCAAGGCCTGGCTGTTCTTTGGAGAGGTCAGCTCCAAGTCCTGCTTCTTCTACAAGGATGAGTTTGAAGGCTATCTTGCTGACGGCACGTTGACGAAGTTCAGCACGGCTTGGAGCCGTGATCAGGCTGAGAAAATCTACGTGCAGCACAAGATGCTGGAAAACAGCGCGGAGTTCTGGGCCTGGCTGGAGCAGGGCGCCATCTTCTATGTTTGCGGCGATGCCGCACGCATGGCGAGTGATGTGGACAAGGCGCTGCACACCATCGTGGAGCAGCAGGGTCGCAAAACAGTGGATGAAGCCGCCGCGTACGTGCATGCGATGAAGGAGGCGAAGAGGTACCGGCGGGATGTGTATTGAGCCGAGTGCGAGGAGTGGGTTAAATCACCATACTCCTTTGCGCTGCAGTATTTCTTGCCAGTTGGGCCAACCCATGTCCGCAGCCATTAGCACGTCGCGCCAGTCGCGCGTGGCCAGTGCCAGCATCTCTTGAAATCGTTCCTGCTTTCCTTGGGAAAGAATGAGGATTGCCAGTTTGACGCGCAGTGATTCGGCTCTGCGCTGTTCCAGCAATGGAAAGGTGCTACAGGCCAGTATTTCCACAACAACCTTCCTCTCCGTAATGTCAAAGAGTCGCGCGGCCTGCTTCTCAATGGCTCTGCGCAGACGATGGCTGAGCCAAAATTCGCGCCATGCTTGGATGATAAAGGCCATGTTGTTGTGAATGTCGAAGCTAAGACCTCGCCAGCCACAAAATCCCCGTCGCGGTCACCTGGATGTTTTTCTTCATCGGGGTGAGCTTGAAGGTTTCAAAGGTCAGCGTGGCGGGATCGTACTGGTCGCGGATTTTCTGAGTGTTGTCGGCGATCTGTTTTTCCAGTTCGGCGATGTCGGCCTTGAGGGCGTCCAGTTCGTTTTGTGCAGCTTTGACGTCCTGGCTTTCTTTCCAGGCGTGGGAGGCGCTGGTGATGGTGCTGGCTTTTACAGCGCTGCCTTTGCGGCCCATGAACATGCCCAGCAGAGTACTGCCGATCTGAACGGCGGCGCTTAGCTTGGCACCGCTGGACTGCGCCTGCTGCACGTCCACCTTGCCGGCGGCTTTCTCCGCCTTGTCCTGCAAGGACTTCATGGCCTTGACGGTCTTGGTGCGCAGTTCCTCAATGGCGGCATCGCGTTGCTCACGTGCGGTCTGCGTAATGCGGGCTTTGAACTCGTCCTGCTTCTCACCGGGATTGGAGTAGGCCTCCAGCAACGGCGAGTAAAAGACCTCCAGGCTGTGATTCGCAAAGACCCAGTCGGCGAAGTCTTTCTTGATGCTGGTGTAGGTGGTGCTTTTCAGCGCTGGACCGGGGAGGTCGGCATAGGCGGCGTTTTCTTTGGGCTCGGACTCGTATTTGGAGAGATCGTCGTCCTTGGGCACATCGACAAACTTGTCCCAAAGAACCTTCTGCTTCTCGATGTCGATCTCGTTGACGAGCGTGACTGTGCCGCGGCCGCTGATCTTGCGCTTGGCATCGTCAAACACCACTGTGGCGCTGCGCAGGATGGCGGGTGTGTAAGTGATGCGCTCGCCGTCGTCATCGCTCGGCTGGAAGAGTTCGGTGGCGGTTTCGGGCAGCTTGGGGCGCAGCGTGTTGCGGTCTCCGGCGGCGGCACTGGTCGTGCCTGGAGGGGCGAAGCCATCGTCCTCGGCTGCGGCAGCGGCGG
This sequence comes from Prosthecobacter vanneervenii, assembly GCF_014203095.1. Classification (NCBI taxonomy): domain Bacteria; kingdom Pseudomonadati; phylum Verrucomicrobiota; class Verrucomicrobiia; order Verrucomicrobiales; family Verrucomicrobiaceae; genus Prosthecobacter; species Prosthecobacter vanneervenii. The sequence goes on along the minus strand of NZ_JACHIG010000002.1, from coordinate 664,493 downwards.
CTGCATTGGCTCCGGCCCGCGGGCGCAGCGGGTCCATGAGGGCTTTGATCTGCGGACGTGAGAGAGGTCCGCTTAGATAACTCATGAGCCAGCGCACGGTGAAGATCACGGGGTGGTCTTCATGCACATTGTTCATGAGGAAGACGCGGTTGCCCAGCCCGGCGAGCGTCTGCTCCATCTCCTGCCGGTCAAACTTTCCACCGGCGGTATTGGCCGCGCCTTCCAGTCCATCGAGCACGCGCATCTTGTCGCGTTCCGTTTGCAGGCGTCCGAGCCACCACGTGCCGATGTTGGCCAGTGCCTTGTAGTCCAGGTCGGCTGGGTTTTGTGTGGCCAGCAGGATGCCAAGGCCAAAAGCGCGCGCCTGCTTGAGCAGGATCATCAGCGGCTTCTTGGACGGCGGCATGGCCGTGGGGGGCAGGTAGCCGTAGATCTCGTCCATGTAGAAGATGGAGCGCAGGGAGGTGGTGCCCTGCTGTGCGCGCATCCAGCCCAGGAGCTGATTCATCAGCAGCGATACGAAGAACATGCGCTCGGTATCGCTCAGATGAGCGATGCAGAAGATGGTGATGCGCGGCTTGCCCTCGGGCGTGTAGTACATGCGCTGGATGTCCAGTGGCTCGCCCTCCAGCCAGGTGCTGAAGCCGGGGGAGGCCAGCAGGTTGTTCAGCTTCATGGCCAGGGCGGTGCGCTTGGTCTCGGGGAAGAAGCTTTCAAGATCGACCACGCCGATCTTCCGCAGCGGTGGCTGCTGGATCTGGCGCACCAGATTTTCGAGACTGAGGTTTTGACCTTTCTTCCAGCAGGTGGAGACGATGTTGCTGAGCAGGATGTGCTCAGGCGACTGCACGGGATCGGCCTCCACGCCGATGAGGCCGAGCAGGGAGGATACGGTGCTCTCGATGCGGTCGGCCAGCGCTTCGGCATCGTCCATCACTTCAGCAGGCGGGCAGTTGAGAGAGCTGAGGATGGATACGGGCAGGCCTGCATTGCTGCCGGGGGTGTAGATGGCCATGTCCACCGTGGCGCGCAGTTTCTGGATGCGCTCGGCGCTTTGTCCCCACTCACCCAGGCCCTTTTGCCAGAGCGCAGATTGGGCGGCGGCGTAGTCGTCTGGAGACTGGCCTTTGCGGCGTGCCTCGTCCTCATTGATCCACGGGCGGAATTCCTGCGGCGTGAGGTTGGGGAAGGTGAGCAGCGCATTGCCGATGTCTCCCTTGGGATCGATGGCGATGACGGGCACCCCATCCATCGCCGCTTCTTCGAGCAGCGCGAGGCACAGGCCGGTCTTGCCGCTGCCCGTCATGCCGAGGACGACGCCGTGCGTCACGAGGTCCTTGGAGTCGTAGAGGATGAGGTCATCCTGCACCTTTTTGGTTTTAAGGTCATACTCACGGCCGAGGTAGAAGGAGCCGAGCTTTTCGTATTGGTCAGGGGAGATCATGAAGTGCGAAGAATGAAATAAGCGTGGCGGAAGCCGCTTGGATTGCAAAGCAGAAAATGACAGGCAGGGTGAGACATGCGTGCCGCATTTCTGTTCATGATGACCACCGCCTCTCTTGCCGCCGAAGCCCTGACCTATCCACAGACGCGCAAGGAGGATGTCAAAGACACGCTGCATGGCGTGACGGTTTCCGACCCCTATCGATGGCTGGAGGATGACAACTCTGAGGAGACCAAGGCGTGGGTGAAGGCGCAGAATGCGGTGACCTTTGGATATCTTGAAAAGCTGCCGCGCCGCGAGGAGATCAAGACACGCCTGCAAAAGCTGTGGAACTACGAGCGCGTCGGGCGGCCCTTTGAGCAGGGCGGGCGCTGGTTCTACACCTACAATTCCGGACTGCAAAACCAGGCGGTGCTCATGACCGCCGAGTCTCTAGAAGGAGAGGCCAAGGTGCTGCTGGATCCGAATGCGATGTCGAAGGAAGGCACGACTTCTCTCTCTGACTATTCACCCAGTGAAGACGGCAAACTGATAGCCTACGGCGTCTCCGAGGCCGGCAGTGACTGGAATACCATCCGCGTGCGCGACATCGCCACTGGGCAGGATCTCGATGACGTGGTGCGGTGGGTGAAGTTCAGCGGTGTATCGTGGCGCAAGGATGGCAGCGGCTTCTACTACTCGCGCTACGACGAGCCCAAGCCAGGTGCGGCGCTGACAGCGAAGAACGAATTCCACAAGCTTTACTTTCATCCCCTGGGAAAGCCCCAGAGCGAGGACCAGCTCATCTATGAGCGCAAAGACCAGCCGAAATGGGGCTTTGGCGGCGGTGTCACCGAGGACGGGCAGTATCTCGTCATTCAGGTGTGGCTGGGCACGGAGCCCAAGAACCGTGTCTTTTACCAGAAGATTGCAGGCGGTCCGGTGGTGGAGCTGCTCAATGACAACGATGCACGCTATGAGTTCATCGACAATGAAGGTCCCATCTTCTATTTTCGCACGGATCTGAATGCGCCATGCTATCAGGTCATCGCCATCGACATCCGCAAGCCGGAGCGTGGCAGCTGGCGCATCGTGGTGCCTGAGGTTCCCAAGGTGCTGCTGGAAGGCGTGAGCACTGCTGGTGGCTACATGTTCTGCGAATACCTGCGCGATGCCAAGACGGAGGTGAAGTGTCTCGATCTCGACGGCAAGCTTGTTCGTGAGGTCAAGCTACCAGGCATCGGCAGCGCGGGTGGCTTTGGTGGTCATCGGCACGATACGGAGACTTTCTACACCTTCACCGGATTCACCGAGCCCGGGGCCATCTACCGCATGGATCTGAAAACTGGAGAGAGCCGTCTGTGGAAAAAGCCGCAGGTGGACTTTGACGGCACCGCCTACGAAACGCACCAGGTCTTTTACCACAGCAAGGACGGCACTCGGGTGCCCATGTTCATCGTGCACAAAAAGGGGCTGAAGCTTGACGGTGCCAACCCCACGCTGCTCTACGGCTACGGCGGGTTTAACATCAACATGATGCCCGGCTTTTCAATTTCGCGTGCAGTCTGGCTGGAGATGGGCGGCGTCTTTGCCATGCCGAATCTGCGCGGCGGTGGCGAGTATGGCCGAGAGTGGCATCAGGCAGGCATCAAGCTGGGAAAGCAGAACGTGTTTGATGACTTCATCGCCGCAGCAGAATGGCTGATCTCCCACAAGTACACCAGCAAAGACAAGCTCGCGATCCAGGGCGGCAGCAATGGTGGCCTTCTTGTCGGTGCGTGCATGACGCAGCGCCCGGAGCTCTACGCCGCCGCACTGCCTGCTGTGGGCGTGCTGGACATGCTGCGCTTTGAAAAATTCACCATCGGCTGGGGCTGGAAGAGCGACTACGGCAGCGTGGAAAACAAGGCGGAGTTCAATGCCTTGGCCAAATACTCGCCCTATCATAATCTTAAAACTGGCACCCGCTACCCAGCCACGCTGGTGCTCACCAGCGATCACGACGACCGCGTGGTGCCCGCGCACAGCTTCAAATTCGGCGCCCGCCTGCAGGAGTGTCAAGCCAAGGAAGGTCCACCCGTGCTCATCCGCATCGAAACCAGTGCCGGGCATGGAGCGGGAACAGCGCTTAACAAGACCATCGAGAAGACAGCTGACGAGTGGGCGTTTCTGGTGCGGGCGCTGGGGATGTGATGCGGGATGATGGACGCTCTTCGTTTGTTGATTAGCGCTCCCTCACAAAGAAGTTCGCAAAGCTCACAGCACCGCCGAAATCCGCCACACCCACTGGACCTTTCGCAGCACCTTCGAGCTTGCCCTCCACTACCTGCGGATTAGCCTCCTGAGGCTCGGTCAGCGTAGCGGTGGCTTTGGTGCCTTCGAGTGTGAGGCGCACGCGGTACCATCTGCCGGGCTTTATCTTGTCTGCACCGAAGACGATGGGGGCGGTGCCGCTGCCGATAAGCACAGCGGGCGCTGACTGACCACGGACGCAGAGGCCCGCACAGGCTCGCGTGAGGTCGGCATCTTTCGGCAGTTGAAAGTCGGCGATGTATTCGCCATCAGCGATCTCGATTTGGCTCCAGAGGGGAGCGGTTGGCTGGCCGGAGATGAGCTTGAGGTTCCAATTAGCGGCTACCCAGCGAGCCTCAGCACCGGCGGGTACTTTCCAGCCACGCAGGTCGATGCCGTTGTACAGGTGCTTCCAACCTTGATCCAGCGGTGCGGAGTCAGCAGCTGTGGCTCCGGTGCTGGGCAGTTCTTTGATGCGAACGTTGCGGAATTCAACAGGTGCGCCTTCGGATTCCAGGGCAAGGTAGCCTTTGCGCCAGAAACATTTGTCGCCGCCGCTCACCACTTTGCCATTCACCGCGAGAGTGAGCGTGCCGTTGTTGCCGGTGATGCGGTAGTGGTTCCATTCGGGGGTGGGTTTGCTGCGTTCTTCGCTGGGAAAGCTGCGCTGGCCGTTGTGCTCGCCATGCGGCTCCATGGTGGCGCCGTGGATGGGGAAGACATCGCCATGCGTGGTGAACCAGCGCGGCTTCTTGGGATCGGCATGCTTCATGTAACCGTGGTCCAGCACCTGCACCTCGATGCCGCGCAGAAAGGGCACACCCGGTGCGGAGATGGGGCTGCCCCAGATGAAGACCCCGGAGTTTCCGCCGCTGCTGAGGTGCCGCCACTCGCATTCCAAAATGAAGTTTTCATACTGCTTCTCTGTGCGCATGGCTCCGGTGGGAGTGCCCGTGCAGCTCACCACGCCGTCCTTGATGCTCCAGGTCTCCGGCGCGCAGTTGGCGTTCACCCATCCGCTGAGGTCTCTGCCATTAAACATGGGGACAAAGCCTTCTTCCTCAGCTGCGCTGGTAAAGGTAGGGGCCGTTGCGAGTGCGAGGATGGAGAGCAGCAAGGTTGGTTTCATGTGCAGATCCATACGGTGCAGGAAGGCACAGCTTCGCGGCCAAAGTGTGAAGAGTGCTGTTTTACTTGGTGATCCTTTCACTCGATCAAAAGCGCCAGTTCAGTGCGACCTGAAAGCCGTTTTCATACGTCGTGGAGCCAGCGATGGGATTCGTCACACGCCACTTCACGTACTCGAGATAGAGATCGATGTTCTGGGTCAGGGCAATCGTGACGCCAGGTACAAACATGAACTGCCTGCCGCCGGGATGGGCATCATAGCCAGCCGAGTAGGCCATGCGCCAGGTGACGGGCCCGGTGGCGTAGCTGGTGCCGACGATGAAGTCCGTGGTGCGGGTGCTCATGCCGCCGGAGACATAGCGGGTGGGATTCACGGCGCCGTTTCGCTGCAGCACTTCGGCAAAGGTCTTGAATCGGCCGCGTGTGTAGGTCAGGTCGATGCCCCAGAGGCTGAGCGCATGGTCGCGGTAGCCGGGGAGCTGGGCTTTCGCCTGGGCGATGGAGCCGGTGAGGCCCAGCGCCAGACTGGAAGTGCGGCTGATCCACCATGTGGGCACCACGCGAAAGACCGCATTGTTTTGCAGCCGGAAGGCAGAGGTGCTCTCCGTGTCAGCGCCTGAGAGACCGGAGCTGATGCCGTCTTCGCGGAAGAAAAACTGGGCGGTGGATTCGATGCTGAACTTGGGACGCAGCCAGAAGGTGTGCTCCCAGGAGACGCCGATGTCTGAGTTGAGCTTGAAGCCATCGTAGTAGGCCACGTTTCCATAGAAGCTGCCGTCCCACTCGATGCCCAGCCTGCGGCGGAGCTGGCCTGCCTTGAAAACTCCCGCCGTTGTTTCAGCCCATGCGTACGCCTCGAACGGCCAGAAGACCGGGGACATGGTGCTGCGGAAGGCACGCCCCTCACGAAAACGCATGTCCGCATGCAGGCCCATGCTCTGCACCCATTTCCCTCCAGTGTACCAGAGGGGATCGATCTGCACATAGTAGTAATAGGTGCCTGGGAGCGTGGGGGAGCCATAGCCGCCAAAGCCCGGGCCGCCGGTGGGAATGCGCCACCAGTGCCAGGCTCCCAGTGTGATGGGGACGAGGGCGTTTTTGCGCGCCTGGAGGTCGTCCCATACCTGCGCGGCCAGCGTCCGGCCCAGCAGCAGTCGGTGGGGATCGTAGTCGGTGTAGGGCGGGTCCACGCCGATGCCATCGGCATGCACAAAGCGGGTGGCGGTCAATGAAAGCGCAATGGCAAGCACTGCGCAGCGCAGGGAGGTGCGGGGAGTTTTCATGGCTGATGGCAGGGATGACTGCCTTCAGCGGGGGAAAATCCCGCGCACCTAAACGGACGATGAGCGTCCAGATGAATGCGCGTTTATGTTTGCAACGAATGGCTGCAGCCGGAGTTGCGGGCATGCGCCCGCCACGAGGCTCTATGAGCCTGTCGCGTCAGTTGGAAGGTCTGCATTAACCAAACAGCGCCGCCACCGCCTTGCCGCCGTCCGTGACGGGCACAGGGCGCGTGCCGTCCATGAGTTCCTTGCTGGGATCAATGCCCATGGCTGCGTGGATGGTGGCGTGGAAGTCCACGAGCGGGACGGGATTTTCGACGGGATTTTTGGAGAGCTCGTCGGTCACGCCATAGGCACCGCAGTGGTTCAGGCCGCCACCGGCCAGGACCATGGAGAAAGTGGTGCCCTGATGGCCGCGGCCACCGCGTCCGTCAAACTCAGGCGGGCGGCCGAATTCGGTACCGACGACGATGAGGGTCTTGTCGAGCAGCTTGTGGTTCTTCAGGTCGCGGATGAGGGCGGAGAGTGCGGTGTCCAGCTCCTGGATGAGGAGGTGCTGGTTTTTGTAGCCCTCATTGTGAATATCCCAGCCGGTGCCGTTCATGAAGTTGAGGTTGTGGGAGACCTCGATGAAGCGCACGCCCGCTTGGACCAGGCGGCGTGAGAGCAGGCAGCGCTGGCCGAACTCGCCACCGTAGTCATTGCGCAGGGAGGCGGACTCCTCCTTGAGATTGAAGTGGCGCATGAACTTCGGGCCGGAGAGGCTGAGCGCCTGCTCCTGGGCAGCCTTGTAGTCGGAGATGCTGGACTCTTTGGGTGCGCGGGACATCAGCGGAGCCAGGAGCTGCTCGCGGGTGAGGGCGCGCTTTTCATCCACAAAGTCCGGGCGTGTAAATCCTGCGGGGCCGGTGTTGGTGTCGGTGAGATAGACGTAGCCCGCCTTGGCACCCAGGAAGCCAGGGCCGCGGCTCACGTTCGGGTAGCCGATCAGGATGTAAGGCGGCATGCCCTCGCCAGCGGCACCACGCTCATGCGCGATGATTGAGCCGACGCTGGGATAGACGACATTGCCGGAGATCATGCGCCCGGTGTGGACGATGTTGGTGGCAAAGGCGTGCTCGTCGATCACGTGGTGGTTCACCGTGCGCATCACGGTCACATGCTCCATGACCTTGGCGGTCTTGCTGAGATGCTCTGTGAGCTGCACACCTGGGACGGAGGTGTCGATAGCCTTGTAGAGAGAGCCTGCGATCTTGGTCTTGTCCGTGTTGTTGCCGAGCTTCTTGGGGTCAAAGGTGTCGATCTGCGCCATGCCACCGCCCAGCCAGATGAAGATGCAGTGCTCCGCCTTGCCCTTGGGGGTGTGCACCGGGGTGTTGTTGGCAAACAACGGAGCTGCGCCCATAGCGGCGGCGGAGGTGAGGAAGGAACGGCGTTTCATGATGGGAACAGTTTCAAGTTTTAGGTTTAAAGTTTCAAGTCACGGCACACGGATCATTTAAGGGCTAAACTCCCACTCGGGTGCGTTGAGCAAAGCCCACAGCACATCCTCCATGCGGCCGCGCCATTCGGCGTTGAGCTTGTTGGTGGGGGGATCTCCGGCGCGGGCGGCGGTTTCCTGGGCCATGCGCACGGTGGTGGCTTCGGCGTCGAGGTGGTTGGACCAGCTCACGTATTTTTCGCGGGTGCGGTTGGATGGGGTGTGCTTAATGCACGCTTCTGGGCTATTGATTCGTTTGTCGTACCCGGCGCTAAGGTGCTTGGTGTACAGCGCGTGCTCTTCCGCCGTCGGATGACGGGTGAGCAGCTTGAGGAAAAGCTGGTCAATGAACTGATCGAGCGATTCGTTTTTCAAAGCGAGGGCGGTGATGCCATGGTCATCACTCAGTCGAGTGAGCCAGACGCCCACGGTGCCGTTGCTGAGAATGGCGGGCTGCAGCACGTTGGGGTCGGCATCGCGCTTGCTCACAGGGTCCTGGCGTGAGCCGCGCCAGCCGAAGGCGCTGAGCACATCCGTGACGGCCTGGATGCGGGGCAGGGCCAGGCTGGGGCGGTCGCGCTCATTGCTGGTGCTGGTGAGCATCCAGCTGTGGTGCGGCTTGCCCATGTGGATGGCGTTTTTGAGATCGCGGGTGTTGTCGATGTCCAGGCAGACTTCCTCGGTGTGGAAGGGCTTGCCGGTGGCGGAGAAAAGAGAGTCCACGATCTGCTCTGCCTGCAGCCTGCGCGGTGCGGGGCTGGTGAAGAGCGGGCTGGTCTGCTTGAGCGTGGGATCGGTGGCACGCTGGTAGGCCTGGCTGTTGAGGATGAGGCGGGCGAGGTGCTTCACGTCATAACCGCCGCTGACGAATTCGCGGCCCAGCCATTTCAGCATCTCAGGATGCGAGGGCTTGCCCTTCTCCCAGTCTTCGATGGGCTCCACGATGCCGCGGCCCATGAAGCGTGCCCAAACGCGATTGGCGATGACCTGGGCAAAGCGCTCGTTCTGCGGCGCGGTGATCATGGCGGCCAGCACATCACGGCTGTCCTTGGGATCTTCGGCCAGCTTGGCGGCGGCTTCATCGCAGAACTCCGCAAAGGGCCACTTGGGCTGCACCTTGGTGCCGGGCTGCAGGGTCACTTGAATGAGGGGCTTGCGGCCACCGGCGTGGATCTTGTCCATCGGCACGCTGCTGGTTTTGGGCACTTCGATTTCTTTGGAGCCGAGCATGGCGGCGAGTTCAAAGAGATCCTGCTGGATGGACTTGCCGGTGGGGGAGTCGTGGCAGCGGGCGCACTTCATCTCCACGCCGAGGAAGGCGGTGCTGACGATGGTGCCCTTGGCAGCCATGGGCACATCGTTCTGCGAGGCGGTGCCAAATCCGGCGGGGCCGCCGAGGCGCTCGCTGCCGCGCATGCGCAGGAGTTCGGTGACAAAGAAGTCCATGGGCTTGTTGTCCTGCAGGGACTCATAGAGCCACCAGCGGAAGGGGCCGGTGTTGTTCAGCGTGGGGTTGAGGATGTTTGGGTTTTCCGCCAGCACGTCCTGCCAGTAGCCCATCCAGTTGTCGGCCCAGCGCGGGTCTTTCAGCAGTTGGTCGATGACGGCCTTGCGGTCCGGGTTCTTCTGGAATGCGGCAATCTCTTCCAGGGATGGAGGCACGCCGATGGTGTCGATGTACACACGGCGCAGGAAGCTGAGGTCGTCCGTGAGTGGTGTGAGCGTGAGGTGATCGGCGCGGATCTCCGGCCAGTGGGCCCCTTCTTTGATCCAGGTGGTGAGCAGGGCGATCTCATCCTTCGTCAAAGGCTTGCCCTTGGGCGGCATGATTTCGTCTTCATCCGTGGAGGTAATGCGGGCGATGAGGGAGCTGTGGTCGGGCTTACCGGGCTCGACGGCGGCACCATCGGATTTGCCGCCTTTGATGGCGTCTGCCAGCGAGTCGAGATGCAGTCCGCCCTTGGCCTTGGAGCCGCGATGGCACTCGGTGCACTTGGCTTCGAGGATGGGCTGGATGTCCTTGAAGTAGTCGATGCTGCCTTTGTGGGAGTCCTGGGACTTCACGGTGGCGATCTTGGCGGCAATGAATTCGTCGATGCTGCCATTGCCCACCGGATTTTTTGCCAGCCATTCTTCCGCAGCCTTGCGGCGCGTGGCCCAGTAGGGCGCGGAGAGGGCACGCAGTTCGGCGCGTTTTTTGGCATTCACCTCGGCGTAGTGGGCATTGCGCTCTTGCTCGTAGGCAGCCCATCCGGCATCGGTGTAGGGCACGGTGCGCTTGCCGGGGGTGACGAGCTTCCAGGTCTCGGTGCCTTGCTGGCTCCAGGCAACCACGGTTTCGCCCAGCTCAGGACGGCGGATGCTCTTGCCCACATAGCTGCCCACCAGCGTCTCCAGCACGATGAACTGCGGCTTGCCGGTGCCTTCAAACTCGCACCAAGATTCGCGGTTTCCGGGAGGGACAAAGCGGAAGTCGGGGCCCAGGTCGAGATAACCCTGCTGATCGGCTACCAGATGATGGCCGTCGCTGTCATTCGGCGGGAAGGGGGTGTTGAGGACGATCTTGTTATCGACATAGAGATTCGTGGCGCCACGGGCACGCAGCAGCAGGCGGTGCTTGCCTTTGGGAAAGGTCACCACGGCTGCCGCACGCAGCATGAAGGGCACATGGCGCTCGCCACGTACGCCGGTGTCCACGTACTTCTGCGGCACATCGAGGAAGCCGAAGACATCTTCCGTGTAAGTCTCGCCCACCTTGGGCGGTTCGGCGGGCCAGGCGTTGGCGTCGGGCATGCCTTCCTCTGCCAGCTGCACCAGCACACGGCCTGCGGGCACCTGCTTCTTGGCGATGGGCGGAGGCGGCGGCACAAACTGATACTTGGCCTTCAGCGCGGTGACATCGACGGGCCCGCGATAGATGGCTACGTCATCGAGCCAGCCATTGAGGGAATGAGAGGACGCGAGCGTGGAGCCGCTGCCGATCACGAGGGAGTCGCCATCGGTCACAGGGGCACGGTCGGTGGCACCGCCCATGTCCCACACGCCGTCGGTTTCGCGGCCGTCGATGTAGCCTTTGATGCTCTTGGGTTTGCCGTAGGTGTAGGTGACGGCGATGTGGTGCCAGCCGGAGGTGGGCAGGGTGTCCTTGGACCACCAGCGGTGCCAGTCGCCTTTTTTATCGGGCACATTGGCGCTGCGGAAGAGGAAGCCGATCTGAGCGCCACCCTTGGTGTTTTGCAGGCGCAGGGCGTAGTTTTGGTTCTCGCTGCCAAACTCCTTGGTGCCGAGGCGGCCTTTGCCGATGATGTAGGGGGTGCCGTTCTGTCCGGCAGGCTTGACCCAGGCTTCGAGGGTGATCGTTTCATTGAGGCCAAAGCGCAGAGCCTCGGTGTCCTTGATAGTGAGGGCGGATTTCTTGCCGTCGCCATCGAAACGCTGGGCGGTGTTGTCCTTGGAAAAGCCGGGATAGTTTGGGGAGCGTGGGCCGGGCTCCTTGGAGTTGTCAAAACGCCACTGCATGACGGGTGTGGCGAGCGGTTTGTCCGCAGTGTCGTTGCCACCGCTGTCATTCTGGGCGGAGGCGGCGAGGGCGGAGAGCAGAAAAAGGGCGGGGACGTAGCGCGTCATGCTCCTATGAACGCCAGATAGACGCCTTTTTCAGCATCTTGGGCCCCCCACTTTCGTGAGGGGGAGACTTGTCCCTTTTTTGAGCTGAGGCCAACCTCACACCATGAACCCCAGAGGCGGGTTGCTGGCGCTGGGGGTGTAGAAGTTGCCGATGTTGGGTAGCACCAGCGGCAGATCGGTGGGAGAGACGCCGAGCCAGAGAGCCAGCTCGGCAAAGAACTGGTCGCAGCTGGTGGTGGGGATGAGGCGGCCGTTGCCGGTGTCGAGCGGGTTCTGCTCAGGGCCAGTGTCAGGATTGATGGCCAGGCTGGGGAAGGTGCCGTAGATTTTCTTTCCCTTCACGCCGCCGCCTACGATGAGCTGATTGCTGCCCCAGGCGTGGTCGCTGCCCTGGCCGTTGCTGGTCAGCGTGCGGCCAAAGTCGGAGGCGGTGTAGAGCACGACCTGATTTTGCAGGTTCATGGCGGCGAGCTGATTGTAGAAGGCGCCGATGGCCGCGCTGATCTGCGGCAGCATGGTGCCTTGCAGACTAAGCACGCCGCTGTGGTGGTCCCAGCCGCCGAAATTGATGAAAAAGGTCTGCCGCACGGCACCGAGGGCGGAGTTGGCATGGCCCTGAATGGCCTGCGCGATCATCTGCAGGCGGGAGCCGACATAGGTGGATGGAAAGACAATGCCGCCGGGCAGCGGGGCGGAGGTAGCGGTGGTAAAGGCATTGTAGGCATCCAGCGCGGCCTTCTTCCGGGTGTTGAAGGTCTGCATGAGGATGTTGGAATATTGCAGCGCCAGCTGGCTGTCCATGCCCTGGCTGAAAGCCTGCGTGACGGTGTCGTACTGCTGCCATCCGGCGCTGTAGTTATCCAGGGCCACGGCACCGTCGGTGGTGATGGCGTACTCGGCCACGGAATGACCGGTCTGCCACACGTTGCTGCCATCCAGCGAGATGTTCATGGGCACCTTCTGGTTGGCATTCAGGCCCTGGAGGAGATCGGCGGTGCGCCCGGCCCAGCCGATGCCGGAGCGCTGATTGGGCAGGCTGGTCTGCCACTGCTCGATCTGGTCGGAGTGCGAGTAGAGTCCGAGCGGCAGCTTCTTGGTCAGCGCGGTGATCTGGCTGCGGTTTTGCACAGGCTCGATGAGCGTGCCCACATTGGCGATGAAAGCGGCGTGCCCGGCTTCAAACAGCGCGGCGACCTCCGGCATGCCGCCATGCACGGCAAAGGTGTTTTGCCCAGTGGGATGGATGTCGATGAGGGAGCCGGGAGCCAGCGCGAGGTCCGAGCGCGTGGCCTGATACTGCGCGTAGGCGGAGGTCTCCCGTGGGACGAGGACATTGAAGCTGTCACACCCGCCGGAGAGAAAGAGGCAGACCACGGCGCGGTATTCGCCGCTGGTGGGGGCGGTGAGCGCGGAGATCTTTTCGGCAAAGGAGAGATTGAGCAGCGTGTTCAGCACCGGGATGGAGCTGACGGCGGCGCAGCTGGCCTTGCCGATGAACTGACGTCGGGGCTGGTGAAAGGCGATCATGGCTGTGGTGGGTGCGTCAGGGAATGTTTCAGCGCATCACATTGTACTCGGCGGAGGAGACGATGGAGGTGATGAGCTGGCGGAGGCGCTCGCGGTGCCACTGCCAGGAAGTGTCCGGCGGCTTTACACGATCGACGGATTCGCGGATGGCCTGGAAGAGCTGAGGCGACATGGTGCCGCCGAGGAGCATCATATCGTAGCGCCGGATCAGCAGATCGAGATCGAGGAGATTGGAGACGCTGGGGGTGTCCTCGTTGATGTGGGCGGCGGGAATGATGAAGCCGAGCTCGGGATCGAGATTGAGCGCGACATTGTAGGCCGGGGTGCCGCTGCCCCAGCGATGCAGGCTGTTGTTGCCGATGGCATTGTAGAAGTAGTTGGCCCCGGTGATGGCGGAGCTGGCATTGACGATCTGAAACTCCGGAGCCACCAGCCCCATCTGCGTGACGGGGCCGGGCGGGCTGTGTCCGGGGAGGAAGAAATTGAAGACGCTGGGGGAGTTCTGCGGGTCCTGCTGGTGGTCGAGATTGAACTGATCCAGCGGATAGCGGCCGGAGGTGGAGGCGGCATTGAAGGCGCGGGCCAGGTTGACCACACGGAGGAAGGGCTCGCGCATTTTGCCAAAGGTGGGGGAGTCCATCATGGCGGGATCCCGCGCCTCGGGGTCCATGAGGATGGCCTTGATGAAGGCCTTCATGTCTCCGCGCACGCCGCTGCCGTTGTCGTTAAACTTGGCGGCCACGCGCCCGATGTAGGCGGCGCTGGGATTGGAGGTGACGAGGCGCTGGATGAGCAGACGGCCGATGAAGGGGCCAACGTTGGGGTGGTTGAAGAGATTGGTGATGGCTGCATTGATGTCCGCCATGCCCGCCGTGCCGGTGCTGCCGCTGCTGGGTGTGCTGGCGGCGAGGTTGAGACCATTGAGCAGCGTTTTGGCACCGCAGTCATGGTAGGCGTCAAAGATCTTCATCGGGTGCAGGCGGTCGCCGTTGATGAGATTGTTGGCATCAAAGCTGGTGCTGTCATACCACGTCAGGCCGGTGAAGACGCGGGCGAGCTCGGTGATGTCGGAGTTGCTGTAGGTGGGGATGAACTGCCCGGCCTGCGGATCGCCAGCGGGGTAGGTTTTGCGCGTGCCGTCGGTGTTCAGCTGCCAGAGGCCGATGCTGAAGAGCTGCATGACCTCGCGGGCAAAGTTTTCATCCGGGTGGATGTTCAGCGCGGGGATGGCTTTTTGATTTCCCAGATGGCTGAGATAAACGCCCATTACGGGGTGCATGGCCACCTGCTTGAGGATGTCGAGGTAGTTGCCGAAGGCGTTGGCCTCAAAGATGTCGTAGTAGTTGGCCATGCCCTCGTAGTCCACGGCCAGCGTGTCGGCGCGGTCGGAGGTGACGAGGATCTCGCTGAGAGCAAAGGCCACGCGCTGGCGCAGGGGATCGGGGAGCTGCGTGGTGGCGGAGTCGGGGCGCAGCTTGGGCACGCCCATGGCGCGCTCCCACCATGCGTGCTCCTTGTAGTTGCCGTAGAGTTCGAGGCCGTTGGCGTATTGCAGCGCCCAGTTGGTGTAGGGCTGGATGTAGCCGATGGGGCGGGTGAACTGGTCGTCGATCCAGGCTTCCAGCCCCTGCGCCATCAGCGCTTCTACATTCTCGGGGATGATGTCGGCATCGGCGGCGTCATCCTGATCCGGGCCAAAGGCGGCCTGGATGAGGAAGCGCGCGGCCTCTTTGGCACAGGGCAGGGAGGAGGCATCTCCGAGGGTGACGGTGGCGTTGTTCACGCTGCCAAGGGAGTAGCCGCTGCCTGCGATGGCGGTGACCACGATGGTTTCCACGCCCTCGGCGCTGGCGTCGTTCACGGGAGTCAGCTCCACCCACGTCTCGCGTGCGCCCATCGGCAGCACGATCTGGGTGCTGGCGATGTTGGTGGTGTAGTCGGTGTTTCGCGTGGCGGTGCCGGTGAGGGTCAGATTCACCGTGAGGGGGCGCAGCCCGCCGCTGCGGCGGATGACGACGACGCCTTTGTCAGGCCAGTCTTCGCGCATGTCGCCGTCGATCAAACCGACGGTGATGGTGCTGGCTGCGGTGAGGGTGGACTGCACGCGGCTGAGGTCGGCGGTGTCGTTGCGGTCGCTGTGGTTGAGCGCGGGATTGAAGCCGAGCTGCATTTCCTCCCAGTCGGTCAGGCCGTCGAGATCGCTGTCCACATCAGCGATGGCCAGTTTGAAAAACCAGCGGCTGTGAGTGCTGGCATCGAACGGGGTGGCGATGTTGCTGCCATCTCCTGAGACGGTGCTCATCAGTGTGTAGTTGGCCGGATTGAGATCCGGGCTGCCGTAGATGGCGTAGTTTTTGCCGGCGGCGCTGGGCCAGCTGAGATGCACCTGGCCCGCCACGCCTGAGGAGAGTGCCGAGGAGGGAAAGGAGTGGGGATCAAGAGGATTGGTGCCAGCGCCGCTCTCCTGAGCGTTCGTCCAGCCGTCGTGGTCGGCATCTCCGAGTGCGGGCAGGCTCGTCGCTCCGAAAAGGATTTCCCAGATGTCGCTCTGCTGGTTGGCGTTGGAGTCGAGCGCCGGGGCTGGCATCGAAGTGCAGAGCAGGGCCAGAACCAGGAGAGTACGCGTGTTCATGGGAAGGGACGGTGCCGCCTAGCTAAGCATAAACGCGCGGAATTGGGAATGGGGTTTTGCGGGCGGAGGTCACACCCGCACCAGTCCGCGCCTGATCGCCTCCGCCGTGGCTTGAGCACGATCATTCACTTTCAGCTTCATCAAAATGCGGCTGACGTGCTGCTTTACGGTGTCTTCGCCGATGCCGAGGATGGCGGCGATTTCCTTGTTGGCGCGGCCCTGGGTGACGAGGGCGAGGATCTCGCGCTCGCGGGGGGTGATCTCGGGTTCGGCGAGGCGGTCTTTGAGACGCTGGGCGATGTCCGGCGGCAGGCTACGCTCTCCTTTGGCCACGGTGCGGATGGCGGTGAGCAGGGCCTCGCGTGAAGATGACTTTTGCAGGTAGCCAAGCGCGCCTGCTTTGAGCGCGGCCTGGATTTCATCGTCACGTGCGAAGGTAGAGAAGACGAGGACACGCGCGCTGGCGTGATCCCGTAGCAGCGCGGCAGTGGCCTCGATGCCGCCGATGCCGGGGAGCTGCAGATCCATGAGCACGACATCCGGCTGCTTTTTGGCATAGAGCGCGGAGGCCTCTTCGCCACGGTCCGTTTCTCCCACCACTTTAAGATCGTCTTCCAGCTCCAACGAGGCCACGAGGCCGCTGCGGACAACGAAGTGGTCGTCGATGAGAAGGAGGGAGATCATGGAAAGAAGAGAGCAGGCAAATGACGAACTCAAAAGGACGAATGATGGAGCGGCAGGGAAACCGTGACCACCGTTCCTTTTCCTGCCTCGCTTTTCCAGCTCACGTCAGCACCGATTTTTCGCGCGCGCTCGCGGATGCCCATGCAGCCAAAGTGGCCGGGCTGGCCGGTGGTGGCAGTGTCTGAGGCGAGGCCGCGGCCGTTGTCGGAGATGCGGAGCGTGAGCGCGTCTGTGGTGGCGGAGAGATGCAGGGAGATCTCGGTGGCCTGGGCGTGTTTGATCGTGTTGGTGATGGCCTCCTGCGCCATCATGCGCAGGTGGTGGGAGACGGCTCCCGGGATGGCGGGGAGGGGATGGAGATCGAGCTGCAATGCGGGTGCATTGGGCGGCATGCGGTTTTGGATTTCGCGCAGCGCCGCGGGGAGATCGTGCAACTGCTCGGTGTCGCGCAGATCGGCGACGAGGTTTCGCGCTTCGCTTTGAATGCGGGAGACGAGGCTGCGGCTGGTCTCGATGAGGGTGCGCGCCTTGTCCTCCAGCGGGCGCGTGGTAGCGGCGTCCAGACGCAGGGAGAGGCCCGCGAGCTCCTGCTCCAGCGTGTCGTGGAATTCGCGCGCGATGCGCTGGCGCTCATCCTGCGTGGCCTGCTGCACGATGCGGCTGCTCAGGGCGCTGATCTGACGGCGCAGGGCTGCGATCCAGACGATGGCAAGGAGCACGACGCCAGCCAGAATGCTGATGGCGATGATGAGGCGGCCGGTGGTCCAGAAGGGCGCGGTGCTGATGACGGCGATGTCTTCCGCCGAGCGCAGCAGCAGGGATGCGCGCTCCGCCTGCGAGCGGAAGCCGCGGTCTTTGGACGACTCCACCAGACAGATGCCCGTGAGCCCAACGACGGTGCCGATCTCCAGATCGGGCACAGTGGATTGCAGCAAAAAAGCGCGCAGCGGCGTGCCGCCGGAGGTGAGGCGCAGTTCGTAGCCATCCACCGTGCGGAAGAAATCATTGAGCACGGCAGGTGCAGTGAGGTGGATGAGGTTGGCATCGTGACTGCCGTCCAGAAATTCCCTGAGAGACACGGCGGCAGCAACGGCGGGCGCGGTGGTTGCTTCATCGCTGGTGATCACCTGCGCATCGGCCAAAGAGGCGCTGAATCCGGCCATGATGGGAAAGCCGATGATCTCGGCCTTCTGCCCCGTGCTGAGAGTGGCTGGCGAAGTGAGGCGGATGGCGATGGAGGGAGACTGCTGCGGCGGAGGTGCGGCATCCTTGGGCTGCTCTCGCGGTGGTGGCGGTGGCGTGGCATCTCGCAAAAAGACACGGCCGTCCGGGAAGGATGCGAGCACGGTGCCCAGCACGCGTGCGCGGTGGTGGGGCTCGTCCGCAGCACCAAACTGCAGCAGGGTGACGACGGAGGTGACGGGCAGATCTTCAAGCGGTGGCGCGGCCCGGGTGATGGCCACATCATTCCAGTCGGTGACACGGATGTAGGGAAAGACGAGCTGGCGGCGGTCATTGATGCCGCCTGCGGCCAGAGCGGTGATGCGCAGGTGTGCGTCGATGAGCGCTGGCGCGGTCTCCAGCGGTGAGTCGATGCGCACCTCCAGCACGCGGCTGCCGATGGCGAGGCGGAGCAGCGAGCGGTTTTCATCCAGCGGCGTGAGCGTGCGGCCCAGCCCCTCCACGATCACGCGCTGGTAGTGGTAGCGGCCGGTGGCCAGATCATCGTAGCTGGCGGGCGCAGCAGCGGGTGGCTCGGCGTGGCCCAGGATCTGCAGGCTGGTCACGTCCACGCCGGGAAAGTACAGTCCGGCGGTGGTGGTGCCCAGAATGCGTACGCGGTCGCCCACACGCAGGTCATTGCGTGCGGGCTTGAAGTGCAGGTGCGTGCCTGCGGTGTCGTCCTGAACGAAGGCGGTACCGCCGCTTTCCACAAAGCCGATCGTGGCCGTGAGGTCCACGGGCAGCTTTTCCAGACTGCGCTCGTAGGGCAGCGTGCGGATGTCGATGGCGCGGGTCAGTGCGGCTGCGGCGAATGACGAATGTGTAAATCCGAATGACGAAATAATGACGAAGATCAAAGCCTGAATGCCACGCTCTACGCGGCACGCAGCGCCACGAGCATTGGCATTCGGGCTTTGGGCTTCATTCGTCATTCGGATTTACACATGCGTCATTTCTGTCCTATGCCCCCGCTTTGTGCTCAGTCATTGGTCGGGTCCACGCCGCGCTGGAGCTTGCGCACCAGATCCTTCACCTCATGGGCGCGGCGGAGGTCTTTGAACTGTACTTCGATGCCGGCATTCGCCGCCGTGGAGAAGTCGATGGTGCCGAGGCCGAGCAGGCCTTTGAGGCCGGACTCGTACACATCGATGCTGCGGATGTCGCAGATGCGCGCCTCTTTGGAGCTCTTGCCAATGATGCCCCAGATGAGCTCCACGCGCTCGCGGGTGACAATGTAGTCGTGCGAGAAGCGCGAGATGCCGATGGCGATGAGCGTGGACGAAGCGCAGAGCAGGGAGATGATGGAATACTCCGCCTGGACGACGTAGAGCAGGCCGCTGGCCACCAGGAGCAGCAGGAAGAGGAAGAGCGCCTTGGGGTAGCCCAGCCATGAGGGGTGCGCGTGGTGCAGGATGATCTCGCCACTGGGGGAGTAGTCGTGATCGGCGCTGTCTTCGGGTTCTTCCTCCTCGATCTCTTCTTCTTCGATTTCCTCTTCCTCCATTTCCGCCTGCGTTTCGGCCACCTCCATGGGGATCTCAAAGTCCGGGCTGATCTCGCGATAGGCAGGACGGGCGATGCGGGCGCGGGTGCCGCTGGCATGGCCTGCAGGGCGCATGCCGCTGATCAGCTCCCCCACGGTGTGGGTCATGCCGGTGGCCTCATCCACGCACATCTCCCCGCGTGCCAGGGAGCCGCGCGCCACCAGGGTGTAGAGATCCTCTCTGGAAAGAGGAGCGCTGAAAGCCGGGTGCTGCTGGAGGGTGTAGCGTGCGGGCATGGAGTGGGCCGTTTCTCAGGCCACAGAAGCACAGGCGGGCGGCCTGTGTCACGCGCAATCACTCCTCATCCGGTGCCGGAGGCAGCAAATCCTCGCGCTGCATGAGGTCAGAAACCTTCAGCAGCAGCAGCTCGCCCTTGGGTGTGCGGATGATCTCGCCGAGGAACGGGGTCAGACGGTCCATCTCCGCCACAGCGGAATGCACCAGACTGGCGATGATGCGGGAGTCGTGGCGGTTGGGCGGGAAGACATTCGTCACGCGGAACATCACCTGGCCGCCGTCCCACTCGAGCTCAAAGTTGCCGAGGTTCAGCTCCTTGTTGGTGCGCATGAGCAGCTCACACACCTGGAGGCGGTGGCTGGCGGGCACCTGGAGGGTGGAGGTGGAGACCACGGAGAGGATGTGGGTGTCTCCAAAGACCTGCGCGTGCAGCGGCACCTTGGTGTGGTGGGCCTCAAAGTCGGCCTCGACGACGGAGTGCTCGGCCACCTCGCGGTAGAGCCAGCCCATTTCCTTGAAGGTCGTCAGGACAGTGGCGTAGAGGGCGGACATGCGGCGGGAAGGGAATCTGAGATCTGAAATTTCAGATGGTCGGGGCGGCGAGATTCGAACTCACGACTTCTTGCTCCCAAAGCAAGCGCTCTACCAGGCTGAGCTACGCCCCGAAGGTGTTTCCCACATCCGTAATCGAATGAGGGGGCGCGATAGTGCCGCAGTCTGAGACAGACGCAAGGAGAAAGGATGGGGGAGTGACGAAAACGGAAACTGCGGGAAAAATCCTGAGATGGTCCGCCCGCCGCAGTGGAGGACAAAATGGCGCAACCGGGAGCGGTGCTCAGACACCGGGTTGGATCTTGCTCCAGAGTGCTTTCTGAAACCACAGGGGCATGGGGTCGCATTTCAATTCGAGGTCCTGTCCTTCTGTGATCTCCGCCACCCAGAGTCGCTCGCCACCATGGCGGGAGTTGTCAAAAATATAGCATCTGCTGGTGAATTTGACCGCATCCATGAGCAGTTCGAGGGATCGATGGTAACGCTGAATGATCTTTGATTCAGGAACATCGTGACCTCCCTGGCTGAAGCGTGCCTTGACACGGGCCACGTTGATCGAAGGGTCATCGGTGGCAATCTAATAGAGGTAGGTGCGATATCCCAGCCGCCGGGCTTTTTCCAGCAGAGCCACCTTGTCTGGGGATGACATGACTGTTTCGAAGGAGAACGAAGCTTGTTTCTCCAGCAGCTTCTGCCGCAAAAAATCCGCCGCCACAGAGGCAAAGTAAGCGTTCATTTCCACATCTCTGAAGTCCAGGCTGCCGTTGTTAAATCGCAGGCGACCAGCCGCTTCAGCAAGGCCCGCACGTTGCAGCAGTACAGACCGCGTAAAAACTCCAGGATTTCCTCTGGGCTTGTTTCTACTGAGTAATCTTGCACCACCAAATACCCTGAGTGTGCGGCCTCTTTCTGGATTTCATCAGGGTTGATGTAAATGCCCAGCAGGCTTTCCGGAACCACGCTTTTGATGGTGCTTTTGCCAGAACCATTTGGCCCGGCGAACATGCGCAGGCGAGGTATGTGCATGATTCAGGGAATACGCACACGGGTTCCCACGGGCACGCTGAGCGGCTTTTCCGTGGTCTTGACCAGCTGGCGTGTGCCATCTGGAAATGCCTGATAGATGCCGCCTTCTTCGCTGATCAGGACGGTCTGTCCTGAAGCCAGAGCCTGCCAGTAGGCCACGTCCACCGCAGCGGCCGAAAGGCTGGGAATCTGCTGCTCGAGATAATCCAGTGCTGTTTCAGGGGTGGACATGTCGTGAAGGCGTGTGGCGCAATGTAGATCGTTCTTGGTTTGGTTCAACGTCCAAGGTTACCCAGGGCTTGCATGGGCAGTTGCGGTCTGAAACATAAGGAGCTTCTGTCCTCACCGCCCTCTTGCTCTCAGAGACATCGTGCCGCAGAAGCTGCCCACCGGCTCGCGCTCCCACCAGTCGCCGGAGACTTTTCGCACCTCGGGCAGGGTGAAGTGGTAGCGGTAGAGGCGGGCGCGGATGTGGGTGATCTTTTCCACGGGGAAGGGCGGGGGCTCCAGCAGGGCCCACACGGGCTGCTTGTGCTGGAGCAGGGCGGTGCAGAACTGGCCAAACCAGTGCATGGGGGAGTTTGGATTCGCATCGCGCTGGGGATCGTAGCCGGGATAAAGCGCCGCAAACCACATCTGCCAGTCCAGGCGCGGCTGATGCGGGGCGATGAAGGGCGGACGGCGCGCGGGGTCTCCGGGCTTGTATTTAAACTCCAGCGGCAGGAAGAGCGCGCCGTCATCGCTCACCTCCAGAATGACCTCAGGGCGCTCCTCCGTCATGTCCTGAAAGAGACCGTAGGCATTGAAGGAGCGGGTGCGGGCGGCGGGAGCGTCGAGCTTTTCATGCAGCCCGGCGGGCAGCAGGGGCTTGTAGTCACGGATGCGGCCTGCGAGGAAGGAATCTGCCGCCAGCAGTGTGACCAGCACCACGGGCAGCACGGCTGCGAGCGCGGGCCACTGCGTCCAGTGTTTGAAGGTGGGGCGCGGGGATTCGGCAGAGATGCGCAGCCATGTGCGCAGGCGCTGCGGCCACCAGCGGTCGTCCAGCAGAGTGATCGCCATCAAGCCGGTGAGGAGATCGAAGAAGTTATAGTTCCCCGTGGCGGAGATCATCACCATCAGCCCCAGAAAGCCGAGCGCCGCCACCAGTCGTCCCCAGCGCCCAAGGAAAATGGCGAAGGGCAGCGCGAGCTCGATGACATACATGATCCAGCAGCTCGCCACGTGAAACCAGCGCGGCGCATGATGGATGAACCACGAAAGGCCATTCGGCAGCGGCTGCGTCTCGTAGTGGTAGAGCAGCGCGGTCATGTCATGCCACGGCAGGTCGCCGCCGCCGATCTTGACGTAGCCGGAGAGAAACATGAGGCGGAAGAGCAGCCAGTGCAGCAGGAAGATGGAGCCTCGCGGCGGCTCCGCAGGGCTGCGCCAGGCCCACAGCCGCCAAGGTGCGAGAAAGAGAGCGAGGAATCCGGCCTCCAGCAGCAGGGCATCCCACTGGTAGCCCATGAAGATGTCTCCCGTGGTGGCAAAGGACAGGTAGCCAAACCACAGCAGCGCCAGCAGCGGCCCCTGCGCCACACCCGCCATCACCAGCACGCACAAGACGCAGCAGGCGGTTAAGACTCCGTGTGCAAAGGCATCGGTGTAATGCCAGTGAAACACCGAGGGCATCTGCCAGAAGAGCGAGGTGTGCTCCCGCGCCTCATAGGCGTGGATGTTTTCCATCAGGCTCTTCGTCGGCAGGATGCCGTTCTCCCCGACGAGCCCGTCATACTGCACGCCCCACGACGCGAAAGCGATGAGGTAGATGGCGGCCAGCAGACGCGGAAACAACCAGCGGACAACGGTGTAGCGTCCGCGATGGGATTCGAGCCAGAAGAGGGGGGACATGCTAGCGAGGGCTGCTTGTGAAGGCTGGTTTCAGAACATCGCGTTTGCCGGATTTACGTCAATGAACCTCATCCCATCAGTTTCACAATTTAGGTGCCCGGCAGAACCGTGCTTGCAAATTTGCGGCAGCTGCGGTGTTTCGGATGATTTGAGTGTTGCCGTCCCGGATTCTGGCATGCCAGACTGATGTCGGCCAACGACTATAAAATGAGCATGGACTCCACCCATCCCACAGCGCCTGTCCGCCTGCACAGCAAATGGCTGCGTGCGGCATTCCTGCTGCTGCCGGTGGTCGCGGTGGTGGACTATTATGCGGGCTATGAGCTGCAGTTTTCCATCTTCTACCTCGTCTCAGTTTATCTGGCCACCTGGTTCGGCGGCTGGGGGCTCGGCGTGCTCGTGGCGCTGATCAGCGTGGTGCTCTCGCTGGCGGGAGACCTGGCCAGCGGTGCTGTGTACAAAAACGAGCTTGTGCCATGGTGGAACTGCGCCATCGCCATCAGCTTCTATATTGTCATGGTTTCAGTGCTGCACCGGCTGCGCATGTTTCAGCGACAGCTTGAAGTGCGCGTGCGGGAGCGGACCACCGCCCTGCGCGAGGAGATCCAGGAGCGTAAAAAACTGGAACAGGCGGTGCTGGAGGTCAGCGAGCGCGAGCAGCGCCGCATCGGCCATGATCTGCACGACAGCCTCTGCCAGCACCTGACCAGCGCTGCGCTGGCCGGGCAGGTGCTGAGCGAAAAGCTGCACCAGAAATCCGTGGCGGAGTCTGCAGACAGCGAGCAGCTCGTGGGTCTGATCGAGTCCGGCATCGACCTGGCGCGCAGCCTCGCGCGCGGGCTTGCCCCGGTGGAACTGGACATGCTGGGGCTCACCGCCACGCTGCGTGAGCTGGCCCGCACCACCAGCATGCGCGCCCGTCTGAACTGCACGCTGGAAATGCCGGAGGAGGTGCTGCTGGAAGACTCCGAGGCCGTGGTGCATCTCTACCGCATCGCGCAGGAGGCGGTGAACAACGCCGTGCGCCACAGCGGTGGGGACCGCATCACCATCTCCCTGCAAAACACGTCCCAGGGGGTGCAGATGCGCGTGACTGATAATGGCGCCGGGCTGCCGCCTGAAGCTGCGCGGAAATCGGGCATGGGCCTGCACATCATGCGTCATCGTGCCGACATGATCGGGGCGCTGTGCGAAGTGACTGGACTTGAGCGCGGGACCTGCGTGAGTGTGCTCGTTCCCACGCGCACCACCACCTCCGCCGGCGCCGCCTCCATCTGATTTTCTGCATGAGCGAACGACAGAGCATTTTCATTGTCGATGACCACCCCCTCGTGAGGGAGTGGCTGGGCAATCTCATCAACCAGCAGACGGACATGACCATCTGCGGCGAAGCTGAGGCCGCGCCCGAGGCCCTGTCCAAGATCGAGGCACTGAAGCCGGATGTGGTGGTGGTGGACATCATGCTGGCCGCCGGCTCAGGATTGGAGCTGCTCAAGGACATCCGCCGCGTGTCACCGGAGAGCATCTCCCTGGTGCTGAGCATGCACGATGAGCTGACCTACGCTGACCGCGCGCTGCGTGCCGGTGCGCGTGGTTATGTGAGCAAGCGCGACACCACCAAGAAGATCGTCAATGCCATCCGCGAAGTGTCGGCGGGGCGTGTGTTTGTCAGCCCGGAGGTGCAGGCGCAGATCACCGAGCGCTATCTGGGAAACCGCACCAGCTCCTCGGACATCAGCACGCTGAGCGACCGCGAGCTGGAGGTCTTTCGCATGCTGGGGCAGGGCAGTGACACGCGGCAGATCGCCGACTCGCTGAGCATCAGCATCAAGACGGTGCAGGTGTACTGCACACGTGTGCGTGAAAAGCTGGGGCTGGCCGGGCACCATGAGCTGATGCGGGAGGCCTTCCGCTGGTGGGAGCAGCAGGCAGGAAAAGCGGAAGCCTGAAAAGCGTCCCAAACGGATCGTTCGCAGCGTGTAGGGCGCGGCCTTACACCGGCCTGTAAGACGCGGATGACAGAATGCAGCGAGACGTGCTGACATGCTCGCGCATGGATCGTGCTGAAAAGTGGGGACATGCAAATTTCCCCCCAGTGCTGCGTGTTTCAGCGCGCTTTTTTCACCATCGCAGGCCTCGTTTTGGCAGGCTCCGGCCTGTCATCCTGCACTCGGAGCTCAGCCCCGGTCGCAGAGCCTGCGCCGCCGCAGGCGTACAGCGTCACCATGCCTGTCGTCATGGATGTCCCGGCAGACCGGCAGTACGTGGCCTCCGTGCAAAACACCAGCCATATCGAGCTGTGCGCGCGGGTGGAGGGCTTCATCGAAAAGGTGGTGGTGGATGAAGGCCAGCGTGTGACCAAGGGGCAGCTCATTTTTTCGATCGGCAGGCAGGCCTTTGAGACGGAACTCCACCGTGCACGCGCCAAGCTCAAAAGCGCGCAGGCGGATTTTCGCATGGCTGAGATTGAGCAGGCAAACACAGCCATCCTGCTGGAGAAGAAGATCATCGCCAAGGTGGACATGGAACTGGCGCAGGCCAAGACAGATGCCGCAGCCGCCGCCGTGGAGGAGGCTGGTGCGGACGTGGCGGATGCCGAGCGGCACCTCAGCCTGGCGGAAGTGCGCGCACCCTTTGACGGCATCATCAACCGCCTGCCCAAAAAGGCTGGCAGTCTGGTCAATGTGGGGGACGTGCTTACCACCCTTTCGAGCGATGGCGATGTATTCGTCTATTTCAATGTCAGCGAGCAGGAGTATCTGGAGCTGATCGCCCGCACCGACTACACGGCGCCGGGCGGGCTGTCTCTGGAGCTGGCGGATGGAAACGCCTATCCGCACCAGGGGCGCATCGAGACGGTGGATGCCGTCATCGACAAAAGCATGGGCACCATCGCTTTCCGCGGGCGATTCCCCAATCCGGACCATGTGCTGCGGCAGGGGGCCAGCTGCAAGGTCACCGTGCGCCATCTGCTGAAGCAGGTGGTGGTGATCCCGCAGAAGTGCACCTTTGAGCTTCAGCACCGGCTGTGCGTTTACCGTGTGGGCCAGGACAACAAAGTGCAGATGGAGGAGGTGGTGCCGCTCTTCAGGCTGCCCAATCATTTTGTCATCGGCAGAGGGCTCAGCGCGCAGGATCGCGTCATCTTTGAAGGCATTCAGCTCGTGCAGGAAGGGCAGGTCATCGAACCACGGGAGCAGGCGTGGGCCGCATCCGCCCCGCTTTGAAACCACCATCTCCCATCTTTTAGCTGCGTATGACCTCGAGGTTCATCCATCGACCTATTCTTTCTGTCGTCATGTCCGTCATCCTCACGCTGCTGGGGCTGCTGTCGCTGACGAAGCTGCCCGTCTCCCAGTTTCCGGCGATCGCCCCGCCGGAGGTGAACGTGACGGTGGAGTACACCGGGGCCAATGCCGAGACGCTGACCAAGGCGGCCATGGTCAAGCTGGAGCGCAGCATCAACGGCGTGCCGGGCATGAAATACATGTCCACCGACGTGGGCAATGACGGCGTGGGCGTGGTGCAGATCATCTTTGAAGTGGGGACCAGTCCGGATGTGGCGGCGGTGAATGTGCAGAACCGCGTGGCCGCCATCATGGGAGAGCTGCCCGCCGAGGTGGTGCGCAATGGCGTGAAGATCGCCAAGGAGGAAAACGCCATGCTGATGTACCTGAACCTCTTCAGCACCAAGGATGATGTGGACGAAAAGTTTCTCTACAACTTCGCCGATCTCAACATCCTCGCCGAGCTCAAGCGCATCAAAGGCGTGGGCTTTGCCGACATCCTCGGCACCAAGGAGTACGCCATGCGCGTGTGGCTGCGGCCGGACAAGCTGCTGGCCCTGGGCGTCTCCGCCGATGAGGTGATGAAAGCGCTGGACGAGCAGAATGTGGAGGCCGCCCCCGGCAAGGTGGGGGAAAGCTCCGACAAAGGCCGCCCGCAGCTCCAGTATGTGGTGCGCTACACCGGCAAATTCAGCACCGAGGAGGAGTACCGGAACATCCCGCTGCGTGCCACCTCCGAGGGGCAGATCCTGCGCATCCGCGACGTGGCGGACATCGAGTTTGGCACCACCTACTTTGACGTGGAGGCCAAGCTCAACGGCAGGCCCGCTGCCGCCATTATGCTCAAGCAGCTGCCAGGCTCAAACGCCAGCGAGGTCATCTCCGCCGTGAAGCAGCGGCTGGAAGAAATCAAGGAGTCCACCTTCCTGCCGGGCATGGATTACGAGATCAGCTATGACGTCTCGCGCTTTTTGGATGCCTCCCTTCACGAGGTGCTGCGGACGCTGCTGGAGGCTTTTGTGCTCGTCTCCCTCGTCACCTATGTCTTCCTCCAGGACTGGCGCAGCACGCTGGTGCCGGTGCTGGCGGTGCCGGTGTCTCTGGTGGGCACCTTTGTCTTCATGCAGATGATCGGCTTCTCGCTGAATCTCGTCACGCTCTTCGCGCTGGTGCTGGCCATCGGCATCGTGGTGGACGACGCCATCGTCGTCGTGGAGGCGGTGCATGCGCAGATGGAGCGGGGGAAGGGGGGAGCACGGCAGGCCACCGAGCGTGCGATGCATGAGATCAGCGGCGCGCTGGTGGCCATCACACTCGTCATGGCGGCGGTCTTTGTGCCCGTGGCCTTCATGTCAGGACCCAGCGGCATTTTGTACCGCAACTTTGCCATCACCATAGCCACGGCCATCACGCTCTCGGGCTTTGTGGCGCTCACGCTCACGCCGGCGCTGTGTGCGCTGCTGCTGAAAAACCCGCATCATCAGCCGCACTCTGCCGCCGCACCTCCTAAAAAGCGCGGCCCGCTGGCGTGGTTCTTCCATGGCTTCAACAGCGCCTACGAGCGCCTGGCCACCAGCTACGCGGCCATGATTCATGCCATCGCCGGGCGTCGTGCCCTCACCTGGCTGATGCTGCTCGGCTTTTGCTGCGCCACGGTCTGGATCAGCCGGAGGCAGCCCACCGGCTTCATTCCCAATGAGGACCAGGGCACCTTTTATGTCAGCATCACCACGCCCGCCGGCGCCACGCTGGAGCGCACCAAGGATGTGGTGGACGAGATCGTGCGCAGCACGCGGGACATGCCCTCCATCCTCTCCATCTCCAGCCTTTCGGGCACGAACATCCTCTCCGACGGCACCGGCGCCACCTATGGCACCTGCCTGGTGAACCTGGTCCCCTGGGACAAGCGCAGCACCACCGTGGAGACGGTGATGAACGAGGTGCGGCAGAAGATCTCCCACATCAAGGATGCGCGGATCGAGATCTTCCCGCCGCCCGCCGTGCCCGGCTACGGAAATGCCAGCGGCTACGAGCTGCGTCTGCTGGACAAGACCGGCAGCGGTGACTTCAAGCGCATGGATGGCGTGCTGAAAAAATTCATGGCCGACCTGCGGCAGCGGCCGGAGATCGGCAGCGTCTTCACCATCTTTGACGCCAGCTATCCGCAGTACCTGCTGCGTGTGGACATGGACAAAGCCGCGCAGAAGGGCGTGACCGTGGGCCGCGCCATGGGCGAGCTGCAGACCCTGCTCGGCAGTGAGTATGCCTCCAATTTCATTCGCTTCGGACAGATGTACCGCGTCATGGTGCAGGCGCTGCCGCAGTACCGCGCCCGCCCGGAGGACATCCTCAAGCTCAGCATCAAAGCCAGCAACGACCAGATGGTGCCGCTCTCCAGCTTCGTCACGCTGGAGAAGGTCTATGGCGTCGATCAGATCACACGCTACAACATGTTTCCCTCCGCTGAAATCAATGGCGAGCAGGCCCCCGGCTACAGCAGTGGAGACGCGCTGCGTGCCATTCAGGAAACGGTGAAGCAGAAGCTGCCCAAAGGCTATGGCATCGACTGGGCGGGCATCAGCCGGGATGAGGTGAACGGGGGCGGCGAGGCCACCTTCATCTTCCTCATCTGCATCGTCTTTGTCTATCTGCTGCTGGCGGCGCAGTATGAGAGCCTGCTGCTGCCGCTGCCGGTCATCCTCTCGCTGCCCACAGGGCTGGTGGGAGCCTTTCTTTTCCTGCTGTTGCTGGGGCTGGAAAACAACATTTACGCGCAGGTCGCCATGATCATGCTCATTGGCCTGCTCGGGAAAAACGCCATCCTCATTGTGGAGTTTGCGGCGCTGCGCCATCGCGAAGGCAAAACACCGCTGCTCGCCGCCGTGGAGGCTGTCCGCACACGCCTGCGCCCCATTCTAATGACGTCGATGGTCTTTGTAGCAGGCCTCATTCCTTTGCTGCTCGCCACCGGTGTCGGTGCCGTGGGAAATCGCACCATCGGCGCCGCGGCCACGGGCGGCATGATTTTCGGCACCGTCTTCGGCGTCATCCTCACGCCCGGCCTCTACGTCATCGTTGCCACGTTTGCGGAAAAGTTCAGCCGCAGGCGGGAAGAACTGCCGCTGAGCGAAACCCTCTGAGCCGCGCTATTTATGAAACTTTCCTCCCTCATCTGCGCCGTCTTTTCCCTGCTGGCCTCCGGCTGCACAGGCGTGCTGCTCCCCACCGCCATCACCGCGCCCAAAGCGGCCCTCACTCCCGAAGAAGCCCGCGCGCAGACCACGCTGTGGCGCAAACACTTTACGGACCCGCATCTCAGCCGCCTCATTGATCAGGCCATTGCCGGCAACAACGATCTCAAGGTGGCCTACCAGAGGGTGCAGATGGCGCGCGCGCAGCTCACCGCCAGCCGGGGTGCGCTGGCGCCCAGTGCCGGAATCGCCAGCGCCGTGGGACTGCGGAAATTTGGCTACTACACGATGGATGATGCCGGAAACCGGACCACGACCATCTACAAAAATCAGATCATTCCCAACACGCTGCCAGACTTCAGCCTGGGCCTGCAGACAGCCTGGGAGGTCGATCTGTGGGGCAAGCTGCGCAGCCAGCGCAACGCCGCCCTGCAGCGCACCCTGGCCGGCGAGGCGGGCCGCCGCCTGGTGCTCGTCAGCCTCATCAGCGACATCGCCACGCATTACTACGACCTCCTCGCGCTGGACACCACGCTGCGCATTCTCGATGACAACCTCCTGCTGCAGCAGCACGCCATCGAAACCGTGCAGGCGCAGAAAGCTGTCGGCGCCGCAAACGCGCTCGCCGTTCAGCAGTTTGAGGCCCGCGCCAGAAACCTGCGCAGTCTCAAGATCCAGGCGCGGGAGGAGATCATCGACCTCGAAGCGGCGATCCGCTTGCTGCTCGGGAATGCCGCTGCAAACATTCAGCGCACGCAGCAGTCCATCACCAGCCTGCGGGTGCCGCGCCTGTCCCAGCAGGTGCCTGCCAGCCTGCTGACCCAGCGCCCCGATGTGCGCCAGGCCGAGCATGAGCTCGCCGCCACCAAGGCGGACGTGAAAGCCGCACGCGCCGCCTTTCTGCCCAGCCTGAACATCAACGGTGTCATCGGATTCCAGGCCTTCCGTGGCGATCTGCTGCTCAATTCCCATTCCGCCGCTTACAACGTTGCAGGCGGACTTCTTACCCCGCTGATCAACCGCGCCGCCATCAAAGCCCAGTTTCGAAAAGCCAGCGCGGAAGAACTGGAAGCCCTGGCGGAGTATCAACAGTCCATCGTCAATGCCTATGTCGAAGTCCACAACCGCCAGGCCAAGATACGTCTTTTGGATGAGCTGAATACGGTCAGATCCGAGCAGGTCGGCCTGCTGGCCGAAAGCGTGGCCACCTCCAATGATCTCTTCGCCACCCGCCGTGCCACGTATTTGGAAGTGCTCAACGCCCAGCAAACCACGCTGGAGGGAAGACTGGAGCTGGTGGATGTGAACAAACGCCAGTTTCAGCTCCAGATCTCCCTCTACAAGGCCCTGGGTGGAGGGTGATCTGATTTGTCTTCCAAGAATTCACACCCAGCGGACGACGGTGTAATGTCCACGCTGGGATTCGAGCCTGAGGAGTGGATTCATGTCATTCGAAGGGCAAGTTCGTCGGGAGTCATCCAATCACCCCTTCAGCAGCGCCACCACCAGGAGCATCACAGGCACGCTGAAGGGCAGGGCGAAGGACAGGCGGGAGCCGAGGGTGTGCCACTTTTCGCGGTAGCGGTGTACATCATCAGGACGCAGCAGGCTTTCGGAGACAGGGCCGATGAGGTAGCAGATGTTGGCCAGGGCGATGATGACAAGATAACCGACGCTCTGAATCACAAGGGTAAAAAGGGTCACCTCAAATCCCTCGGATGCCGGCAGCAGCAGGAAACCGATCAAGACATAGGCGACGAATGCCGAGACTCCTGCGATGACCAGCCCCCGGTTGTATTTCGGGAGGCGGCCCAGCCACCATTGGAACGCTTGATCGGCCAGAGGGTGCATGAGAGGGCGGGATTGAGGTGGTGGAGCTATGCGGCTATCGCCTTCCGCGGATTCACATCCAGCACCCGCGTCAGATCACGTTCAGTCATGCCGAGCTGCTCATACGCATTCGCTTTGATGCGCGGCACGGTGACGGTGCTGCCGACGAAGTGGGTGCCGTCGGGGGAGCGGGCCACGAGATCTTCACCGATGAGTATGTCCCATCCGGCGAGGGTGTAGCGGCCGGGGCCGAGTCGGGCGGCGGAGATGGCATCGGTGACAAAGATGGTGCGGTCCAGACCGGCGCAGGCCAGCCAGTTTTTCAGCACAAAGAAGGGGATGTGCACGCCGTCCGGGATGAAGCAGAGCCAAAGGCGCTCGTGCAGGCTGAGGGCGCGCTGGATGATGTTGTCGTGCCGGTGCATCTGAATGGGGCAGCCATTCCCCACATGGGTGAACATGCTCAGTCCGGCATCGCAGGCAGCATTGAGCTGGTCCAGCGAGGGATCGCAGTGACCGGCGGAGACGGTGACGCCCTGGGAGGCCAGGAAGGCGGTGGTCTTGCTGCCCTCATCGTGCTCCGGGGCCAGGGTCACCAGCCGGGCCAGACCGCTGCAGGCGTCCAGCAGGCGCTTGGCATCGTCCACATTGGCGGGCTTTACGGCGGCGGGAGGGTGGGCGCCCACGTAGCCTTTGATGGGATTGATAAACGGCCCCTCGATGTGGATGCCGGAGATCATGCGGCGGGCCAGCTCGTCCTTTTCCCGCAGCGCCACCAGGGTGCTGATGCGGCGCTCCAGAGTGGGGATGTGGTCGGTGATGAAGGTGGCCAGGATGGAGTCGCAGCCGTCTTCCTCCAGCGCCGCGCAGGCGTGGTGGAGGGACTCGGCGGTGAGGGCGTCGCCATTGAAGTCGGTGCCCGCGTAGCCATTGACCTGAAGATCGAAAGGTTTCATGCCGCCATAGGAGCGGGGCCGGGCCGGGGAATCAAGGCTGGGACGTGATGGGAAGTGGTATGAATGTTACACCGGGGTGGCAGGGCCAAGAGGATAGGGCTAAATCGATGTCCCCGCGCCCTCTTAGGCATTTCTTCTTCTCTCCCCGCTTGACCGCTCTTTCTTCATCCCGTTTATTTCCAATGTTTACAAGACATCAGTCTCGGCATAAAACATGCTTTGTACTACACGACCTCTCCCGAGCTGGCGTGTGGTGCCAGGCTTGACCCTTTACTCTCTGACTCCCGGCACATGATAGATCTGATCTCCAAAGGCGGACCGCTCGTATGGCTCCTAATTGGGTGCCTGTGCTTCGCTGGGGCGATCTTTATCGAGCGGCTGGCCTATTTCCACCGGGCAAGCATGAACGTGGGCGAGTTTCTGGCCGGGCTGGCCAGCCTGATCCGCCGCAAAAACTTTGCCGAGGCTCTGCAGGAATGCGTGGCCACACGGGTGCCCGCCGGCCGCGTCATCCACGCCGCACTGCTGCGCCATCACGCCCCTCGGGAGCAGCTCAAGGAGATCGTGCAGGAGGCCGGACAGCTGGAGGTGCCCCGTCTTGAGCGCTTTCTGGGCATTCTGAATGCCATTGCCCACGCCGCACCCCTCATCGGCCTGCTGGGCACAGTGATCGGCCTGCTGGACAGCTTTACCAATCTCTCCTCCGCCAACGGCCTGGCCACACAGGCAGACGTGGCGCGTGGTGTGTATCAAAGCCTCATCACCTCCGCGCTCGGTCTGGTGGTGGCCATTCCCTCCTACCTCTCCTTTGCCTTCCTGAGCGCACGTGCACGCGCGGTCATGCACGATCTGGAGCGTGCGGGCATCGAGATCGTGAATCTGATCGAGGACGCGAACAGCACCGATAACATCGTGGAGTTCCGTCAGGCGGAGGTGGCGCCTGCAATGACCAAAGCGCGGGGACGCGGGCTCAAGGGGTAATCCTGAGGAGCACTTTTGGCTGGCCGAACCAACCCTGGCCGCCAATACTGAGCACGTAGCCCGACCCGCATGAAGCTAGAGAGTCATCTACCCAGACAAAGCCCGTGGCTGTACATCGTGCCGCTGATGAACACGATCCTGCTGCTGCTGGTCTTTTTCCTTCTCAACAGCAACTTCGTGGTGCAGTCCGGCATCCATGTGGACAAGCCGCAGTCCAGCTCCAGGCTCACCGGGTTTGACCGCGCGCACATCATCACCATCCCCGCCGGGCTGGAAAATGCGCTCTACTTTGACGGGGTGCGCACCAGCACGGCGGAGCTGCGGGACAAGCTGAAGGCCAGCCGCGAAGGCGAGCGCCGCGCCATCATTCATGCCGCCAGACAGGCACCGCACGGCCGTGTGATCGAGGTCGGAAACATCGCCCTGGAGCTCGGCTATGAGGTGGCCTACTCCACCGTGCCGCCCAAGGCCTAACCCACCAAGCCCGTTTCCCCCCCCGATGTCCGCCAAGCCGCATCCATCCGAGCCCGGGCTCATCTTTGCCTGGGAGGTGCGGGATTACTCCCTCTGGCGTCTGGTGCTGGCGCTGCTGGCGCTCATGCTGGCCATGGCCGGCTTTTTCTTTGTCTTTCGGATCGTGCACCCGACGGTGCAGCGTCCTGCGGTGACTCCGCAGCACGTCATTTCCCTGAACCCCGCAAATCCGGCCGAGCTGGCCCTCATCCACCGGGCGCAGGACCGCAGCTTTGCGCTGCTGAGCGATGACGACAGCGACCTCCAGGTGAAAAGCCCTCTGCTGGCCTTTCAGCCCACCTTTGCCGGGCATGAGATCAAGCTCAAGGATCTCGATCCTGCTCCGGCCGCCATCCAGCAGCCGCGTCTCTTTACTGCGGCGGCGGATGTGCTGCCGCCGGTGCCTGCCCGCAGCATCTCCCATGTGCCGGTGGCGCCAGAGGCCCGGCTGCATGCGGTGATGAGCCCCAGCCTGGCCCAGCGCGGCCCTGCCAGCGTGGAGCTGGAGGGCATCAAGCTGACGGAGCCCACGCGTGTGCAGTTCCGCGTGGCCGTAGGTCGTGCGGGGCAGATCATCACGGCGCTGCCGCTCAGCAGTGTGGAAGACCCCGGGGTGATGCAGCAGCTGCATGCCGCAGTGACCGCGCTGCGCTTTACCCCCGCTGAGGTCAAGCAGGTGGAGTGGGGCGAGATTTCATTCCGGTGGGAGGCCGCCCGCAAGCCATGATCCCCATCCCGCTCGGAGGACTGATCATTCTCTTCATGGCCGTGGGGGTCACGACGGTGTGCCTGCTGTGGTTTTACAGCTTCTGGCGCGACCGCAAGCGCGAGGTGTATCGCCGCCGCATCGCCATCCAGTGCCGCATCTGCGGCACCGCCTACGCCTGCGAGCCCAAGCGCAAAATCACCGTGACGACCTGCCCCGTGTGCCGCACGCCCAACGAGCGGAACAAGCTGCAGCAGATTTGAGGGCGAGCGGGGGCCAGCGCTCTTGCGGAGAGGGATCGTCCCGATCCCTCACACTCTCTCAATACCCTCTGCTTTCGCGTCTTCACAAAGCCGAGCCTCTGGCATCGCCCAGCGCCACCGCACATCCGCGAACTTGCTGCAGGAGGTGGATCAAGATGATTTCCAACGTAGGCTCGGGAATGCGTTTTCAGGCCTGCTTCATCGCATCAGGGTATTACTTCGCCTTGATGGCCGCAGCCACGACTTCAGCAATCCGCTGCGCTCCGGCTTCGTTTGGGTGCACAGTGTCGGGAAACCAGGGCTTGCTCTCCAGCAGCGGAGTGTGCAGGTCGATCACGCTTATGCCCGCCTGCTGGGCGGCTTGCTTGATGGCCGGGATCACTTCACCGACGATGGTCTCCTCGGTGATGCCCCAATTTCCCGGGAAGGCGGGTGGTGGCAGGCAGGCCAGCACCTGAGGGTGGCTGGGCAGCGCCTGAAATTCTTTGATCATGGCCACATAGTCAGCCACGAACTCGCCTTTATGTCCGGACCAGATCGGAGTCTTGGAGTCATTGGTGCCGAGGGCGATGACGACGATGTCCGGGCTGGAGCCAAGTGCCGGGCGGTGGTCGAAGGGGTCCGCCTTTCTCAGCATGGTGCGCCCGCCCACGCCGAAGTTTTTGACACTCCAGCTCGTGCCCAGAATCTCCTGCAGCCTGGCCGGATAGCCATCC
Organism: Prosthecobacter vanneervenii; assembly: GCF_014203095.1. Classification (NCBI taxonomy): domain Bacteria; kingdom Pseudomonadati; phylum Verrucomicrobiota; class Verrucomicrobiia; order Verrucomicrobiales; family Verrucomicrobiaceae; genus Prosthecobacter; species Prosthecobacter vanneervenii. The sequence continues at coordinate 629,498 of NZ_JACHIG010000002.1, read as the reverse complement.
TTTTCCGGATGAAGAATGCCGACCCCCTGCGTGATGCTGTCCCCTACGCACGCCACGCGCAAGGGGTCTGCTGCATTGCCTGCCTTGCTGAGCACGAGCATGGCACAAGAGAGAATGACAAAGCGAAGGCGAAGAAACATGGATGGCTACATAGCCTGACGTGCTGCCTTTGCACGCAGGACCTGAGCTTATTCCAAGGATCATTCTTCCTGGGGCGTTGGCAGCGGCGCCACGTCGGGCGGAAGGAAGGTGCTCCGGGCCTCGGCTGACATCAGCCGCTCGCGTGAGTAAAAAAGCAGCGGGGTGCGTGTGCTGCTGAGCTGCGTCTGGGCGTCGAAGAAGGCATCGGCGGTTTCAGCGGGGCCAAACTGGCGCAGGGTGGTGTGCACGAGGTGCAGCCACACTTGGGTCAGCGTCTCGTGGTAGCCGCCGGTGGGCGTGTTCTGGATGCCGTGGGCCATGTTGTAGGCTTTGATTCCGCTGCGCAGGCGCTCAAGTGCCTCGGGGTAGGGGAGGCGCAGCAGGTAGAGGTAGGCCACCTTCAGGTGGGCGCGGTGCGTCCACTGCGCATGTGGCAGGCTGTGATCCTCAAAGCGGCGCAGATGTTCTGCGTCGGTCATGGCATCCGCGCCGTGAGGCAGCGGGCTCACATCTCCAGGAAGTTCCTCAGCAGCTTCTTGCCGTCCTGGGTCAGGATGGACTCAGGGTGGAACTGCACGCCGTGGATGGGCAGCTCCTTGTGGCGCAGGCCCATGATCTCGGACTCGTCATCGCTGCAGGTGGCGGTGATGGCTAGGCAGTCGGGCAGGGTGTCGCGCTTGACGAGGAGGGAGTGGTAACGCGTGGCCTCAAAGGGCTGCGGCAGGCCTTTGAAGACGGATTCGCCCTGATGATTGATCAGCGAGGTCTTGCCGTGCATGAGGCGGCCTGCGCGGACGACATCGCCGCCGAAGACGTGGCCGATGGCCTGATGGCCCAGGCACACGCCGAGGAGCGGGGTGGACTTGCCAAAGCGCTCGATCACCGCACAGCTGATGCCGGCTTCCTTAGGCGTGCAGGGGCCGGGGGAGATGCAGATGTGGTCGGGCTTGAGCTTTTCGATCTCATCCAGCGTCACCTGGTCATTGCGGCGGATTTCCATGACGGCTCCCATCTCGCCGAAGTACTGGACGAGGTTGTAGGTGAAGGAGTCGTAGTTGTCGATGATGAGAAGCACGGAGCCTGAGTTCCAAGTTTGAGGTTATAAAGATCAGAAGCCGCGCAATTGCAGGATGCGGTCGAGTTCAGTCTGGAAGGTGGGGATGTCTGAAGGCGGCGGCTGGTAGCCGGGGGCGGGGCCGCGCATGCCAAAGCGGCCCGTCTGGTCCATGAACCACTGGGCGGTGACGCCGTCGCTGAAGGTGACCCTGCCGCTGATGATGGCGCCGGGAGGCGGCAGATCATCCACGGAAATGCTGAGCGGTGTGTCTCCGGCGGGTACGCCGTCCGGCGGCATGAGCTCATCGGCCACGCCATCTTCATTTGCATAGTCGCCTGCGTCAGCATCGGCATCTGCCGGTGCGGGTGGCGGGGCGGGCTTTTCCTCAGGCGGAGCCTCGCGCGGCTTTTCCTGGATCTTCACTCCCAGCTCCATGATGAGCAGGCGCGTCTCCATGTAGGTGAGCGTGACCGAGCATTCGTTGCGCAGACGGTCCTGGATCTGATTGAGGTTTGCGCCCTCTGCGGCCCATTGTTCGACGAGTTGACGCTGTTCCGAGGTGAGATTGGCCATGAAGATGTGTAGAAGATACGAGGCGGGAACGGGGCTGGGCTCAGCCGTTCATTTTGTCGGTGACGATGTGGGCGAGTTCGGAGGCCTTTTTGTGGAGGGCTTTGACCTCGGCTTCGGTGAGGGCCTTGCCCTCAGGCACGTCCAGCATGGGGAGCAGTTCCTCCAGGCCTTTGCGCAGCTCGATGAGGGCCGGGTTTTTCTGCAGGCTGGGGTGCAGGCTGTCCAGGCTCATGAGGTAGTACTCGGCGATGTCGTGGCGCGTGAGCTGGCGGGTCTTTTCCTCGGCATAGTTGTCGCTGATGCTCTTGGTGGCGATCTCCAGGGCACGCAGCCAGCCGCCGAGGCTGATGAGGTGGGCGATGTCCACATCGCGCAGCTGCACCATCTCGGCCTCCACATCGCTCTGGGTTTTGGCCAGCTCCACGCGGAGATCCTGCCAGTTGCCCTTGAGGCTGTACTCAAAGAGGCTGCCGGTGTGCTTGTTCATGCGGTTGCCTGCGCCGAGCGCCTTGCCGTACTTGATCATGGCGCGGCCCACGGCCTCCATCTCGTCTACACGCTCGCACTGCACGATGAGGAAGCCATCGGCGATGAGGGTGCCCAGCCCCATGGCCACGATGACGCGGTCCGCGGGTGTCTTGTCAGTGAAAGGGCGCTTTAGGTCGTCAAAGCGCAGCTTGCCCACGTTGTTGAGCATGTCGAAGAGCTTGCGGATGGACGGCGTGGTAAAGGGGTTCACTCCGAACTCCTCGCGCACGTGCTCGTCTCCCACCACATCCTCCGGGATGGCGGGCCTTTCCGGTGGCTTGGGCACCGGCGGGGCGTCCTGGGCGCTGAGCACGGCGGTGCCCAAGGCTCCGAATCCGAGCAGAGGCAGCAGCAGGCGGGCGATGAAACGGCGTGTCATGGCAGCTCAGGATACGAAGCCGCCCCGGGATTTCCAGCGCGAGTCTGGAAAAGTCTTTGGCGCAGTGCGGCGCTACATTAGCATGAGTTCCGCCGTTTTGAGCATCTCCACACCCACATGCGCTCGCACCTCCTCCTGCTGCTCCTTCTTGCCCTGAATCTCCCTGCCCAGGAGGAGGCCGCCGCCCCGCCGGGGCTGACGGTGTATGAGGGGCGCACCATTGCCCGGACCATGCACTGGTCCGGCTTTGAATGGCTGATGCGCCGCGTGCGCGAGCAGGAGGAAGGCCCCACGCTCATGCGTCAGCAGCTCCAGGTAAAGCCCGGCATGGTGGTGTGCGACATGGGCTGCGGCAATGGCTACCACACGATCCCGCTGGCTCGCATGGTGGGGGACACGGGCAAAGTCTATGCCGTGGATGTGCAGCCGCAGATGATCGAGATGCTGAAAAAGAACATCGAGAGCGAAGGGCTGAAAAACATCGTGCCCATCGATGGCCTGTATCATGACCCCAAGCTGCCGCCGAACACCTGCGACCTCATCCTCATGGTGGATGTGTACCATGAGTTCAGCCACCCGGTGCAGATGCTGGCCGCCATGCGCGCCGCCCTGAAGCCTGACGGCCAGCTCGTGCTGTGCGAGTTCCGCGCCGAGGACGAGACTGTGCCGATCAAGCCCGAGCACAAAATGAGCAAGGCTCAGATTAACAAGGAGATGAACCTCAACGGCTTCAAACTCGTGCGCGAATTTGACGGGCTGCCGTGGCAGCATTTGATGTTTTTTGGCAAGGCGGAGGCTGGGGCGGCTGCGCCATCTAAATGACTAATGGGTGCTTTATAGTACTGGTGTCCACATTCACGGGCGGCTTCGTACCTGCTCCTGGAAAGAGCAAGGAAATTAGCCGGTGGTGCAGCGAGGCTTGGCGAGCGAGAACCATCGGACCATGAGCAGGGCTTATCTCTGCCCAAGGCTGCATGCTGAAGGCATGCGAGAAGGGCGCGCAGTTGCCTCTCGTTCACGCTGGATCGCAGGAGGCTTCTCGCATACCTCCGGCATGCGTCCTTTACGGAATGATGCATGCTGATCAGGTCCGGTGGTTCCCGCTGCACCGCTTCGCGGTTTCGCTCCACCACCGGCTAATTTCTCCGCTCCTTTCAGGAGCCCTCGTCACAGGCATCTTGAGCCATCCGTGGATGGTTCGTTGGTTTGTCACTTCATTGCGCGATGCTCAATAGGAGGGGCGTATCATCCAGCCTGGTTTTGTTGAGCGAAGCACTGGCTGCACAGAGGCTCAAGATCCTCGGGGAAGTCTTTCAATGGGGCGGCTTTGCCAAGCCCCTGTGAGATGATGCAATCGGTGCACAAGTGAATTGTCGAAAGGGAATCGGGATCATCTAGCAGATCGATCAAGACGGCTCCACTTTGTGGCAGAGGCAAGTTTTCGCTGAAGGCTCGCTTCATGTGACTGCAAACTAGAGTAACACCAGTCAAGCCATGTTCGGCGCAGAGAACCCTGCCCATGCTGGGTGATTAAAGAATATTCACCGCAGCTCCACCATCCACCACGATGCCTTGTCCCGTGATGTAGGCACCGGCTTCGCTGGCGAGCATGAGGGCGGGGCCGGCGAGTTCGCGGGGGGCGGCCCAGCGTTTGAGGGCGGTGCGGTCGGCGAAGTATTTCTTTTCCTCGTCGTTGAGGAGCTTGCCGGGCATGTCGGTGAGGAAGGGACCGGGGCAGAGGCAGTTCACGGTGATGCCGTAGGGGCCGAGATCGAGCGCGCTGGCACGAGCCAGGCCGATGAGCGCGGCCTTGCAGGCGCAGTAAACATTCCGCTTCAAGCGGCCGCCGACGCCGAGGACGCTGGAGGTGTGGATGATGCGGCCCCACTTGCGGGCCTTCATGCCGGGCACAAGGGCGCGGGTAAGGGACATGACGGAGGTGAGGTCCACCTCCACATTGCGGTCCCAGACTTCGTCGGTGATCTCATCAATGGCCTGCGGATTGTTGATGCCGGCGTTGTTGACGAGGATGTCCACTTTGCCGAGGCGCTTCTCAGCCTCTGCGGCCAGGGCTTTGACGGAGGGGCGGTCGGCCATGTCGGCCACCATCCACTCCACTTTCACGTTCAGGCCTGCGCCGATCTCGGCTGCGGCTGCGGCCAGTTCCTCGGCATTGCGGCTGGAGATGAAGACATCCGCTCCGGCTTCGGCAAAGCCGCGCGCCATGGCCTTGCCCAAGCCTTTGCTGCCGCCGGTGACGAGTGCTGACTTGCCGCTGAGATTGAAGAGAGGGGAGGACATGGCAGGGGAGGGGAAGTTGACAGTTGTTTACAGTCGTTGACGGTGGTTGACAGTTGTTTCCTGAGGAAGCCGAAGCTAGCGGGCACTTTACTTCACCACCTTGCCGCCCAGCGAGAGGATGCGGGCTTTGCTTTTGGCGTCTTCGGCTTCGGCGATCTGCTTGTTGGTCACATACATCTGCGAGAGCGCGGTCCAGGCCAGCAGATCGTTGGGCTGGAGGGTGGTGGCCATGAGGCCGGCGCCGATGGCTTCTTTCACCTCTCCATGGCGCAGCAGAGCCATGCCGAGGGCGTGCCAGCTGTCAAAGTGGTCGGGCTGCAGCGCCACGCAGCGGCGGTAGAGGGCGATGGCCTCGGGCAGTTCTCCGAGTGCTACGTGCCCGCTGGCCTCGTCGTAGAGTTCCTCCACGGTGGGGGCGGGCGTGTCGCTCATGGCGTGTCAGATTGGCGGGTGGGGCTGGGCTCAGCCCACCTTGGCGATGACGACGCGGGCGCTTTCCTGCTGCTTCTTAAACCAAGCCTGGAAGAGGCTGCGGCGCTCCTGGGAGGAGAGATTGGTGCCCTGGCTCTTGCGCAGTTCGGCAGCGTCGGGGCGCTTGCGCAGCTCCTTGGCGCTCACGTAGATGAGCATGGTGCCTTTGTCGAAGTCCACTGCGTGGGAGATGGCACCGACACCGGTCTTCGCTGCTTCCTTGGCGATGATGAAGCCGTTGGGCTCTTCCTGGGGAGGATTGGCGGTGTCGATGTCCGGCAGTGCCTGCAGGGTCAGCTTCTTGTCCTTCACGAGGTCTTCGATCTTCTTGCCGGCCTTGAGGCCGTCTGCCAGGGCCAGGCGGGCTTCGTTCACGGCCTTGGTGCGGGCTTCGTCAGCCTTCTGGCCGAGGAGCACGTCTTTGATCTTGGTCTTCACTTCGTCCAGCGTCTGCTGCTTGGGCTCCTCGATCTTGGTCACGTCAAAGACGTACCAGCCATTGTTGCCTTCCACGGCTTCGGCCTTGGCGTCTTTGGCACGGGCAAAGATCTGCTCCACCACGGCGCTTTCGTTCTTGAGGGCGGCAGGGGGCTCGGCCTGGGTGAAGGCGGGGACGGACTCCACTTTTTCCTTGGTCTGCTTGGCGGCGTCGGCAAAGGATTTTTTGTCCTTCACGGTCAGGTCGTTGAAGGCATTGACGCGCTTGACCACTTCGCTCTGGGCCTTCTGGCGCTCTTCCAGCGGCTTTTTGTCCAGGTCTTTGGGGTTCTCAAAGAAGACGTAGCTCACGGCGCGCTTTTCCTCGGTTTTGTAGCTGTCCTTGTTTTCGTCGTAGTACTTTTTGACCTCGTCGTCGGTCACGGTGGCGGCCTTTTTAAAGGTCTCGGTTTCAAAGACTATCTTGGAGCCCTTGAAGGTCTGGTAGCTGCTGGCGTACTGCTTTTCAGCGGAAAGCGGGGAGGCCTCGTAGCTCTTGGACACGATGTCCTGCAGCTTGCGGACGCCCACGGTGTCCTTCATGATGCCGAGCAGAGCCTCGCCATCAAAACCCATGGCGGAGGCATTGGCCTCCAGGCTCTGGGCGCGGGAGACGTCAAACTTGCCGTTGTTTTGCAGCGCAGGCAGCTTTTCCAGCGCAGCGCGGGCTTCGGCATCGCTGACACGGATGCCATTCTGCTCCATGAGATGGCGCAGCACAAAGAGGTTGGTCAGGGTGTCCATGCCACCACCGCCCATGCCACGGCTGGCAGAGAGGGACATCAGCGCGGAGAGCAGCTCATAGTCCTGAAGGTAGTATTGGGCGAACTGCACGGAGCGCTGGGCGCGCTGCAGATCGGCCACGGTGTAGTCCTTGCCATAGACGGTCACGGCGGTGTCCGTGAGCTTGGCGCCACGGCCGAAGTCGCCGCCGCTTTTGCGCCACCCGCCCCACATGGCAAAGGAGACGATGATGATGAACGTCAGCGTATAGAGGAAGGCGTGACGGTGGCGGCGGAAAAATTCAAGCATGACAAATTCAGGGCGGTTGAAGGGCGCGCAATAAGGCGCACCGCATCCCGGCGGCAACCGGAAAGTGCTGGCATGAAGGAGGTGCCTGCCCTGAAACATTCGGCCTCCTTCCTTGACATTGCAGGCACCCGGCACACTTCATGCGCTCCCTTTTTCTCAGACGCCTGCCTGCCCCACATGCCCCAAGCCCCCACGAAACGCTACTGGACCGTCCGCTCCTCCTCCATCCACAACCGGGGCATCTTTGCCCGCTGTGACATCCCCTACGACGTGCCGATCATCGAGTACGTGGGCGAAAAAATCACAAAGGCGGAGTCTCTGCGCCGTGGCGAGGCGCTGGTGGAAAAGTCCAAAAAGACCGGCGGCGCGGCGGTGTACGTCTTTACGCTGAACCAGAAGTATGACATCGATGGCGCCAAGGGCCGCAACCCCGCACGCTATATCAATCACTCCTGCGCCCCGAACTGCGAGGCCTACATCATCCGCGGCCGCATCTGGATCTACTCCCTGCGCGAGATCAAGGCGGGCGAAGAGCTGACCTACAACTACGGCTTTGATGTGGACACCTGGGACGAGCACCCCTGCCGCTGCGGCTCGGACCGCTGCGTGGGCTTCATCGTGGAGGAAAAGCAGTGGCCCAAGCTCCTGCGCAAGATGGAGAAACTTCAGCGCGACAAGGAAAAGGAACGCGCCAAAGCTGCAGCCAATGGCACCGGAGTGAACGGGAAAAGCAGCGCGAATGGTGTGAAGACCAAGAAGGCCGCAGCGACCAAGAAGAAGAGTGCTGGGAAGAAGGTGGCCAAGAAGACCGGGAAGAAGTGATTTCTGGCTCCTGCCGCTCTCTCGCCTCGGGGGGCAGCTTCGTTTCTCGTTTCCACCTCTAGGGAGGAAAAATGGAAACGAAGGAGGACAAGGCGGTCTGTGATGGTCGAAGGCGCCCCCCCCATAGGGGGCCGCACCACGCGCAGCCTGCCGCGGGCCATCCTCGGTGCGGCTCGCGCGAACCAGCGTTTCCTTCTTCACCCTAGTCCTCCGCGTATGGTCTCCATCGTGTCGCCGAATCATGGCGTTGGGTTTCTGCGAAGGCAGATCGCACCCTCCTCCTTCAATTGCCAAAAGCTTCGTTGATCATGCGCTCCACGACACCCTGGGCAGCGCCTTCCAAGGGGTGCATCTTCTGCAGCAGGCGTGCTTTTTCCTGAAAGTCTGCCACGGCAGACGGGCAGCTCTTTTTCATGGTAAGAAGTGCCTGCGCAAACAGCAGGCGCATGGACAGGGATTCAGGATATGAAAGGCAGAGATGCAGGCTGCCATTGAGGATCTCATGCTGGCCGCTGAGAAACTCCGCACGCACCCCCTCCATGCCGGCGCAGCGCACCGCCAGGAGCTGCTCCAGACGCAGCAGGTAGTTGGGCAGGTCTGGCACGGCGGGGATCGCATAGCAGTCGGGCATTGCAGCGCGCTCCGCGTCTGCCTCCTGGCAGAGCAGCTCCTGAAGCTTGTCGGCCAGCTCCATCACGTCGGCACCGGGAGCCTCCACAGCCACAGGGAGGCTCAGCATGCCCACACAATTTGCGTCGATGGTGCGGATGAGCCGGATCTCTGCCAGCGCGGGCTCTGTCTGCGCCTTCAGGTTTACATAGACGGCGTAGTCGCTGGGCGTGGGTGTCTGCCGTGCCAGGTGCGCCACTTCGCCATCCTCCCACGGCACCCCATTGACGGCAAAGCCCGGCGTGGGCTTCACCACCCAGGGCAGCAGCACGCTGCAGGTGGCATCACTGCCCCAGTGGATGTGCTCGGAGAGAAAGAGCGGCAGGGCGCGGCTCAGGCGGCCGGAGACGTCTGACATGGTCTGCTCCATGCGCTTGGAGTTGGTGGCCTGCTCCACACAGCCCCCCACCACGCAAAGGGTGGGCCCGCCTTCCGCACGCACCGGAAAGAGCTCCACGGCGGGGGAGTCTGGCTTGAGCCACACCGGCCCCTGCACGGTCAGCATGGAAAGCTGTACCTGAGCCTCTTCCGGGGGCGGGGTCGTCTCCAGCCGGGCCTTGGCCAGTTCGGTATCCCAGTAGCTCAGCCCCTGCATCCAGTCCGGCCGCTTGAGCGCATGCAGCTGGTCCAGGATGGGCCGCGCCTCATCCAGCAGACCGAGATCGAGGCAGGCTTTGATGAGGTTGTTCCCCACCTCCATGCCGTGCTCCGCAGGCACAAAGTGCGGCTCGGTCAGGTTCAGCAGCTCGGGCAGGTGCCCCAGGTTTCCCAGGTCGCCGCTCATCTGCACCAGCAGGTCGGTGGGCACCGGGCGCGGTGCACGCTCCAGGCTTTCGGTGTAAAGCGCCAGCGCCTGCTCCAGATGCCGCTCCTTGAGCTCCTCCCGCGCCAGCCAGACCTGCGCGCGCCAGCTGCCGGGAAGCGCCGCGATGCGCCGCAGCGCCTCCAGACCCGCGGCCTCGCCAGACTTGTCCCGGTGTGCCACTTCATACCACATGACAGCATTGTCCTGGTTCGGGTCCAGCTCCAGCCCCTCCCACAGCGCCGCCAGCACGCGGGCATCCTCTTTCCGCTCCGCGTACACTTTGGCCAGATTGGTCATCACCACGCCGGATCTACCGTGCTTGGAGATGTGCTGCGTGAGCACGCGCTCAGATTCACCCGCCTGCCCCGATTTCAGCAGCGTGGCCGCATGCAGCACCGCCCCGCGCTCAGCATTGGCATCCATCTCCGCCAGCCTGGCCGCCGCCGGCAGCAGCTCACGGGCAAAGCCGTCCTGGAGCCCGTTGATGATGTAGCCGGCCAGCTTGTCAGCGTCGTTCCAGGCCTTCTCGATGTTGGGCAGGAGCATATGCTTCAGCCAGTCCTGCTTGGAGAGATGCAGCTCCCGGCCGAACTGGTCAAAGACCTTGATCTTCTCCTCCGCAGCACTCGACGGGGCTTCGGGCTCTGTCCGCTCACCCACTGGTCCCACAGCTGCTGCTTTCTTCCTGCCGAAAAACTTGTCAAAAAGTCCCATATTTAAATCAAATCTGCCACGCATCGTAAAGATCACCACGAGCTTGAGCAACACTTCTTCGAAAAGGCGGTGCAGCAAACCGCATGACGTGCTCGCAGGCAGGATGCCTGGCCCCCATAGTGGTCCGCACAGTCCCCTGTGCGGCACGCCACTCCCCTGATCTGCGCGCCACGATTCGCCTTCGCAGAAACGCAACGCTCACTCCTCAGCGCGGCGATGGCAAAGCAGCGCAAAGAAGCTGGGTGAAAAAGAAAACGCAAGGTGTCACGAGCCGCACAGAGGCTTGCCTTCGGCTGGCTTGGTGTGATGCGGACCGCGATGCTGACGCCTGCCTCATCACGCCTCTGCCGCGTGCTGCTCCTCCCAGAACTTCCGCAGCTCGCGGAGCTGCTTCTTGTCAGGCTTGGCCACCATCTCGTGTTCGCGGGGCTGGATCAGCTCGCGCTCGCGGCGCAGTTCGCTGGCTTTCTGGATCCACTCCAGCGGGGTCTGGTTGTCGCAAAACTCCGCCACGCGTGGCGGGCCGAGGCGCTGCGGCGGGAAGGCGACGACGCGCAGGCGCAGGCGCAGATCTCCGCGCACCACCTCCAGCACATCGTCGGGCTTCAGATCACGCGAGGCTTTCACCACCTGGCCGTCGATCGTCACATTTCCCTTGGCGCAGGCCTGCGTGGCCAGCGTGCGGGTCTTGAAGACGCGCACATGGTGCAGCCATTTGTCGGCACGCGTATTCATCAGGCGGCAGGCTTGTAAGTGCGCTCGCCAAAGATGGCGCTGCCAACGCGCACCATCGTGGCCCCTTCCTCGATGGCGATCTCAAAGTCGTGGCTCATGCCCATGCTCAGCAGCGGCAGCGGGCGGCCGCCGGTCTTTTCCAGCTCATCGCGCAGAGTGCGCAGCTGGACAAAATAAGGGCGGCTTTTCTCCGGATCGTCATCAAAGGGCGGTATGCACATCAGTCCTTGGATCTCCAGCCGTGTGAGGGCGTGGAGTGCCTCAAGCTGCGCGCGCAGACCTTCGGCGTTGAAACCGTGCTTGCTGCTTTCATCTCCCAGATTCACCTCAAGATAAACTTTGGCCTTGAGCCCCAGCTCTCCGGCGATGCGGTCGATGTCTCTCGCCAGATCCAGCGAATCCACGCTATGGATGGCCTGCACATGCGGCAGCACTTTGCGCACTTTGTTGGACTGCAGGTGCCCGATGAGGTGCCACTGCAGGTTTGAGGGAAGCTGCGGCGCCTTGGCCAGGATCTCCTGCACCTTGTTCTCTCCAAAGAGCAGCTGCCCGGCATCAAGAGCCTCGCGGATGGCCTCTGCGGGAAAGGTCTTGGACACGGCCAGCAGCTGCACCGAGGCGGGATCGCGTCCGCAGCGCTGGGCAGCGGCGGAGATGCGGTCGCGGATGGCTTGCAGTCGGCTGGCGAGGTCGTTCATGTCTTGGGGATCGGTGGGTTTCTCGGAAAAAGAGAAACGGAAGATGCGGCGTGCGCGCAACGTATTTTCGCGCTCACCCATTTCATTCCCACCGCCGCTCATGCAATCACGCCGCCACTTCATACGCCAGTCCGCCGCCACCCTTTTCGCCGCCCCGTGGGTCACCACCGGCATGCGCGCCGCTTCGCCCAATGGCAAGCTGCGCCACGCCGCGTTTGGTGCTGCGGGCATGAGCATGGCCGACATGAGCGCCATGTCCAACCACCCCATGTGGGAGCTGGTGGCCGTGTGCGATGTGGATACGCGCAACTTTGCCAACGCACAGAAAAAGTGGCCCAACATCCGCGTGTATCAGGACTGGCGCGAGCTGCTGGAAAAAGAGGCCGACAACATCGACAGCGTCAACGTCTCCACGCCTGACCACATGCACGGCAGCATCGGCCTGGCCGCGATCGCCAAGGGCAAGCACATCTACGGCCAGAAACCTCTGGCGCACAACCTGTGGGAATGCCGCCAGATGGTGGAGCGCGCCCGCGCCAAGGGGGTGATGTCGCAGATGGGCATCCAGATTTCCTCCGCCTTCACCGAACGCCACGCCGTGGCCCTCATCCAGATGGGTGCCATCGGCAAGGTCAAGGAAGCCCACACCTTCTCCAACAAGAAGTGGGGAGACCTCGAAGTGCGCCCGGCCAAGAGCGATCCCATCCCTGCCGGGTTTGACTGGGACAAGTGGCTGGGCGTGGCCTCCGAGCGCAGCTACATCGAGAAATACGATCACCCCGGCAACTGGCGCAAGCGCCGTGACTTTGGCACCGGCACCCTGGGGGACATGGGCTGCCACATGTTCAGCGGTTGGTTCCGCTCCCTCGATCTCGCCGCGCCCATCTCCGTGAAGTCCACCGGCCCTGTGCCGAATAAGGACAACTGGGCCATCAACGCCGTGGTGGAGTACACCTTCAAAGGCACCAAATACACTGCGGGCGACACCGTCAAAGTCACCTGGACCGATGGCGACGCCCGTCCGCCAGCCGAGGTCATGGCACTGGTGGGAGACGTCTCCAAATTCCCCGGCCAGGGCACGATTTATCTGGGCACCGAGGGCGTGCTGCTCTCCCCGCACGGCTCCACGCCGCTGCTGTACCCGCGCGAGAAATTCGCCAGCTTTGGTGCCTATCCCAAGCTGGAACCCCGCGACCACTGGGCTGACTTCATCGACTGCTGCCTCAAGGGCGACAAGCAGCCCTCCGCCAACTTTGACTACGCCGGCCCGCTGACCGAGGCCGTGCTGCTCGGCTGCCTGGCCAGCGCCTTCCCCGGCGAGAACCTCACCTGGGACGCGCCCGGCCTGAAGATCCCCAACAACGCCGCAGCCGACAAGATGGTGCGCCGCGACTACCGCAAAGGCTGGGAGATCGTGTGAGGCACCGCATGAGGCCATTCCGCTTCGTTTCTCGTTTCCACTCCTAGGGAGGAAAAATGGAAACGAAGGAGTAGGCTCTTTTCAGGTGGTGCGCCTTCGCAGAAGGCGGCCTGCCATAGTGGTCCGCACAGTCCCTGTGCGGCCCGCCACACCCCTGAGCTGCGGGCCACGATCTGTCTGCACAGAAGCCCAGCGCTCATACCACGATGCGTTGAAAACGGGTCTGAAGGCGGAGGCACGAGCCGACAGAGAGGGATCATCTTGATCTCCCCAGCGTGTTCGTGGATGTGCGAGCGCGCCGGGCGATGCGTGAGCGTGTGGGATCGGGACGATCCCACTCTGCCAGAGCGCTGGCTGGCCGCATGAAATGCTGGATAGCGCGAACCGCACAGAGGATTGCCTTCGGCTGGCTTCGCGTTGCACGGACCACCATGAGGGGCCAAGTCAGACCGGCACACACCTCATTAAAGACCCTTTTTCTCGTTTCCATTTTCCGTCTCTAGGAGTGGAAACGAGAAACGAGCAGATGGCCTGCTCATGGCAGACCACGATGCTCCCGCCTACTCCTCCTCGTCCTCTTCATCGCGGCGCGGGCCGTTCACGGAGCGCTTCTTTTTCACGGCGGAGATGTTCCGGTGCACCCACACGCTCTGCACCATGCCCATGAGGAAGAGTGTCACGACCACGAAGGTACCACCGTAGCTCACAAAGGGCATGGGCAGGCCGATGACGGGCAGCATGACGAGATTCATCCCGGCATTCTGGAAGGTGTGCACAAAGAACATGGCCACCACCCCCACCACGATGAGCCGCCCGAGCTGATCCCGCGCACAAAAGGCCACAAAGACGCCCTGCAGCAGCAGCAGCGCCATGCCCGAGAGCACCAGCAGCGCGCCCCGGAAGCCGAACTCCTCGCAGATGACGCCGAAGATGAAGTCATTGATGGACTCATGCGGAAAGAAGGTGCGGTGGATGGAGGTCTGGTCCGGCACTTTCTTGGACTCCGGGCCCTTACCCTCCAGCCCGCCCGTGGAGACGGCGATCTGCAGATACTTGGCCACCCAGCCTTCGTTTTGCAGGTCCACCTTGTCGAGCTGGTTGGTCAGCATGTACCAGGTGGATTGGATACGCGCCTGCTGGTAGGGCTTGAGCGCAAAGACGTAGACCAGCGGCACCACGCTCACCACGCATAGCAGCAATGTGATCAGGTAGCGGAAGGGGATGCTGCCCACCAGCATAATGGTGAGAAAGACCGGCCCCCACACCAGGCCGGAGCCAAGGTCTTCCTTGATGACCATGAGCGCCGGCACCCCGGCCACCATGCCTGCCATCATGATGCGCAGCCACGGCCGCCGAAACACCGGCAGCATGCGCGGCAGCTCGCCAAAGATGACGCCCAGAATCAGGATGCCGGACATGATGGCAAACTGTGAAGGCTGCACCATGATGCTGCCCACCTTGATCCACGCCTTGTTTCCCCCGATCTCCACCCCGAAGGCCAGCACCGCCACAAGACCGCCGATGCCTGCGAGGTACATCGGCACGCAGGCCCAGCGCACCCATTTGTAGTCGATGAGAGACGCGGCAAAGAAGAACGGCAGGCCGATGAGCACCCAGCGGATCTGGTCGCGATACTTCAGCGACATGGCCACGTCCTCCTTGTAGGCCGAGGCATTGTAAATGGCATACACGCCGAAGACGATCAGCGCGGCGATGTTCAGCACGAGGAGCCAGTTCATGCCGAGAAACTTTTTGAAAAGCGGTGTCATGGGATCAGGAAAAGAGAGTCTGGGAAGGAAGGGCGCAGCACCACTCCGCTAGATGAGTTCGGGCACTGCATCGAGCAGCTTGCGGGTGTAGTCGTGGCGTGGGTTTTCGCAGAGCTCGTCCGCATCTCCCTGCTCCACCACCTTGCCGTGGTGCATGACCACGATGTGGTCGCTCATGTGGCGCACGACGGCGAGGTCATGCGCGATGAAGAGGAGCGTGAGGTCCAGCTCTGCCTGGATGTCTTTGAGCAGGTTCAGGATCTGCGCCTGCACGCTGACATCCAGCGCGCTCACGGGCTCGTCGCAGATGAGGAAGCGCGGCTTCACGGCCAATGCACGCGCGATGCCGATGCGCTGCCTCTGGCCGCCGCTGAACTCATGTGGGTAGCGGTGCAGGGCATCCTCGGGCAGGCCCACTTTTTTCAGCAGACCGGCGGAGACTTCGCGGCGTGCCTCACGGTTCATTTCCTTGGCGTGAATCTCCAGCGGCTCGCCCAGGATGGACTCCACCGTCATGCGCGGGTTCAGCGAGCCGATGGGGTCCTGAAACACCATCTGCATGTCCTTGCGCAGCGGGCGAAATTCCGCCTCGGTCATGGGCAGGATGTCGCGCCCCAGATAGGTCACGCTGCCGGAGGTCGCGGGCGTGAGCTTGAGCAGGGCGCGGGCCACGGTGGACTTGCCGCTGCCGCTTTCCCCCACGAGGCCCACGGTGCAGCCCTCCTCGACATCAAAGCTGACCTTGTCCACCGCCTTGATGACATCGGTGGCACGGCCCAGCCAGCCGCCGCGTACGGGGAAGTGAATTTTGAGGTCTTGAACGCTGAGGAGCGGCATCGGGATGCGGATTCTAGCACACGCGCCCAAACGAGCGAAAGTTTCATTGCGGGAAAGCACGAAAGTGTCAGCATCCCCCATCTCTCCCGATGAACGAACGCTATGAGCTGCTGTCCCGCATCGCCGAAGGCGGTCTGGGCACTGTCTTCAGGGCACGGGACCGCCACAGCGGCCATGAGGTGGCGGTGAAGCGCACCCGTGCTGACCAGGCGGACCCCGCCGCCGTGCAGGCGCTGCTCAAGGAAGGGCTGCTGCAGTCTGCGCTGCACCACCCGGGCATCGCCACGGTGCTGGACTCCGGCACCGATGCCGGCGGTGCCTTCCTCGTGCTGGAGCTGCTGCCCGGAGAGCCGCTGGAAGACGCCCTGGCACGTGCGCCGCTGGCAGCGGCAGACTTTGACGCCCTGGTGCGGCAGTCGCTGGCTGCCGTGGCCTGCATGCACGCACAGGGCCTGCTTCATCTGGATCTGAAACCGGGGAACCTCATGCTGCAGCGCCTGCCTGCTGGCGGCCTGCAGGTGAAGCTCATCGACTTTGGGCTGGCCACGCCCATGGCATCCGCGTCCGCCGCGCCTGCGCCCGCAGGCCTGCCCGGCAGCGTCTTCTTCATGGCGCCGGAGCAGTTTCGCAAAGAGCCGCTGGATGCGCGCACGGATCTCTACTCCCTCGGCTGCACCTTTTACTACGCGCTGACACAGCGGCATCCCTTTGAGGGAGAGCTCTCCCCGCAGGTGATGGTGGCGCACCTGCACCACCGCACGCAGCCGCTGGCCGCCCTGCGCCCGGATCTGCCCCCGCACACCACCCGCTGGGTGGAGTGGCTGATCCGCCGCCAGCCCGCGCAGCGCCCGGCCTCCGCCGCCGCTGCACTGCAAGTGTATGAAGCTGGTGCAGAGGGCGTGGTGCCGCCGGAGGAGTGAGCGCTGAGCCCCTCCCGCTTCGTTTCTCGTTTCCACCTCTAGGGAGGGAAAATGGAAACGAAGGAGGACGGGCCCTTTTGGCGCGGTGTGTGCCAGACTGCGTGCGTCGAAGGAAGCCACCACTGATGGCACGATGCCGCATTTGCGCGCAAATTTTACCTGACGTGAGAAGTAATCGCCCTGAAGGCGAAAGCCTCTTGCCTTCGCAGCACGTGCCGCCATCATGGCTGCATCGTTACCTAGCTATTTCCCATGATGCGCGTCTCTTCAGCACTTTTCCTTGCCAGCGCCAGCCTCGTGCTCTGCTCCTGCACCCTGCTCACGGACCTCATGCCGGACCTGAAAGTGCCCATGCCCAAGCTGCCAAAGCTCAGCCTGCCCAGCATGCGCACCGTGGCCAAGCTCATCCCCGGCATGCCTGACAAGGACAGCGTGGACGCCAATGACCCCGAGGTGCCCTTCAACACCCGCCACAGCATCGGCTATGGACACACCCTGCGCCTGGAGGTGTATGAAGGCACCCGCAGCCCTGACCGCATCTACAGCGGCATCACCATGGTGAACAGCGACGGCCTCCTGCCCTTGGGCGAGACCGGCACCGCACGCGTCGGCGGCCTGCACCTGCCGGAGGCGGCAGACGCCATCGCCATGGTCTTCCGCCTGGCCGGTCGGAACACCCGCGAGATCATGGTGCAGATCATCTCCGTGGAAAACACCCCCGTCGTCTATCTCAATGGCGACGTGCGCGAGCGCGAGTTCATCCCCGCCTTCAAAGACATGACCGTCAGGCAGGCCGTCACCGTTACCGGAGGCCGCAAGCCAGGCTCTACCAATCGCGGCGTGTACATCTCCCGCCGTGGGCAGCGCCATTTCTTCACCTCGCTGGAATCTGCGGACCGCAAATGGGAGCCGCAGGCCGGCGACATCATCACCCTTTCCACAGACATCTGATCTGTCATCTCCAGCCATGCTCGAATACACCGGCGGCAATCCAGCCGCGGCGCAAGCCCCCCTCAGCTCCTTTTTCCAAACCGCCGCCATCCTCCGCATCGGCACCGGATTGCTGCTCATGACGCGCTATGGCCTCGGTGCCGCGCAGGATGCCTACCACTTCTTCTGGCAGGAGAAGAGCTGGGACTGGGTGCCCGCCTTTCATCAGGCCGGCATGCCCTACGCCCACCTGCTAGCGCCCGTGGTGGCCGTGCTGGTCTTTGGCGTGGCGCTCAGCTGGATCATCGGCTTCCTCACGCGGCTCTTTGCGCTGCTTTTCCTGCCGGTGGTCATCACCACACTGGTGGTGCTGCAGCATGCCGGCTCTCCCAAGGTGGAGGCCGCCTGGCTCTACCTCATCATCACCGCCACGCTGCTGCTCTTTGGCTCGGGCTCCGTCTCGGTGGATCAACTCTTCCGCCTCGGCCAGGGTGGCGGCATGAAAAAGCGCCGCTGATGGCCCGCAGCCCCGGCACTGCAGACGCCTCCACCGCCCCGCAGGCCGTGGAGCGGGTGCTCGCCATCGACCCCGCCCTGCGCAAGACCGGCTGGGCCGTGGTGGAAAGCGTGGGCGGCACCCTGCGCGCCATCGAGTGGGGCGTCATCCACAACAAGCCCCCGCTCCTGCCCTCAGGCTGCCTCGTGGCCATCCGCACCGGGCTGAGCGATGTCATCTCCCGTCACGCGCCCACCGTGTGTGCCATCGAGACCACCATCTACGTGCAGAGCTTCAAGACGGCCATCGTGCTCGGCACCGCTCGCGGGGCCTGCCTCATCGCCGCAGCAGAGCACGGCCTGCCCATCTACGAATACGCTCCGCGAGAGATCAAACAGGCCGCCGTAGGCCGTGGTGCTGCGCAGAAAGATCAGGTGGCCTTCATGATTCGCGCCCAGCTCCGCCTGCGCGAGACCCCCGAGCCCGACGCCGCCGACGCCCTCGCCGCAGCCATCACCCACTTCCAAAACGCCTCTGCTGCCAGGGTGACAGAGCGTGAGACGAGGAGGGTGTAGAGGAGGGTGCTGGCGGAGAGGGCTCGTCCTGACCCCCACGCTCCCGCAATGCCCTGCATTCTCGCGTCTCCACAAAGCCGAGCCTGCCGTGTCATCCAGCGCCATCGCACATCCGCGAACATGCTGCAGGTGTGGGGATCAAGATGATCCCCCTCCGTCCGCTTGTGCCTCCACTTTAGACCTGTTTTCAACGCATCAGGGTATCACACCCAGCTCTCAAAAGAACCCGTTCCTCCTTCGTTTCCATTTTTCTGCCTCTAGGAGTGGAAACGAGAAACGAAGCGGGTGCACGAGCCTTGCGCCAGCAAAGTGGTCCGCACAGTCCCCTGTGCGGCACGCCACACCCCTGAGCTGCGGGCTGCGATCTGCCTTCGCAGAAACCCAATGCTCATTCTCCGGCGCGCTACAGGGCACACAGACGCCTCATTTGCTTCGTTTCCATTTTCCCTCCCTAGAGGTGGAAACGAGAAACGAGGATGTCGGAGCTGTCTGCCCTGCTCACTCTGCCTTGGCTTTCGCCTTCCCTTTGCCCTTCTTGCCCTTGCCTGGGTGGCCGGTTTTGGTGTCCAGCGTGTAAGGCGGGTTTTCAAAGGGGACGGGATCAGCCGTGACACGTGGATCGCCCACGGCTTTGAGCTTGGCCAGCAGTTCGGCAGCCATCTTGTTTTTTACCTCGGCGTAGGCGGGCTCTGCGGCCACATTGATGGTGGAGTCGGGGTCTTTGCTCAGGTCGTAGAGCTCCTCCTCAGGGCGCTTGGCAAAGGCGTAGTCAAAGTACCACTGATACTGCGAGTCGTGGCGGTGCTGGATGAGCCAGGCTTTGGCGGGTGAGGAGTCCATGTCAGGGAAGGCCACCCCGGTTTCGTTTTCCAGCTCGTCCTGTGATGGGGTAAAGCTGTCGGTCAGCGTCTTGGCGTCGCCCATGGGAGTGCGCTCAGGCTTGAAGTTGTGGATGTAGAGGAAGCCGTCCTTGCGCAGCGCACGCTGGGGGTAGGGGAGATTGCCCTCACGGGCCACGCTCACATGGCGTTCGCGGCCGGTGATCACGTAATCGCGCTCTTTTTCGATGCGGCCGGATTTGCCGGACTTCATCAAGCTCACAAGGCTCTTGCCATTCACGCCGTCAGGGATCTTTGCCCCGCCGATCTCCATGAAGGTAGGCGCTAGGTCCATGAGATTCACAAAGTCCTCGATATAGCGCCCTCCCGGCTGGCCGGGCCAGCGGATAGCCAGGGTCACATTCACGCCGAAGTCGTAGAGGTTGCACTTGCCGCCGGGGAATCCGGGCGCGCCGTGATCTCCGCTGATGACGATGACGGTGTTGTCGTATTCACCGGCTTCTTCGAGTCGTTTGATGATGACACCGACCTGCGCGTCAAAGGCCTGGATCTCGCCGAGGTAGCTGCCGAAGTCTTCGCGGAACTCGGGGACGTCGGGCAGGTGTTTGGGCAGCTTGCCTTTGAGGTCGTCGGGATTGATGCCCCAGAGGGCCTGGCCGCTGCCTTTGACCCACTTGCGGTGCACATTGGTGGGGCCATGCCAGAAGACGAAGGGCGCACCCTGCGGACGCGCGGCAAGGAAGCTGCTGAAGTTTCCGCGCACCTCGTCGTAGATCTGCTGCTTGGCGGCATCCAGTGGCACGCCGCTGTCCACCATCTTCGTCACCTCCTCGGAGAACTGATTGCAGCGGCCGCCGCTCTTCTGATACGCGAACTGCTGTCCGCCGTAGGGCGCGTCGGCGGGCTCTCCGGGGCTCCAGACTTTGAAGGATTTGCCGAGGTGGTAGCCCTGGTCTTTGAGCAGCAGCGGGTAGCTGGGGATGGCGGGATCCCACACCGCACCATTGAGAATGGCGGCGCGGCCGCAGTTGAAGAAATAGCGGCCTGAAAGCAGCGCGCTGCGGCACGGCGTGCAGCTCGGCGCATTCACATACGCCCGGCTGAAGAGCGCCCCCTCGCGGGCGATGCGGTCGATGTTGGGCGTCTTCACCACCTGATTGGGCGAGGGGAATTTCTCGTGCTCGGCGTAGATGCTGGCGTAGCGGCCCCAGTCGTCGGCAAACAGGAAGACAATGTTCAGCGGCTTGTCCGCAGCAGCGGCGAGGGTGGTCAGGGCAAGGCAGCAGAGGAGAAGGTGGCGCATGGCGCCCACTCAAACGCCGCATCATCGTCAAAGCTTCGGCAAAATCCGTCGTATTTAACCCCTAGCCTCCTCGCGGGGGCGTCCGAAAATCAGTCATGATCCACGCCCTCCTCGACACCACCAAGGCACTCCAAACTCTCGAAATCGGAGGGGTGGTGCATGAGCTTTGTGCCGAAGCCATCGCCAATCATGACCGTCACAGCCAGCAGCTCACTGTTAATCTCAGGGCCTTTCTCCGTGCCACCGAGCAGATCCACCTTGGAGAAACCACCACCCCGGGCTGGCTGCCCGCGCCGCAAGTCGTGAAGGAGCACGTCGAGGCGGAGGAGGCCCACGACATGGCGAATGACATTTTTGCCAGCTGGTGCCATACGGTCAGTGCCACCCGCCCTGAATGATTCAAAGGTGAAATAATTTGACCGACGGTCAAAAATGGACAGCATGGCGCTGTTCATGAGCATTTTGGCCACACCTACGCGCAAAGAGCGGGAGTTTCAGGCTCGCGAAGAGCTGATCCTCACGCATGCCCGCCGGCTGCTGCTCGAAAAAGGCTTTCAGGCTTGGAACATGGATCAGCTGGCGGAGGCGGTCGAGTACTCCAAAGGTACGCTCTACCAGCATTTCACCTCCAAGGAAGACCTGGTGCTGGCTGTGGCGACCGATGCGCTGCGCATGCGCGCCGATCTCTTTGAGAAGGCCGCGCAGTTCAAGGGCCTGTCACGCGAGCGCTGCCGCGCCATAGGCTTTGCCTGCTGTGAGTTTGCCTTCAACCACCCCGATTATTTCCACGTCGAGATGATGCTCAAATCCGCGTCCTTCTGGGAGAAAGCCAGCGAGGCGCGCAGGCAAGCCCACGCCTTTCAGGCCGCGCGGACCTGGCGTGTGCTCAACAACATCGTCGTGCAGGCCATGGCCCTGGGAGACATTCCGGGCGGCCGCGTCACGCCTGAGCAGGCCACCTTTGCGCTGGTGTCCGTCACTGTCGGAAGCCATGTCATGACCCAGGAGCCGATGCTGCGTGTGCAGGCAGGCATCACCGATCCCATGAGTTCCGTGCGGCTCAATCAGGATCTCGTCTGCGACGGCCTGGGGTGGAAGCCGCTCCTGCATGAGCATGACTATGCCAGCACGGACAAGAGCATCGTGAAGGAGCTGTTTCCCAGCGCTCTGGCCTGGCTGCCCAGCGAGTAACTTTTTTTGCCGCAATATCGACCAATAGTCAAAAATGTACCAACGTTCATGAACTTCGTCGCTTTCCGCATGCTGATCGGTGACCGGGCCAAATACATCGGCCTCATCTTCGCCGTCGCGTTCTCGACCTTCCTCCTGCAGAACCAGATTTCCATTTTTGCCGGCATCATGAAAAACACCGGTCACCGGGTCATCGACATCACCGATGCGGACGTGTGGGTGATGGATCCGCAGACGCGTTACTTTGACGAAAACAAGGCGCTCAAAGACACCGATCTCACCCGCGTGCGGGGTGTGCCCGGAGTAGACTATGCGGTGCGGCTTTTCAAAGGCAATCCGGTCGCCCGCACCAGCACAGGCCGCTTTGCCACCTGCGTGGCGCTGGGGCTGGATGACGCCACACTGGCCGGTGCTCCGCGCCACATGATCCTCGGCTCGTGGGAGGCGCTGCGCCACCCGCATCAAATCGTGATCGACAAGGCCGGTTACCTCATGCTCTACCCCGGCGAGCCGCTGGAGCTGGGGCGCGAGCTGGAGCTCAACGACCAGCGTGTCGAGATCGCCGGCATTTCAGATGCGCTGCCTGGATTCGTCTCTCTGCCCATCATTCACGCCCGCTACAGCGAAGCGCTGAACTTTCAGGGACAGCAGCGGCTGCAGCTCTCCTTTGTGCTGGCACGTGCACAGGCCGGGCTCTCACCCGAGGAGCTGGCCCTGCGCATCCAGGAGGCCACCGGGCTCAAGGCGCGCACCACCTGGCAGTTTGCGTGGGACTGTGTGGTCTACTACCTGCAAAACACCGGCATCCCGGTCAATTTTGGCATCACCATCGCGGTGGCCACTCTGGTGGGCCTGGTGGTTACCGGGCAGACGTTCTACCTTTTTACCGTCGAAAACTTGAAGCAGTTTGGCGCTCTGAAAGCCATAGGCGTCACCAACCTGAGACTGCTCGGCATGATCCTGTTGCAGGCGGTGGTGGTCTGGTTTGTGGGCTATGGTTTTGGCAGCGCCCTGGCGGCGACTTTCTTCAACATCACGCTCAAGGTCATCGCCACACGGCACATCACGCTGCTGTGGCAAAGCGCCGCGGGCGTCGGCGTGTTCATGCTCATTGTCGTCCTGCTGGCCAGTGCGGCCGGATTGCGTCGCGTCCTCAAACTTCAACCTGCGGAGGTTTTCCGTTCATGACATCCATCCCGTCCATCGCTGTACAGTGTCAATCCGTCCGCCGCAGCTTCGGCAGCGGGGATGCCCGTGTGGAAGTGCTGCGAGGAGTCGATTTTGACGCCCTCCACGGGGAGATGACTTTTCTGGTGGGCCCCAGCGGCTGCGGCAAGACCACGCTCATCTCCATCATCGCCGGTTTGCTGGACACCAGCGCTGGGGAGGTGGCTCTGTTTGGCAAAAGCCTGGCAGGCATGAGCCCACGCGACCAGATCCTCTTTCGCCGCAGCCATATCGGCTTCGTCTTTCAGCAGTACAACCTGCTGCCCTCGCTCACGGCGGCGGAAAACGCTGCGGTGCCTCTGCTGGCGGCGGGCTTGAAACGGCGGGAAGCCGTCGCCAGGGCCACGGCCATGCTGGAGCGTCTCGGCATCGGAGACAGGGCGTCCGCGCTGCCACGCGTTCTCTCCGGCGGCCAGCAGCAGCGCGTGGCCCTTGCACGCGCGCTCGTGCATGAGCCGCGCCTCATCATCTGCGACGAGCCCACCGCTGCGCTCGACCACAAGTCGGGCGAGTCCGTCATGGAACTCCTCGCCACCGCAGCCGTGCACCCGGAGCGCGCCGTCGTCGTCGTGACGCATGACAACCGGGTCTTCCACTTTGCCAGCCGCATCTCCCACATGAACGACGGCATCATCACCCACACCACCACGCACTGACCTATGAAAACCCACGGACTCCTGCTGCCTCTCATCGCAGCCTGCGGCATCGCCTACACTGGCATCTCCATCGCCCGCACGCAGCCGCGTCGCGAGCTGACGCAGCCGCCTTCACCTGCGCCGCGCTCGGCCTTTGCCACCACCGTCGCCGCAGTCGGCCTGGTGGAGCCGCGCTCGGAAAACATCGCCGTGGGCAGCCACCGCCCCGGCATTGTGGAGCGCGTGCTGGTAAGGGCGGGAGACGTGGTCAAAGCGGGCGCACCGCTGGCCGTGCTGGATCAGCGCGAGCTCAACTCCCAGCTGGCCGCTGCCCGTGCCAGGGAGGCCGAGTCGCAGGCGCAGGTCACTGTCGCGGATGCCACACTGGCAGAGGCCCGGGATCTGCTGCGCTTCCTTGAAAACATCCGCGACACCCGCGCCATCAGCGAAGAGCAGACGACTGGTCGCAGACGCACCGTGGACATCGCCGCCGCGCGCGCTTTGGCGGCACGCGCCAGCCTGGAGTCAGCCAGGGCTGCCGTCGAAATCGCTCAGACTGAGATCGACCGCAGCACCATCCGCGCTCCGATCGATGCCACCGTGCTCCGCGTGAATCTGCGCCCGGGGGAAACCGTGACCACGCAGCCGGTGGCAGATCCCTATTTCATCTTGGGAGATGTGGCGGAGCTGCATGTGCGCGTGGATGTGGATGAGCATGAGGCCTGGAGGCTCAAAGCCGGCAGCCTTGCCCAGGCGCGTGTGCGTGGCAATGCGGCGCAATCCTGCGATCTGGCCTTCCTGCGCTTTGAGCCCTACGTCATCCCCAAGCGCTCCCTCACCGGTGCCGCGACGGAGCGTGTGGACACCCGCGTCCTGCAGGTGATCTATCGTTTGCAGAATCATGCCGCTGTGACTTTATACCCCGGCCAGCAGGTGGATGTGTTTATTGATGCCGACGGTGGCGAGCGTATCCAGTAACGACAGTACCTTTTCTATCTCTCCCTCTCATGACCATGCATTTTCGTTCATTGCTTCCGGTTCTGCTGTTATCCTCCTGCAGCGTCGGGCCGGACTTCAAGCTGCCTGAGGTGCTCATGCCCTCCAAATGGAAAAACGGCGGCAGCCAGGTCAGCACGGCGGACATTCCCGTGCCGGGAGAATGGTGGAAGCTCTTTGGCTCCTCCGAGCTCAACAAGCTGGTGGACAACGCCATGACCAACAACCAGCAGCTGCGCGGCGCCCTGGCCCGCGTGGAGACGGCGCGGGCGCTCGTGGGCGTGCAGCAGGCCAGCTGGTTCCCCACGCTGAACATGCGCGACGGCATGCAGTATGAGCGCCTCTCCCAAAGCTCCTTTGGCGCCAACCTGCCGCCGGGCGTGACGCTGCCCAAGCTGCAGCGCCGCCGCTACCAGAGCCTGCTGGAGGAAAGCTGGGAGGTGGACATCTGGGGCCGTGTGCGCCGTGCGGTGGAAGGATCCAAGGCGGCCCAGTTTGGCGCGCTGGAGACGGTTTCCGCCCAGCGTCTGACCATCGCCGCTGAAGTCGCGCGCCTGTACTTCCTGGCGCATTCTCTGGATCTGCAGATCGATGTGGTGATCAGCACGCAGAACTGGCGTGAAGAAGCCCTGAAACTGCAGGAGTCCCGCTTCAAGGGCGGCCTGGCCAATGAGATGGATGTGGCCCGTGCCAAGACGGAGCTGGAGCTGGCACGCAACGACCTCGCTGCGCTCGAGCGCCAGCGTGGCAATGCCGAGAACGCCCTGGCGGTCATCTGCGGGGAGATCCCCTCGAATTTCAAGCTGGCCAAAAAATCCAGCATGCCCCAGCCGCCGCGCGTCCCGGGCGGACTGCCCGGCACCCTGCTGCAGCGCCGGCCTGACATCCGCGCGGCAGAGCAGAAAATGCGCGAGGCGAATGCCAAGATCGGCGTGGCCAAGGCCTCCTTCTATCCTGCCTTCAGCGTGAACGGCTCCGGCGGTCTGGAAAGCATCGGCACCTTTGCCTTCTTCGACCAGCGCAGCCGCATCATGACGATCGGGCCCAGCATGACGCTGCCCATCTTTCAGGGCGGCAAGCTGAGAGCCAACCTGGCATCTGCCAAGGCAGGCTATGAAGAGACGCTGAACAACTACAAGCAGACCATCCTGGTGGCGCTGCAGGAGGTGGAGGACAGCATGCTGGACGCCAGCGCCTACGACAAGCAGTCCAAGGCTCTGGACGCAGCCATCGCTGCGGCGCAGGAGACGCAGCGCCTGGCTGAACTGCGCTACCAGAAAGGTCTGGCCAGCTACTTTGAAGTGGTGGACGCCAACCGCACCGTGCTCAATGCCAAGCTGCTGGCCGCTCAGGTGCAGGGCCAGCGCCTGATGGCCAGCGTGGCCATGCTCAAGGCGCTGGGTGGTGGCTGGAAGTGATGTGGCAGGGATGTTGTTTCATATAGATCCCGTTGCGTGCTGAATCTTCCCGTTTCCATCCTCAGCCTCGTGTGTCTCGTGGTTTATGGCTTTGCGGTGCCCAGGCTCTTCCGGCCTTCGGGCAGTAGCAGGGGGCTTTTCACGCGGCTCAAGCTGACCATCACTTTGCTCTTCATGGGCCTGCCGCTCTGGGTTTTGGCGCACACCATGTTTTACCGCGCAGAGGTGTGGTGCCAGATCGCCGCCGTGGTGATGGGCTTCGCCAGCCTGACGTTGTTTTTCTGGTCTTACCGCCAGCACGGCACGCAGGTGCCGGGGCGTGTTTTCAGTCCGGATGTGCCTGCCAGGATCATCACCAGCGGCCCCTACGCACGTGTGCGGCATCCCATTTATTCGGCATATTTGCTCTTCATGCTGGGGCTGGTGGTGGGCGCGCAGAGTGCCGAGGCGGCGGTGCTTTGGCTGCTGCTGGCCGTGACCTATCGCCGGGCCGCGCGGCAGGAAGACGAGTTGCTTTCCGGCTCTGCGCATGCGGACTTCTACCGCCGCTACATGCAGCAGTCCGGCAGACTTCTGCCATGGAATGTCTGGCGGAAGCGGGTGGTGTGAGTGAGGGCTTGATCACGGCGTTGCCTTAAATGCTGAGCTTCAGCACCGGCTGGCCGCTGGGGGCGCTTTTGGTGCCCTTCTTGTTCCGGATTCCCTTCAGGCAGCGTTGCGGCTATTCACGGTTGGAGCCGTTCCTGCTGCCGAGCAGGATGTGGGTGTGCACTGTTTCGCCGCAGCTCTGACAGCGGTACCAAACAGGCCTGCTGCCCTTGAATCTCATGCGGCCGGTTTTGCAGGCGGCACAGCGGGGTGGAAAGGCAAAGATGAGCAGCGCTGCCGGTCCGCCACAGCACAAAACAAACATGAGAGGTGCACCCCAGGCATCCCAGGGGGCTGGAGGATTTAGTTTCAACAAACTGAAGATGCCAGTGGCTGCGACAACGAAGCCCGCAAATCCACTGATGGAAAGCCAGCGTGCATGACGTGTGCAGGCAGCACGCCCGGGCGGCTCCTCTTCGGGCGTTTTCTCATGTGCGATGGAGAGCGAGAATCCACACAGGGCTGCAAACAGGCAGAGCGCCACTCCTGCGATGATGAAGGTCGTGCGTGCGGATGTGGCATCACCTTTGTACAGGTGCTGCCAGCCTCCCAGAAGGCACAGGATGCCGAGGCAGAGTGGCAGGCTTGAGAATGACATGAGGCACCACTTGAAAGTGTTTCTCGGCTGCAGCACGCCGATCATCAGCGTGGTGATGAAGCCCACGCCCATGCCCGCCAGCGCGGCCCAGCCTCCCCACTTGGTCAGAAAGTCGTAGTACATGGATGCCGGCGATTTTGGAGGCACTTGTCATTGCAGCAAAGCCTGTTTTCAGCTCAGATGCTGGAACAACCGGCCTCATTTTACAGTTCAACCAACCCCCTTATGCGAGTCATTCCCTCCTTCGCTGCCGCTTTCCTTTCCTTGTCATCCCTCTGGGCTGCTGAGCATGACATCGTCATCTATGGCGGCACCTGCTCCGCCGTCATTGCCGCCGTGCAGGCCAAGAAGATGGGCAAGAGTGTGATCGTTGTGTCTCCGGACAAGCATCTCGGCGGTCTGAGCAGCGGTGGTCTTGGTTTCACTGACACCGGCAACAAGGCCGTCATCGGCGGTCTGTCGCGTGACTTTTACCATCGCGTCTGGCAGCACTACGACAAGGATTCCGCCTGGGTGCAGCAGAAGAAATCCGAATACGGCGGCAAGGGCCAGGGCACACCCGCTGTGGACGGCGAAAACCGCACGATGTGGATCTTTGAGCCGCATGTGGCGGAGCAGATCTTTGAAGACTATGTCAAGGAGTTCGGCCTGGAAGTCGTGCGCGATGAGTGGCTGGACCGCGCCAAAGGTGTGAAGAAAGATGGCGAGAAGATCACCGCCATCACCACGCTGAGCGGCAAGACCTATGAAGGGAAGATGTTCATCGACGCCACCTATGAGGGCGACCTGATGGCAGCGGCGGGTGTGGACTACCATGTGGGCCGCGAGGCGCAGAGCGTGTATGATGAAAAGTGGAACGGCATTCAGGTGGGCGTGCTGCACCACCGCCACCATTTTGGCGCGGTGAAGGAGCCGATCAGCGCCTACAAGGTGCCGGGAGATCCGAAGAGCGGCGTGCTGCCCCGAGTGAGCACTGCGCCTCCGGGAGAGTATGGCGCTGGAGACAAAGGCGTGCAGGCCTACTGCTTCCGCGCCTGCTATACGAATGATCCGAGCAACCGAGTGCCGTTTCCCAAGCCGGAAGGCTACGACGCGAACCAGTACGAAATCCTGCTGCGCGTGCTGAACACCGGCTGGGGCGAGTTCTTCGAGAAGTTTGACCCCATCCCGAACCACAAGACGGACACCAACAACCACGGGCCCTTCAGCTTTGACAATATCGGCTACAATCACGACTACCCGGAGGCCAGCTACGAGCGCCGCCGCGAGATCATTGCCGAGCATCGCCAGTATCAGCAGGGCCTGATGTGGTTCGTGGCCAATGACCCGCGCGTACCCAAGAAGGTGCAGGAAGAGCTGCAGACCTGGGGCCTGCCGAAAGATGAGTTCACCGACAACGGCAACTGGAGCCACCAGCTCTACATCCGCGAGGCACGCCGCATGATCGGCAGCTACGTCATGACCGAAAACGAGCTGCTCAAAAAGCGCCCCACTCCAGACAGCGTGGGCATGGGCAGCTACGGCATCGACTCCCACAACATCCAGCGCTACATCACGCCGGAAGGCAATGTGCAGAACGAGGGCGACATCGGCGTCAGCACCAAGGGGCCCTACGAGATCGCGTACGGCTCTCTGATCCCCAAGAAAGGGCAGGGGACCAACCTGCTGGTGCCGGTGGCCATGTCCGCCAGTCACATCGCCTACGGCAGCATCCGCATGGAGCCCGTGTTCATGATCCTGGGCCAGAGCGCCGCCACCGCAGCGGTGCTGGCCATCGAAGACGGCATCCCGGTGCAGAGCGTGCCATATGATAAGCTGAAGGCGCAGATCCTCAAAGACGGCCAGATCCTCCACTACGACGGCCCCAAGACCACCCGCGGCGTAGACCCGAAATCGCTCAAGGGCATCGTCATGGACGACACGGACGCCAAGGTCACCGGCGACTGGCATGAAAGCGGCGCGGCCAAGACCTTCCTCGGCGACGGCTACAGCCACGACAGCAACGCCAAGGACGGCAAGAGCAGCCTGCGCTTTGAGCCGAAGCTGACCAAGCCCGGCAAATACCGCCTCATGCTGGCCTCCCCGCCGAACAGCAACCGCGCCACCAACGCCCCCGTGGAGGTGCAGTACGCAGGCGGCGTGAAGAAGCTCAAAGTCGACCTTCGCTCCCCCAAAGCCGGCGAAGGTCTCTTCTGGATCGATCTCGGTGAATACGAATGCGGCCACGACACCGCCATCACCATCTCAAACGCAGGCACCGACGGCTACGTCGTCGTGGACGGCGTCCGCTGGGTGTCGGTGCAGGAGTAAGGGGAAAGGGGAAGCAGGGAACTTCAGCCATTTCGTAATTTCCTGCTTTTCTGCTGCGTATGGTTAGGCGACCCCTAACCATCGTCATGTCCTCCATCCGTCATTTGCTCCTCATTGCCGCAGCTTGCGCCACGTCCGCCTATGCTGCGTACCCCACCTTTACCACCACGAAGCCAAACGGCGCGCAGCGTGGCACGGAGGTGAAGCTGACGCTCACCGGCACTCAGTTGGATGATTTCGAGAGCCTGATGTTCTTCTCACCGGGCTTTACGCAGAAGAGTGTGGAAAAGGTGGAAAAAACCAAGGTGGAGCTCACCATCGCCATCGCGCCAGAAGTGCCCCCGGGAAATCACCTCATGCGAGTGCGCACTCGCACCGGCATCTCCCATGCACGCCAGTTCTTTGTGGGCATCTTCCCGAACGTGGACGAAAAGGAGCCCAACAGCGACTTTGAAACCCCGCAGGTGGTGCCGATCAACTCCACCATCGAAGGCGTGGTGCAGAACGAGGACGTGGACTACTACCGCGTCAGCCTCAAGAAAGGCCAGCGCCTCTCCGTCGAAGTGGACGGCCTCCGCCTCGGTTACACCGTCTTTGACCCCTACGTGGCCATCATCGACAAGGACCGCTTTGAAAAGGCCGCCTCTGACGACACCATCCTCCACCGCCAGGACGGTTATTGCTCCTATGTGGCCGAGGAAGACGGCGACTACACCGTGATGATTCGCGAGTCCTCCTACCGTGGCGGCGGCAACTCCTACTATCGTCTTCACATCGGCAGCTTCCGCCGTCCGGACGTTGTCTTCCCGGCGGGTGGCAAAGTTGCCACCAAGACCAAGGTTCGCTTCATCGAAAAAGACGGCTCCTTTGAAGAAGAGGCGCAGCTCCCGGCGGAAATCGACCCGGATTACATGATGTTCTCCAAGACCCAGGAGCCCGCTCCCTCCGGCAATCCCTTCCGTCTCGTGACCTTTGACAACGCCTTTGAAGTGGAGCCCAATGAGGACCAGGCCACGGCCACAGCCGCTCCTGCTTCTCCCATCGCTCTGAACGGCATCATCGAAAAGCCCGGCGACGTGGACTATTTCAAGGTGCCTCTCAAGAAAGGCATGACCGTGGAGTTGCAAGCCTTTGCCCAGAGCATCGGCTCCCCGCTGGACAGCGTGGTGAATGTGTACAATGCCAAGGGCGGCTCCCTAAGCGGCAATGACGACGGCGGTGGCCGCCGACGCCTGGACAGCAAGTTCAAGGTCAGCATCCCCGCTGACGGCGACTACTTTGTTCGTGTGACCGATCACCTGGAACGCGGCGGCCCGAATTTTGTCTATCGAATCGAGCTCATCACCGCAGAGCCCGAGGTCTTCTTTGCCTCTCCGCAGTACACGGTGAACGATAACAACTACCGCCAGTTCATCCCGGTGCCGAAAGGCGGCCGCTACGCCACGCTGGTGAACGTGACGCGCAACAACGTCTCCGGCGATTTCAAGTTCGACGTGCAGAACATGCCGCAGGGCGTCAAGCTGCTCACCGACGTGGTGCCCAAGGATATTGGCAGCGCCCCGCTGCTCTTTGAGGCCGCCCCCGAGGCTCCGCTGGGCCATCAGGTGGTGCCGATCTCTCTCACCGCTGTGGATCCAAACATCAAGACTCGCGGCAAGCTGCGCCAGGAGTTTGACGTCGTGCGCAATGGCAACGTGGTCTATTACACCCAGATCGAAGACCGCCTGCCGGTGGCCGTGGTGGAGGAGGCTCCGTATTCCCTGGAGATCGTGAAGCCTGCCGTGCCGCTCGTGAACAACGGCATCCTTGAGCTCAAAGTGGCCGCCAAGCGCAAGGAGGGCTTCAAGGCCCCCATCCGCGTGTTCATGATCTGGAAGCCCAACGGCGTCAGCGCCCTCGGCGAGCAGACCATCCCTGAAGGCCAGAACGAGTGCACCTTCCAGCTCGATGCGAACTCCGCCGCACCTGCGGGCAAATGGAACTTCACCGTGATGGGCGAGGCCGATGGTGGCAGCGGCCGCATCTACAATGCGTCTCCCTTTACCGAAGTGGAAACCGCACCCGCCTACCTCACGGCACCTGCCATCCCGCTCGTCGCTGTGGAGCAGGGCAAGGAAGCTGTGATGGTGGCCAAGCTGGAGCACCTGCAGCCCTTTGAAGGCGAGGCCAGCGCCCAGGTGCTTGGCGTGCCGGACACCATCCCGATCGAGTCCGCGAAGATCACCAAGGACACCAAGGAAGTGGCCTTCAAGGTGAAGACGGATGCCAAGTCTCCCATCGGCAAGCAGGGCAACCTCTTTGTGCGTGTGGACGTCCCAGTGAAGGGCACCAACACCACGACGATCCATCGCATCGCGCTGGGCTCCATCCTCCGCATTGACGCCCCACGCAAGGTGGTGACCCCGCCGCCCGCTGCGCCAGTGGTGGCTGCCAACAAGCCCAAGGAAGCTCCCAAGCCCGCCGCCGCTCCCGCCCCGAAAGTTCTCTCCCGCCTGGAGCAGCTCCGCATGGAAGCCTCTGGTGCGAAGAAGTAAGTCTTGAGCTCTTACCGGCAGGCGTTCGTCTTTGTTCCAAAGCGACGACTGCCGGTATGCGCCGTTCATAAGCGCGAGCGCACTGCCAATTTGGCGCGAGCGCCGCGGTGCTATTTTGAGTCCATTCGCGGAATGAGGCACAGCTCATCCTCCGTAGCTCGGAGAGCGAAGGGGGAAACGCAGCTGCCAGCTTTCGCTGGCCGGACGGCATGCGTAGATCTCAATTGCGCTGCGCTGAAAACAGGTCTGCTGGCAGAAGCACGAGCAGGGGGATCATCTTGATCCCCCCATCTGCAGCGGATTCGCGGATGTGCGATGGCGTGCTGGTGGATGCGCGAGCGTGTGCGATCGCACTCCGCCATTCCATTTGGCAGGCATCATGGAATGCTGGTGCCCCAGTGCAGTCCGTTTTCAACTTCTTTGGCCTCACACTCCGTTTGCTCTCTTCATTCCACCTCTCGGCGCGCCGTTTGGCCCATACACCCTGGATAAGCAGAAACGGCGAATAACGAAACTTCAGCCACCCCTGGCTCCAGCCACTCTCATTCTGAGAATCCGCTACTTCGTGGGCTTGGGCTTGAATACATTGATGCCCGCGATCTGCAAAAGACCGCTGCTGGTCATGTAGAAGATGTCCGGGTCGTCTTTCACCTGGCCGAAATAGAAGGCAGTGTTGGCGTTGGGCTGCGTGGGGGAGAAAAGGATCTCCACCTCGCGCACAGGGCCATCCGTGCGTCCGGGCTCTCCCAGCACGATCTGGATGGTGAGAAAGGGCGTCTTCAGGGCCTGCAGCGCATCGGTGCGGTCCACGGCCCAGTCATGCACGGTGAAACGAGAAAGGTTTCCTGCGAGCTGGTCTGCCTTCACACGGTCGATCTCGGCCGTGACATCGCGCCCGCCGCGGTTGGCCTTCCATTCGGCCGTCACCGGATTGTAGTCCAGCACCACAGGTGCCAGGGCACCCTGGGCGAGGCTGATGCGGCGGAGGGCAAACGTCGTGAAACGGAGTGCGCCGAGGCCCTTCCACTTGATGCCATCGGGCGGGATGGAGGGAAGCAGCGAGGCGTCAATACGGTAGATGAAGGGCTCGGAGTCGTATTTGGCAAAGAACTGAGTGCTCTCGGCATTGTGGCCAAACATCAGCTTGATCGGTTTGTAACGCTGTGGCGTCCACGTGATGGTCTGAAAGGGATCATTCAGGCCGTAGGGAGCCAGGTCGGCGGCGGTGTCAGCGGCAAAGTCCAGGATTTCATAGGTGTTCAGCGCGTTCAGACAGCGGGCCACACGATCTCCGTTGGCGGCATCCCATTTGCCGTGGCGCTGCAGATACCACGAGCCGCCTTCGTTGCGCAGGTTGACTTCAGGGTGTGTCTTGCTGTTGATCGTGAGAAAATCCAGATGCTCTCCGTCGATTTGGGCCAGGAGGTGATCTCTCAGCTCATTGGGAGTCACCCACAGTGACAGCAGGTTTTTGGCGACGACGGTAAAGGATGGCTTGCGGTAGGCTGTTGTGGCCGTGGTGGTGGCCTGCTTTTCATCGGCTGGCTTTTTGAGCGTAAATTCATAGGTTCGACCCCGGGTTTTAGACTCGATCGTGACTTTGATCTCGTCTGCGTGCGGCGTCTTGCTGCTCTCCAGCGCGGTGGCATGGGCGGCGTCCTTGGCTTCGGTGATCTCGATGTTGAGGATCGCGGAAAGAAGCTCGGTGATCCGCTCCTTGCTGCCACGGGTCTTCAGCGGCTTCTCCAGCTGCCAGGGGTAGTGCTCGTTTTCACGGGCAAGGGTGATCTGGCCGGAGGGCTGGGTGAGCGTGATGCTCGTGATCACTTCAGCGGGCAGGCGGAGGAGCTTCGGATCTCGCCAGGAGAGAGCAGGGATTTGCAGCACGGCGGGAGCATTGCTCTTGGCGAGGTACCAGGCCGTTTCTCCCCCATGTTCGGGAATGCCGATGTAGAGGCTGTTTTCCACGACGCCGGGAGAGCCAAACCAGCATTCGTAGAGTGGGGAGTCTGCGGAGAAGAGGCGGACTTTGAAGCGGGGCTTGTCCAGTCCGGTCTTCTGCCATTCGGCATCGTCAAACTCCTCGCGGTGGATGCGCTCAATCCATTCCACTTCGTGGAGGGTAATGATGAGCGCGGCCACCTTTTCAGGGTCCGCCAGGTCTTCAAACGGCTGCTGCAGCTTCCAGGCCGCTCCATCACGAGAAAAGTTCAGCGGTGTATTGTCTGCAGTGAGCACCTCCACGCGGGTGACCTTCTCCTTTTCAAATCGGGTGGGGCCACGACGGACATTCCGGATGTCAATGGCGGAGGGGAAGTAGCGCTCGATGCCGAGGATGATCGCGCCCATGGCGGCCACGAGCAGGAAGAGAACGAGGGTGGTGCGTGCGCTCATGCTTGGAGAAAGGAGGGACGTGTGGTGCTCAGGCGGCGCGGCGGCTGGCCCAGATCATGAGCCCAAGGCCAAGAACGATGCCCGGCAGCGTGATGGAGGTGATCCAGAAAATCAGCTCATGCTGCCTGTCTGTGAGCTGGATGCGGTAGGAATGGCGGGCCTTGGCAGGGATGCCGATGAAATCTTCCCGGTTCATCAGCCAGTTGACGCCTGCGGCGACGAAGTCGTGGCTGATCGAGAGCATGGTCTGTTTGTCGAGGAGCGTGGCATTCGCCACCACGACCATGCGGGAGCTGTTGGCGCGCTGGGTTTCGTCGGCAGTGGCGCCGCGTTCGACGCTGGCCGCCACGTAGATGGGCGGCAGGGTGTCTTCCTCGTCCACGATGGGCAGCTCTTCGAGGAACTGGCGCTCTCCCCAGAAGCGGGGGGAGGCCTGGATCAGCGGGCTTGGGGTGATGGACTGCTCCTTGAGCTCCGGGCTGTCTTTTTTGATTTCTAGAGACTCGCTCTGCCCCGCCAGGGTGATGGCTGAGGCCGTGAGGTGGCGGGTGAAAGGCACGTCTTTGACGAATTCCCCGAGCACGGTGTATTCCTTCCTGGCACCGGTGCTGGTGCTCTCAGCGCAGAGCACACGGTCTCCACGTGGGCGCACGCCGTTGGCGGTGAGAAAGCCATTGAGGCGGGTGGTTTCACCGCTGGGGTCCAGCATGATGAAGATGCCGGCGCGCTTGGTGCGCCAGTAGTCATTGAGCATGGAGATCTCACGCTCGGAGAGGTCGTAACGGGGGCCGAGGATGAGCAGGCCGTCGGCATCCGTGGGGATGTGGGCCACTTCAGAGAGATTGACCTGAATCACCTCAAAGTTCTGCTGCTTGCCGAGCTCGATCGAGGCATTGTAGGCGTCATCCTGCCCCTGGCCGGTGCGGCTGCCTTTGCCGACGACGTAGTAGAAGCGGCGGATGCGGCCTTCCACGACGGAGATGAGGGCGGAGGAGATGGCGTCCTCTCCGCGGAATTCGGTGATCTGCTTGTTCGTGCTGGTGCCTTTCTCGCGCACGACCAGTTCATCCTCCGTGATGAAGCGCTTGTTCACGCCACAACGGATCAGAACGCCGTTTTGAGCCAGAGACAGCCCGGTGTCTGCCTTGAGCTGCTCGGCGCGCTCAATGTCGCGCACCGGATCAATCGAGCGCACCTTGATGCGCTGACGGCCGTGGCTGCGGTACTCCTCCAGCAGCGACTGGATGTCACCATACACCTTGGAGTCGCGGCCAAAGACGATGTAGATCTGCACATCGCGGGAGAGGCTGTCGAGATACTTCAGGGTGGCGGGGCTCAGCGTGTAGTCCTGGCTCGGGCTCATGTCCCAGCGCCAGTAGTGGTAGTAGTTCAGCCGGTTCACTCCGGCAAAGAGCGCCAGGGCCAGAAAGATCTGGATGGCGACGTTGAGGCCGATTCCGCCGCGCTTGGGCATGGCGGGGGCTGCGGGCGCAGGTGCCTCCGGGCTCGGGGCGGCTTCCTGCTGGGATGGAGTCTGTTCAGTGTCCTGCATGGTGGTGTGCGTGCGGGCTCAGGGATATCACGGGCGCCAGCGGCGGAACTCCACCACGTGATGGGTGAAGGAGAGGAACAGCAGCGACATGCTGAGGTAGTAAATGATGGGACGGCTGTCGATCAGGCCTGCGGTGAAGATGCGGATGTGCTCGGTGGCGGCGAAGTAGTTGACCACTTCCACGATCGTGTCCGAGATCTTGTGTCCCACGACCATGATGAAGACCCCCAGCAGAAAGTGCAGCAGGCTCAGGGTGAAGGAGATGATGGCGGCCACGATCTGATTGGACGTCAGCGCAGACGCAAAGCAGCCCACCGCCAGGTTAAACATGCCCATGGCCACGAGAATGATGTAGGCACCCGCGATGGCTCCGGGCGGCAGTTCCACCTGGCCGGCGGAGATCCAGTGGGCAAACTTGAAATTGAATAGGCTGGGCAGCCAGAGGACGCAGTAAACAATGACGGATGCCAGGTACTTGGCTCCGACCACCTGCCAGGCGCGCACAGGCGCGGTGAAGAGCGTCTCCAGGGTGCCGAGCTTTTTCTCCTCCGAAAACAGGCGCATCGTGAGCAGCGGGAAGATGAAAAAGTAGGAGAGCCAGAACCACATGGCATGGAAGGTCCAGCTGACGATGGACCCCTCGCTCGGGGCGCTCTCCAACACGGAAAGCGCGGCGCGGAA
Source organism: Prosthecobacter vanneervenii (assembly GCF_014203095.1). Classification (NCBI taxonomy): domain Bacteria; kingdom Pseudomonadati; phylum Verrucomicrobiota; class Verrucomicrobiia; order Verrucomicrobiales; family Verrucomicrobiaceae; genus Prosthecobacter; species Prosthecobacter vanneervenii. Next base: position 592,823 of record NZ_JACHIG010000002.1, on the reverse strand, counting down.
GGCAAAGCCGTTGAGCACCATGGCCAGTGCCAGGACGACGTAGGCCACAGGGGAGACAAAGAATGCGTGCAGCTCCTTTTTGAGCAAAATCCAGAAGAGCCTCATAGGACGTGGGTGGGAATGTCTGAGGGGGTGCCTGCGTTCATCGAGAACTCGACAAACACATCCTCCAATGTGGGGAGCTGGCGGTGCATCTCGCGGATGCGCCACTTCTGCGCGGTCGCCAGAGTCAGCAGGGCCTCGCGCACATCCTGGTCGGGTTCTACCCGCAGGGTGTAGCGCCGCCAGGGGTGTACGAGCAGGGGTTCCTCAGTGGCCTTCCGCACGCCGGGCAGGGCGGCGAGTTTTTCGGTCACCGGGCCGCTGCCTTCGAGCTCCAGATGCAGCAGTGTGGTGGAGCGCAGCTGCCGGGTCAGGTTTTCCGGCGTGTCATTCGCGCGGATCCGCCCCTGATTGATCATGATGACGCGGTCGCAGCTCTGCTCCACCTCATGCAGGATGTGGGTGGACAGAAGCACCGTATGCTTGGACTTGAGGCTGCGCAGCAGGTCACGCACATGACGGATCTGGACCGGATCGAGTCCGTTGGTCGGCTCGTCCAGAATCAGCAGCTTGGGCTTGTGCACGAGGGCGTCCGCCAGGGCGACACGCTGACGGTAGCCTTTGGAAAGATTGCCGATGAGGCGCTTGCGCATGTCCGTGACGCCCGTCAGCTCCATGACTTCGCCAATGCGGCGGCGCATCGACAGGCCGGAGAGGCCCTTGAGCTCGGCTCGGAAGCGGAGGTACTCCTTGACCTTCATGTCGGAGTAGAGCGGCGCGTTTTCGGGCATGTAGCCCACGTTTTGCCGCACCTGGATGGACTGGTGGAAGACATCAAAACCCGCCACGCTGGCACGCCCGGAGGTGGCCGGCATGTAGCCGCTGAGGATGCGCATGGTGGTGGATTTTCCAGCGCCATTGGGGCCGAGAAATCCCACGATCTCGCCGGGCTCCACCCGGAAGGAGATGTGGTTCACCGCAGTGCGCCCGGCATACTGCTTGGTGAGGTCCTGTACATCAATCATGACTGGGAAGGAGAAAGGGGGTGGTGGGGCGAAAAAAAGGGGAAAGCGAATTTAATCCTATGTGCGCCTGAAACACAATTCGCAATCTGGCATTCGTAAAAAAGCTGCTGGAGGTATCGCCTGGGCAGAAACAGACCGTAGCAGTGATGGCTGCTACGGTCCGCAGGTGTTTGGGGAAGTGCTAGTCGTTGTAGGCCGTCTCACCATGCTCAGCGAGGTCGAGCCCCTGGCTCTCCTCCTCAGGGCTGACTCGCAGACCGATGGTGAGGTCCAGTACCTTCAGGATGGCATAGCTGAAGACACCGGAAAGCAAGATGGTGTAAAGGGACGCCAGGCCTTGCGTGACCAGCTGGGAGCCGATGCTAAAGTCTCCCAGGCCGCCGGCAAAGCTCGTGGAGCCAAACACGGCCACCAGCATGGTGCCCACAAAGCCGCCGACGCCGTGCACGCCAAAGACGTCCAGGGAGTCATCATAGCGGAATTTGTTTTTCAGCTTGGCGCACGCCAGCCAGCAGACCCAGGCGGAGATGGCGCCGATGCACACCGCGCCGATCGGACCCACCTTGCCTGAGGCAGGGGTGATGGCCGCCAGTCCGGCGATGCAGCCCGTGGCGATGCCGAGGGCGCTCGGGTGGCCGTTGCGCAGCCACTCGATCAGCATCCACGTGACGGCAGCAGCGCAGGCGGACAGGTGTGTGACCACGAGCGTCATCGCTGCTGCACCGTTGGCTGCCAGCTGGCTGCCCGCATTGAACCCAAACCAGCCCACCCAGAGCATGCCAGCGCCGGTGATGGTCAGGGGCAGATTATGCGGCATGAACTGAGCGCTGGGAAAGCCCTTGCGGGGGCCCACCATGATGCACGCTACAAGCGCGGCCACCCCTGCAGTGATGTGCACGACAATGCCGCCTGCGAGGTCGATCACCCCGCTAAGGCCAAAGAAGGCCCCGGCCTTGTGCCACACGCCATAGCAGCAGGGCACATACACCAGCAGGCTCCAAACGATGCTGAAAATGAGGATGGCCTTGAACTTCATGCGTTCCGCAAAGGCACCGATGAAAAGCCCGGGCGTGATGAGGAAGAACATCATCTGGTAGGCAAAGTGCAGCAGCTCAGGGATGGTGGGGCAGTCGCTGCGCGTGGAGGTGGTGGAGACGCCGCTCAGGAAGGCCTTGCCCAGGCCGCCGAAAAGGGCGCCACCATCTGAGAAGGATAGGGAATAGCCGCAGGCCAGCCACACCAGGCTCAGCACAGCGGTGAGCGCAAAGCACTGCATCAGGATGGAGAGGATGTTCTTGGCACGCACGAGCCCGGCGTAAAACAGCGCTAGGCCGGGGATCATCATAAAGAGCACCAGAGCGGTGGAGACCAGCAGCCACGCGGTGTCCCCGCTGTTGATCGTGCTGGCGGCAGGAGTGTCTGCAGCGCTGGCTGTGGTGGTGGTGGCAAATGCGAGCACGGCCGGCGCGGATAAAATCCGTGCGGCCCCGCTCCCGGTGCTTTTCAGCAGGGGCTGGGTCATGGTTGGTTGGATGGGCGGCTGGTTGGGAAAACGGCCTGGTTGGGGCCGTGGCTTGGTTGGAGCCGCCGCGATGCTAGTCATGCCACCGGGAGAGGCAACTTTTTTTGTGAAATAGGCACGGGAACTGCTTCATATATCGCCTCGCGATCCAATATTTTATGTTTTTGGTCGTGGTATAATATGGTATCTCGTGGCACGACGGTGCTCTTTCGCATGCGACATGACCTTAAAGGGGAACGAAGTTTGAGCTCTCAGGCTCGCGCTACTTCCCCGCCTCCCGCGTTCCGCTGCCCTTGGGCATCTTCATGAGGCTGTCTCCCAGCTCCGCGCGGATGGCTTCGGCGTGCTTCTGCAGTCGGGCGACTTCGTCGGGATTCTGGACGGCGAGGTTCTTTGACTCACTGAGGTCGGTGTAAAGATCGTACAGCTCGGGCTGCTCGATTTTCACGGGCACGTAGTTCACGGGCTTGCCGCCGGTGGCCTTGGGGGTATCGGGTGGCAGGCTGCGGTAGGTGTGGGGTAGCTGGAGCTTCCAGCGGCCGTCGCCGCTGCTGATGGCCTGCAGTTGGTTCTGCTCATAGTAGAAGGCGTAGAAGTCGTGCGGGTTTTTGGCGTCAGGCGCTCCCGAGACGATGGGCCAGCAGTCGAGGCCGTCGATCTTGTGGTCTGGCAGCTTGGCGCCGATGACTCCTGCGATGGTGGGCAGGAGGTCGATCGTCATCATCATGGTGTCAGTGGTGGTTCCGGGGGGGATTTTGCCGGGCCATTTCATGATGCCCGTCACACGGGTGCCGCCTTCCCAGCAGGTGCCTTTGCCCTCGCGCAGCGGGCCTGCGCTGCCAGCGTGGTCGCCGTAGCTCAGCCAGGGGCCGTTGTCGGAGGTGAAAATGACCCAGGTGTTGTCCTCCAGGCCATTTTTCTTCAGTGTGTCCATGATCTGGCCCACGGACCAGTCCACCTCCATCATCACATCCGCAAAGAGCCCCTTGCCGGATTTGCCTTGGTATTTTTCGCTCACAAAAAGCGGTACATGCACCATGCTATGCGCCAGGTAGAGCAGGAAGGGCTTGTCCTTGTGCTTCTCGATAAACTGCACGCCGCGTGCGGTGTAGTCAGTCGTGAGGCGCGTCTGGTCCTCGGGGGTCACGTTGGCATCCACCACGTGGTCGTCTTCATACATCGGCAGGTCGGGGTAGGCGCCCTTCTTGGCCTGGGGGTGGAAAGGCCACATGTCATTGGAGTAGGGGATGCCGTAGTACTGGTCAAATCCGTGCTGGGTGGGCAGGAACTGCGGCAGGGAGCCGAGGTGCCACTTGCCCACGGCAGCTGTGGCGTAGCCTTTCTGCTTCACCAGTTCGGCCAGGGTCATCTCATTGGAGTTGATGCCGTGTTTGGCATTCGGTCCCAGCGCGCCGTGCATGCCCAGGCGGTTGGGGTAGCAGCCGGTCAGCAGCGCGGTGCGCGAGGCGCTGCACACCGGCTGCGCCACATGGAAGTTGGTGAACTTGCGCCCCTCGGCTGCCAGTTTGTCGATGTTCGGTGTTTGGTAACCCTGCGCACCAAAGCAGCTCACATCGGCATAGCCCATGTCGTCCATGAAGATGACGACGATATTGGGTTGCGCCGGGGCGGCGGAGACGGGTGCGCAAAGGTAAAGGGCGAGACAGGAGATCAGGGCGGCGGTGGGTTGGCGCATCAGGGGTGAACGCGGTGTGAGGCTCAAACCTTCAGGGAAGCTGCTGCACATGGTCACAGGTTCCGGGAGGGGGGGCAGGCGGGCTCCAGTCACCACCGAGCGGGTTTTTACTCAGCTGATGAGATCGCGTCTCAAAAGTGAGTGCCTTATCCTAGGGGTGGCTCGGTGAAAAACGTGCCTGCCAAGGGGGAATGGCTAAGGTGTTCATCCATGGGCGGATGATGGGGGTTCAGCAGGGCAGGGAAAGCGGTGGAAACAGTGTTGGAGGCGTGTTTACACCTGCAAGGGCCTTCAAAATGAAGGCTGCATACCAGATTCACGGGCTGCTGAAAACGCCCGAGGAAACGGCAGAGCTTGGGCCAATTTTTTGGTTGCTGATTTGTGGCGCTCCTCTATGATCAATCTCTTCTCGGACAGAATAAGCGTTTTTTTACGGCGAGAGTGGGGCCCGTCCCCGCTCTTTTTTGTCTGGTGAAATCAAGATTTTCATATGATCAGCGAACTCAAAGCCCTTTTCGATTACTACGAGAAAGAGAAAGGAATCGACCGTCTCAAGATGGTCGAGGCCCTGTCACAGGCATTGCTGGCCGCTTCTAAAAAGAGCATCGGCCCGGCTCGTGAGCTGCGCATCGACATCGACCCCGACAAGGGGACGATCAAGGCTTTTGCCAAGCTGATCGCCGTGGAGACTGTGGCCAATCGCTGGGAGGAGCTCCCCCTCGCGCTGGCCAAGCGCTTCAACAAGAACGCCGTCCTTGGCGACGAAATCGAGGTCGAAGTCACCCCCAACAACATGGGCCGCATCGCGGCGCAGACGGCCAAGCAGACCATGCTGCAGCGCCTGCGCATGGCCGAAAAAGAAAACCTCTACGAGGAATTCAAGGACCGTACCGGCGACGTCGTCAGCGGTGTGGTGCGCCGCTTTGAAAAGTCCGACGTGGTCGTGGATCTGGGCAAGTTTGAAGGCGTCATGACCTCCAAGGAGCGCGTGGCCACGGAAGACTACACCCCGGGTGACCGCATGCGCTTCTACGTGAAGGCGGTGGAAAAAGACAGCGGCCGCGGGCCCGAGATCGTGCTCTCCCGTGCACATCCCAATTTTGTTCGCCGCCTGTTTGAATTTGAAGTCAGCGAGATCGGCGACCGCACGGTCGAGATCGCCAGCATTGCTCGTGAGGCCGGCTACCGCACCAAGGTCGCCGTGCACAGCGCCGACGAAAAGGTGGACCCCGTGGGTGCCTGCGTGGGCCTGCGCGGCGCACGCGTGAAGAACATCGTTCGCGAACTGAACAACGAGAAGGTGGACATCATCCGCTGGAAGTCCGACCCTGCTGAGTTCGTGCGCGAGGCGCTCAAGCCCATCAAGGTCATCTCCATTCACGTGAGCCCTGACAAGAAGCAGGCTCGCCTGACGGTGAGCGAGGAGGATCTCTCCAAGGCCATCGGTCGTCGCGGCCAAAACGCCCGCCTGACCTCCCGCCTGGTGGGCATGGACCTCATCATTGAGAAGGACGAGCACGCCTCCGAGGTCTTTGAAGGCCAGATGGGCAGCGCAGTGCACCACCTCGTGGATGCCTTGGGCATCTCCGAAGACGTGGCGCTCAAGCTCACCCAGGGCGGCATGGGCGATCTCAACACTCTGGCCACCGGCGTGGAAGTGAGCGACATCGCCGAGGTGCTTGACGGTGACACCGGTCTGGCACAGCAGATTTTCGACAAAGCCGCAGCACATGCTTCTGCTCCCGCCTAGGAGCCAGCCCCTGTGCCGCCATGAACACACTTTTTTCACAAACCCAAACCTCAGACCAGCCCGACTCTCACGCCGTAGCTCGCCCGATCCCAGCCTCTCATGCCTCCCAGCAAGCCTTCATCCTCGAAAAAGAGCAAGCCCCAGACCGACGACGCTGTCGGTGAGGTGCTGCCTGCAGACAGCACCACTTCCGCCCAGGAATCGAAGGGGAAGGTGTTGTCATTGATTGAGGAAAAGAAGCCAAGAAACCGCGGCCCGCTGAAGGAAACCTCCCTGCCGCCGCTGGGTGCCACCAAGAAGGCCGCAGAGCCCGCACCCGCCCCGGCCCCCGAGCCGGCAGCACCGGCCAAGCCGACGCTGGATGAGCGCAAAGCCGCTGCGCTGAATCTCTTTGAAGAGAGCGAAAAGCCCAAGCGCCGTCGTCCGGTGGAAGAGGCTGTGCAGCAGAGCGCTCTGCCACCGATCTCCCTGCTGAAGGAAGAGCCCGCACCGCCGAAGCCCATCGTGCCGATCGTGCATGCGCCGCCCACGGACATTCCCGTGCCTGAGTTTGAGGTCGGCGATAATGGCGAGAAGATTATTCACCTGAAGCCCCCGATCATCGTCAAGGATCTGGCGGACAAGATGGGCCTGAAGCCCTTCAAGATCATTTCTGACCTGATTGCGTTCAAGGTCTTTGCCAGCGCTGACAAGGCGGTGGACATCGAGATCGCCGAGAAAATTTGCGAAAAGCACGGCTTCAAGCTGGAGCGCGAAAAGCGCGAAAAAGGCGCGGGCGTGCACAAGGTGGAGGAAGTCATCGTCGAGCCCGTGGCTCAGGTGGTCGAAGAGGTGGAGCAGGAAAAGCTTCAGCTTCGCGCTCCCATCATCACCTTCATGGGCCACGTGGACCATGGCAAGACCTCCCTCCTCGATGCCCTGCGCAAGACGCACGTGACCGCCGGAGAGGCGGGCGGCATCACCCAGCACATCGGTGCCTATTGCATTTTCCACGACGGCAGGCCCATCACCTTCATCGACACCCCCGGCCATGCGGCTTTCTCCGCCATGCGTGCACGCGGTGCCAATGTGACGGACATCGTGGTGCTCGTGGTGGCCGCAGATGACGGCATCATGCCCCAGACCAAGGAGGCGCTCAGCCATGCCAAGGCGGCAGGCGTGCAGCTCATGGTGGCCATCAACAAATGTGACCTGCCCACGGCCAACGTGATGCGGGTGAAGAGCCAGCTGCAGGACATCGGCTTGGCGCCGGTGGACTGGGGTGGTGAGATCGAGTGCATGGAGGTCTCCGCCAAGACCGGCCTGGGCCTCGACAACCTGTTGGACACCATGAGCCTCCAGGCCGAAGTGCTGGAGCTCAAGGCGGACCCGAAAGCCTCTCCACGCGCCACCGTCATCGAGTCCTCGATGGTGGCTGGTAAGGGCCCGGTGGCCACGGTCATCATCGGCCAGGGTACTCTCAAGGTTGGCCAGCCCTTCATCTGCGGCCCTTACTGGGGCAAGGTCAAGGCTCTGATCAACGACCGCGGCGAGACCATCAAGGAAGTGCTTCCTGGCATGCCTTGCGAAGTCATCGGCTTCAGCGACATGCCCCATGTGGGCGATGAAGTGGTGGTGATGAACAACGAGCGCGATGTGAAGAAGCTCAGCGAGGAGCGCCTGGAGGAGATCCGCCAGAAGAAGCTCAGCGTGCCGCGCCGCTCCACTCTGGAGCATCTCTTTGCCAGCATCGAGGACAGCAACAAGAAGGCCCTCAAGATCGTCCTCAAGTGCGACGTTCAGGGCTCCGTCGAAGCTGTGGCCAAGTGCCTTACCGACATCCCGAGCGACAAGTGCAACCTGGACATCCTGCACAAGGAGGTGGGCGCGATCAACGAGAGCGACGTGCTGCTGGCCAGTGCCTCGGACGCGATCATTCTCGGCTTCAATGTGAAGGTGGAAAACAAGGCGCTGACTGTGTCCAAACGCGAGACAGTTCAGATCAAGCTCTACTCCATCATCTATGAACTCATCGACCAGGTGAAGGAAGCCATGGCCGGTCTGCTGGATCCGATCACCCGCGAAAAGGTCATCGGCCACGCTCGCGTGAAGCAGGTCTTCAAGGTCAACAAGGGCTTTGTGGGTGGCTCCGTGGTCACCGATGGCGTCATGAACCGCAAGCAGCGCGCCCGCGTGCTGCGTGACGGACAGGCAGTATACGACGGCGGCTTCGAAACGCTTCGCCGCTTCCAGGACGAAGTCAACGAAGTGCGCAACGGCCTGGAGTGCGGTATCAAGCTCTCCGGCTTCAGCGACTACGAAGAAAACGACGTCATTGAGTGCTACGAGCTCGAAAAGATCGCCCAAACTCTCTAATGTCCCTCCGAGTCGAAAAAGTCTGCGAGCTCATCCGGCGTGAGCTGGGCACCATCATCGAGAAGGATTTCCGGATCGAGAATTGCTTCGTCACCATCCATGAGGTGAGCGTGACGCCGGACATGAGGCAGTGCTTTGTTTACGTGGGCGTTCTCGGCAAGCCTCATCAGCAGGAGGCCGCTGTCGAAAAGCTCAACAAGGCCCGTGGCCATCTGCAGCGGGATCTCTACAAGCGCGTGAAGCTGCGCTGCAGCCCGCTCCTCTACTTCCGTCTGGACAAGACCGTGGAGCGCGGTGTGCCGCTGCTCAATATCATCGACAACCTGCCGCCACCGCTGCCGGATCTGCCGGCAGACGAGGGGCAGGATGGCGCTCAGACTTCATCTGCCAAGTAGCCGCCACAGGATTGGCCTGGCATGCTAGGTGCTATTTACCTCACTCAGACGAGGCATCTGCACATCCGTTATCTTGAAGATGTCCTATGTCTGAATATGGGCGTATGCCTATCACAGATTTGTCACAAGATGACTGGCTCTGGGCAAATGTTGAGGGTGAATATAAAAAATAATTAGATGGAAGCCGGTTTTATGTTATGAGGCGGCCATGCTTATCTGGAAAGGACATGGTTTCTTAATTGCGATTTTCGGCATTCTGGGTGCCTTGGTTCTGGGGCGTGCGGCGGCATATGTTCATGCGGTCTCGCATTCTGAGTTGCTCTCGTTTCTGGTGGTGCCCGCCTATGCCTGGGGCGCGGCCCTGACCGTCTGGCTTTATGGAAAAACCATCGGCAGGCCGAAAAAGAAGATGTACTTGGACACGGACACACAGCGTCCGGTGGTGCTCTACATCTCTCACTCATTGTTCTCGATTTCTCCACCGCGCTGGACCGTTCTGACGGTCGTCACCGCCTGTGTGCTGACGGTTCTCTCCTATGGCAGGCCGGTGGTGGATTTCATCAGCAAGACTCAATTGATGGCACCTCCCAGCCCGGCAAAGGCGGCCTACATGGAGGCAAACCGCCTGATCGATACCGACAAAGGCAAGACGGGCTACGGAAACACGCCCATTGCGGAAAGACTGGCGGAGAATTTTTCAGAGAAAGTCAGAAGAGAGCGTGAGCTCGGAGTGCAGAAGCCGGAGACAAGCTCTTTTTTCGGCCTCTCCAATGATAAGTTTTTGAGCTACTGCCAGATCAATCCTGAGTCCTGTGTGTTCATGGTGCATGTGCCCGGATTGCGGAATTTTGATAAAGAGGCCAGGCGTTTCATGACAGGGATGGCATGGACGCAGGCCTGCAGGCAGGCCGCGACGCTGCAGCCACAGCCTCGGCTCGTGGTGGTGGGGGTGCGAGGAGTGGCTCTCTACGATGAAGTGGTCGAAGGCGGCTTGCCTGATGCCACCCTGCTGAAGGCGAATGTGGAAAATGAACAATGGGACAGGGGGATTGAGCACCGCTACTCGGAAGCTGAAGCTCAGGCCCGGCTGGAGAAATACTTTGAACCGCACGCGGCCGGTGCGGTGCTGCCTGCTCTGAGCCGGGATCAGAGACTGGCTGGAAGCATTCTGGCTCTGGCCTCGACAGAGGCTGAAGTTGTCCTGCCCACGCCCATGCGCGACTGGAAAGACCCCACAGGTCGCGTCATGCGTGCTTCTTTTGAAGGCTTTACCACTGCATCCCAAGACACCGGCCGCTTCAAGCGCTCAGACGGCAAGTTTTTTAATGTGCCCTTGTCACGCCTCTGCAAGGAGGATCAGGCAACCCTCCGCAACATCGCTGCACAGCTGGCCCCTTGACCAAGATTGGCCCCCAAAAGCCCACCCTTGGTTTGGAGTCGGCTGCTTTTACTCGATCTGGGCCTGCGTCTTCAGCACCTGCAGAGAATTCCGCAGCAGTGTAAGTCCAGCTTCCTGGCTTTTCTCCGGATGAAACTGCACAGCCACGAGATTCTTCTTCGCGATGCCGCTGATGAAGCTCACTCCGTAGTCAGTGCGGCAGAGCGCTAGAGATTCATCCTGCACATCCGGGTAGTACGAGTGCACAAAGTAGATGTGAGTCGGATTCGGCAGTCCGGACCAGACCGCAGCCTGCGCGGGCTCCCACTGCGCCACGTTCCAGCCCATGTGCGGGATCTTGAGGCCGCTGGCGGGATCGAACTTTTTCACCTGGCCTTTGGCCACGCAGAGGCCTTCCACGCCAGGGGATTCCTCGCTGCTTTCAAACAGGAGCTGGTAGCCCAGGCAGATGCCGAGGTAGGGCTTTTCCGCCTTGAGCCAGGCCTGCAGGGGCTCCCACAGGCCAGTCTCTTTGAGGATGCGGATGGAGTCGCCAAACGCGCCCTGGCCAGGAAAGACGAGCACGTCGATGGACGCGAAGTCTTCCGGCTTTGTGACGAGGTCTGCGTGGGCGTCGATCGCATCAAAGGCATTCAGCACGCTGCGGAGGTTTCCGCCGCCGTAATCAAGCACTCCGAGTTTCATCACAGGACGTCTTTCGTGCTAGGGATGCCAGTGACGCGGGGATCGAGCTTGGTGGCGGCATCCAGTGCGCGGGCCAGACCTTTGAAGATGGCCTCGGCCATGTGGTGCGCATCGCGGCCACGGCGGATCTCGACGTGGAGGGTGGCCAGCAGGCTGGAAGAGAAGGCGCGGAGAAACTCCTCCACGAGCTGGTAGCTGAAGCGGTTCACGCCGCCGATGGCCTCGACGCGCTCTGGCGCATGGTAGCTGAGGAAGGCGCGGCCGCTGAGGTCCATCGCCACCTCGGCCAAGGTTTCATCCATGGGCAGGAGGAAGAAGCCGTAGCGCGTGATGCCAGCCTTGTTGCCGAGGGCTTCGCGGAAGCAGTTGCCCAGGACGATGCCAGTGTCTTCGACGGTGTGGTGGTAGTCCACCTCGATGTCACCCACGACCTTCACCTTGAGGTCAAACAGGCCGTGCTTGCTGAACAGCGTGAGCATGTGGTCGAAGAACGGCACTCCGGTGTCGATCTGCGATTTGCCGGAACCATCGACATTGAGCTCGATCTCAATGTCCGTCTCGGCGGTTTTGCGGTGCTGTTTGGCGGTGCGGGCTTGGCTCATGAAAGGGGATGGGCAATGAACACCGGATTCAGGCCAGAGCAAGCGGCAGGGATGGTGCGAAAATGACGAATCCCGGCTGAGGTGTGCCGATAGTGGCGAGTTGGAGCCCAGGGCTCAATGTCAGGCCAGCAGCCCCTTCTGTACCTTTCCGTGGATGTCCGTTAGCCGGTAACGGCGGCCCTGGAACTTGTAAGTCAGCCGCTCGTGGTCGATGCCGAGGAGATACATCAGAGTGGCGTGGAAGTCGTGGATGTGGAGTCCGTCTTTGACGGTGTTGTAGCCGAAGTCGTCGGTCTCGCCATAGACGGAGCCCGCCTTGATGCCGCCGCCGGCGAACCAGGCGCTGAAGCAGCGAGGGTGGTGGTCGCGACCGAAGTTGGTGCTGATCTTGCCCTGGCAGTAAGCGGTGCGGCCGAATTCGCCGCCCCAGACGACGAGGGTGTCTTCGAGCAGTCCCCGCTGCTTGAGGTCCTTCACCAAGGCAGCGGCGGGCTGGTCGGTTTCTTTGCAGAGCTTTGGCAGCGCACCGGGCAGGCCGCCGTGGTGGTCCCAGTCCTGGTGGTAGAGCTGGATGAAGCGCACGCCTTTTTCGGCGAGGCGTCGCGCCTGTAGGCAGTTCGCGGCAAAGGTGCCGGGTGTCTTCACATCCGGGCCGTAGCTGTCGAGGATGTGCTGGGGTTCGTCGCTGAGGTCGGTCACTTCCGGGATGCTGGTCTGCATGCGGAAGGCCATCTCGTAGTGGTCGATCCGGTTCTGGATCTCCGCATCCGGCGTGCCGGCGAACTGGTGCTCGTGCAACTCCTTGAGGCGATCCAGCATCAGCCTGCGGCTGTCCGCACTGACGCCTGCCGGATTGCCAAGATACAGCACCGGATCCTTCGCCGCGCGGAAGAGTACGCCCTGGTGCTTGGTCGGCAGGAAGCCGCTGCCCCACAGATGAGAGCCGAGCGGCTGGCCGCCTTTGCCCTTGGTGATGAGCACCGTGAATGAAGGCAGATTCGCATTCTCCGCCCCCAGGCCGTAGCTCAGCCACGAGCCAAAGCTAGGACGTCCGGGGATCTGGGTGCCGGTCTGGAAAAAGGTGACACCGGGGCCGTGATTGATGGACTCCGTGAACATCGAGCGCGCGACGCAGATGTCGTCCGCGATGCTGGCGGTGTGCGGCAGCAGCTCGCTGAACCATCCCCCTGCCTGCCCATGCTGCGTGAACTTGAAGGGAGAGCCCACCATCGGAATGGAGGACTGGTTTCCCGACATGCCCGTGAGCCGCTGGGTGCCGCGCACAGAATCGGGAAGCTGCTCGCCATGGCGTTTGTTCAGCAGCGGCTTGTAATCAAACAAGTCCAGATGCGAAGGTCCGCCAGACATGAAGAGATAAATGATCCTCTTCGCCTTCGGCGCAAAGTGCGTGCCACCCAGCACACCGTGGTCCACAGATTCGGAGCCCTGGGCGAGCAGCTCATTGAGCGCAATGCCGCCGAGGCCCATGCCAAAACGATTGAGGAGGGTGCGGCGGTTTATCAGTCCGAAGTGATCAGACCCTGGAACTGCTGAATGATACTGGCTGGTGCTGATGGGATTCATGATCGTGGTGCGGCGAGGGTAGAAAAAGAGGGGGACCACTAATCGTACACTAATGGAACACTAATGAGGGGGCTTGTGGGTGTGCGGTGCCTCTGGGTGATGAGTGGCCGTTGGTTTGATTATTAGTGTTAGATTAGTGTGCGATTAGTGGTTCAAATGTCAGTGGTTTACAAAACGTAGCGACGCCATTCGACGCGCTTGAGAGGGGCGAAGTTGATGAGGTAGCCGACTTCTTTGCCGGTCAGGCGCATGTAGTTAAAAAGCTGCGCCTCGTGCTCGGGAAGAAGCTGTGCCACGGCTTTGAGTTCCACCACCATGCCATCATGCACGTATAGATCTGGGACGTAGCGGCGTTTTAGCTCGTGACCTTTGTAGTAAATGGCCAGGTTCTGTTTGGCGGTGAATGGAATCCCGCGAAGGGAGAGCTCGATCTCAAGGCTTTCCTGATAGACTTCTTCTGCCAGACCGCCCCCGTTCTCGTTGTGCACATCAAACACTGCTGCCATGAGATCAAAACCTTCCTGCTGGAAGGGGCCGTCTTCGCGCATTTCGATCTTCAGGCGTTTTCTTTTGATGATCATGGGGCTTAAGCGGTTTGATGAGTCGGATATTGGAAGTAACCACTAATCGTACACTAATGGAACACTAATGATGATGGGTGGGATAGAAGTTTGCGACTTGGGGTTGGTGAATTTGTGGGTGAGATTTTTAAAAACACCTGGCGGTTGGTGTGTCTGAATCGGGATCTTGATTCGGTTATTAGTGTGAGATTAGTGTCCGATTAGTGGTTCAAAATCTCAGCGCTTTACCACGCAGGCATCATGGTTCAGCAGCGCCTGCCCTAGCACGGCAGCTGCGGCGGCTTCTGGCAGAGAAATGGAGGCATCCCGCTTCGCATTCCCCATCTTCATCAGTTCTTCGGCTTCTTTGGGCTTGGCTTTGAAATGGGTGAGCTGTTCCTGATATAGCTGAGTGCAGATGCTGATCTCCTCCGCATCCGGTTTGCGGCTGAGGCAGAGGAGGAAGCCAAGTTCGATCATCTTGGAGACATCGCCCTTGGCTTCGAGATGCAGCTTTTCGCCGAGGACGCGGGCGGCTTCCACATACTGTACACCATTGAGCAAAATGAGCGCCTGCAGCGGGGAGTCAGTGCGTTCACGTTTGGAGATGCAGACGGCGCGGCGTGGGGCGTCGAAGGCGACCATCGCGGGCGGGGGGCTGGTGCGGCGCCAGTTGGTGTAGAGGCTGCGGCGATAGACGGCATCGCCCGCGCTGGGGCCCATGGGCTTGAAGGCCTCGGTCATTTCATAAGGATAGACGGGTGCGCCACCCATCGTCAGCTTGAGCAGGCCGGAGGCGGCGAGGGCGTTGTCGCGAATCATCTCTGCGGGCAGGCGGAAGTGCGGGCCGCGTGCAAGCCACTGGTTGTCGGGATCGTCGGCCATGGTCTTAGCATCGGCGATGCTTTGCTGCAGATACACGCGGCTGGTAACGATCTCTTGAATCAGCGCCTTCACATCCCAGCCGCTTTGAATGAGCTTCAGCGCGAGGTGGTCGAGTAACTCGGGATACAAGGGACGCTCGCCCTGGCTGCCGAAGTCTTCGGTGGTTTTCACTAAGCCGCGTCCGAAGAGGCTGAGCCAGATGCGATTCACGGTGACACGTGCAGTCAGCGGATGATTCGGTGCGGTGAGCCACTGCGCGTAGCCGAGGCGGTTCTTCGGAGCATTGGCCGACATCGGCGGCAGGAAGGCGGGTGTCGCAGGGCCGACTTCTTCGGCGCGTTTGTCATACTCGCCGCGCGTGAGGAGGTAGGCTTTCTTGGGCTGCGGCAGCTCCTGCATGACCATGATTTCCTTTTGTGCATCGGCGAAGGCGGTGACTTCGGCGCGTGCGGCTTTCAGTTCGGCGAGCAGCGGCTGCAGTTTCGCATCAAAGGGCAGCGAGAGGTCGCGGTCGAAGATGCGCAGGTCGTCCACGAGACCGTCTTTGAATCCACGGTCGCGCATGCGCTCGCCGAGGCTGATGTTGTCATGACCGCCGCCGGTGATGTTTTTGGTGAGGTGGTCTTTGATAACATCCACTGTGGCGAGCTTTCCATTGATGTAGATCTTGAGGCCGGAGGCGCGGCTGCTGCCGTCATTGGTGACGATGACATGGGTCCATTCCTTGAGCGGCACCTTGGCCTGGGTGCGGATGGAGATGGCATTGCCGGGCCAGAAGTGAATCAGCGACCACTTGATGCGGCCCTCTTCAATGAGCAGCTCATAGCCGCGGCTGGCGGCGTCTGTCCAAGCCTGGGAGCGGTGCAGCACCACGGCGCGCTGCTTTTCATCGGGTGTTTGAATCCAAAGCGAGATGCTGAAAGGATCGTGGCGATTGAAGTTTCCGAGCGGTGTGTCCACGGCATCGTCACCCGTGAATTGGATGGCATTGCCGAGCTTACCGGCCACGAGTTTGTTTTCGCCTTTCAGCACAGCCTCGGGGCCGGGAGGCGGGGCCTTGGCGTCTTTCTTTTTCTGCGCCGGAGTTTTGTCCTTCGCATCAGCCACCGGCTTTGGCTGCGGAGGTGCAGGCGGCGGGGGGGGATGCAGCGCGTCGGCGAGCTTGTTGCCCTTAACCTCATCAAACGTAAAGTGCGCGATCTGGCCTTCCAGTGATGCGGGCACTCCTGTCCGCAGTTCCAGCGCAGTGCGGGCAGGAGTGCCCGCATCACTAAGCTTCTTCTCAAGCTTCTTCACCTTGGCATTCAGCGCGGCCAGCTTCTCCTTGGCGGGCGTGTCCATCATCATCATGGCCGGTGTGGGCGGGGACGGTGTGAAGTAGGAATACAGCCCCGCTTCGTCGATGTTTTGCAGCATGGAGAAGAGGCCGTAGTAGTCCTTCTGCGTCACGGGGTCATACTTGTGGTCATGGCAGCGTGAGCACTCAAAGGTGAGGCCGAGGAAGGTGGTGGCCACGGTCTGCACTCGGTCGGCCACGTATTCCACGCGGTACTCTTCTTCGACGCTGCCGCCTTCGCTTTCCTGCTGGTGCAGGCGGTTGTAGGCAGTGGCCATGATTTGCTCATCGGTGGGATTGGGGAGCAGATCGCCCGCAAGCTGCCAGGTGATGAATTTGTCGAAGGGCAGGTTCTCGTTGTAGGCCTTCACCACCCAGTCGCGCCAGGGCCAGACCTCGCGCTCGCGGTCCACCTGAAAGCCGTAGCTGTCGGCGTAGCGTGCCACATCCAGCCAGTCCACAGCCATGCGTTCGCCGTAGTGAGGAGACGCAAGCAGACGCGTGACGAGATGCTGGATGCTGCCTTTGGCATCAAACTGATGCTCGGCCACAAAGCCGCTGATCTCCTTGGGCGATGGGGGCAGGCCAGTAAGGTCAAAGCTCAGCCGGCGGATGAGCGTCTCCGGTGCGGCCTCGGGTTGGAGCTTGAGGTTTCGTTCGGCCAGTTCGGCGCTGACGATGTCGTCGATGCTGCGTTGGTTGGATGCATCGGCCTTCAGCGGAATGAAGGACCAGTGCGCCTCATACTCCGCGCCTTCATTGATCCACTGCTTGAGGATGGACGTCTCCTCGGCGGTGAGATCGCCGAGCTTGGACTTGGCCGGCGGCATGTGGTCATCCTCATCCGTGGTGAGGATGCGCTGGATGATCTCGCTCATGTCTGCCTTGCCGGGAATGAAGGCCTTGGCCTCCACAGCGGCCTCACGCACGTCCAGGCGCAGATCGGCCTCGCGCTTCTTGGGATCAGGGCCGTGGCAGAAGAAGCACTTGTCCGAGAGGATGGGCCGCACATCGCGGTTGAACTTCACCTTCTTGGCGGGCGCGGCTGCGGAGAGCAGGACGGGGAAGGCGAGGACGAGGATGAAAAGCCGGGGATGCATGGGGAAAGAGGCTGCCTGAAACAACGCTCGCCGTCTGTGCCTCTTTTTGGCTGTTTTGTGTCTTATCCTGCGGATGTTGGAATCAAAACTGGTGAAAAGTCACTCCCGCCGCGTATCTGATTCCTAATCTCGCCCATGTCAGCGCGTCGCAAATACCTGAACTACACCACGCCGTGGGGCGTGGATCTGGCGCGTGTGGCGCAGTCGGGGTGGACGCCGTTTTTGATCCACGAGAGCGGCTACCAGCCTGCGCTGGAGGACTGGAATCATCAGGGGGTGGACTCGCCTTTCTGGCGCTTTTACCACAATCCAAAGCCGGGATGTCATCTGCTCTTTCAGGGGCGCAAGATTCCGCTGGGGCCGCAGTGCGCGGTGCTCATTCCGGCGGACACGGTGTTTGACTGCTGCGGTCCGGTGAAGGCGAGCCACTTCTGGCTGCACTTCACCACCGCAAGGCCCGGGGTGAAGATGGTGCCGGAGCCGATCGTCATCGAGGTGGATGATGCGCTGAGGTCGATGCTCAGGCAGCTCGTGGCTACGCATCGGCAGCCGCAGACAGAGCTAAGGGATCACCGTCTGTATCACCTGAGCGCAGCGCTGCTGCACACGGTGTTTGCGGCGCTGGAAAGCGAGGCACCACCGGTGCTGCCGGAGAGAATCGCAGAGGTGCTGGCCTTCATCGCACGTGCACCGCACAGCCGATTGACGAATCCGTTTTTAGCGGAGCGCGCGGGCATGAGCGTGGAGCGCTTCATCCGCGCCTTTCGTGAGCACCTAGGACAGACGCCAGCGGCCTATGTCCTCAGCACACGCCTGCGGCTGGCAGGCGAGGCGCTGGCGCTCACGGACAAAACCATCGATCAAATTGCCGCCGATTTCGGCTTCCCCAACCGCCACTACTTCAGCCGCATGTTTGCGCGGCAGGTGGGGTGCGGGCCGGGGGAGTTCCGCGCGCGGCAGCGGGAGCGTAAGGATGGGTAGTGCGGGCGGGCCAGCACGCAAAAAACGCACCCGCCACGAGCAGGGGCACCATCACGCTCACCTCATGCTGTGATTCAGTTTTGAGGATGTCTGTTCTGAAAAGGTCCAGTCAACGACGAGTGTCTGATGGTGGAGTTTCATCCCTCACAGATCTTCGGGTTTGAGCGCCGTGTTCTCAAACAAGATCACGCCACCACGATTGATGATCTCTTTGCGCACGGCGCTCACATTCACGCCTCGTACTTCGGTCTTTTCGTCCAGGGAAGCCGTGGCAGCGATGCCGCTCGCCTCACCCAGCGCCATGAAGACCGGCTCCATGCGCAGAGTTTGATAGCCGACGTGGCTGGCGCTGCATGCCACAGGAACGAGCAGGCCATCCACGCACTTCGGCACCATGATGCGATACGGCAGCTGAAAAGGATCGTGGGCAATGAAGAAATAGCCCGGACGCAGCATTGGAAACGCAGGATCGTATTTGCGCACGGCGTGGGAGTCGAACTCGAACTCGGTGACGGCAATGCCATCGGCGAAGCGTGCCGGCAGGCCGGTCTCGAAAACCGGTCTGGCGTCGTTCTCCGTCAAAGTGTATTCGCCCCAGATGCGCCGCCCCTGGCGGACGTAGATGTGATGCGGACGGTGGCGATGGTCGGTAAACTCATCCTTTGGGAATCCCCACTGGCTGGCTTCATTGCGTATGGACAGTGGCACAGCGGGATCGTTTTGCAGCAGCCACACGAGACCTTCGTTGTGACTCCAGTAGCGGTTGAATATGTGTTCGCGTTCGGTGGGGCCTGCCTCGGGCCAGCGCCAGTTTTCTTCCGCCAAATCGAGCGACTCGGCGGGGACGCCGGTGTCTTGATGCGGGTGGTCGCTGTTCACCTCAAACTTCGAATTAGGCATCTCGTAGAGCTGGATGACTTGAGTGAACCGCGTGATTTTTCCCTCAGCGATTTGCGACAAAATGTGCTGGTAGTCATGGCGATCGAAAGAGGAGGGTTTTTCGACAGGCACGCTGTTTGACTTGTCTTTCGTGAGGTGAAAGCGGAAGCAAAACGCTTGTATGCCATCATCAGCAGCACCGGTGGAGCCGGGGAGCGGGTTGTAGTCCTTGAAGCGGACATAGATGTGTCCGGCATGTGGCTCACCAAAAGTCGTGCGACTCTCCCGGCCGACTCGATAAGGCACACCCGCCAGCGCGGCGATGTCACCTTCATAAGTGCAGTCGATGAAGACAGCGGCGCGGAATTCGGTTTGCGTTCCTGGATTGCTCAAATCTTCCGCCGTGATGCTTGCCAGCTTCACTTTAGGCCCAAATTCCTTCGGTGCTGCACCGTCGATGCGTTTGCCCGGAATCGCGTTTCGTTCTCCCGCGTCATGCTTTACCCGCGCTGAAACAACGCGCTGACGCTGGAGCAGCGTGATGTTTTTTTCTGCCACGAGCATGTCGCGAAACACCTTCTCCGCGATGTGCGGCTCCATCATGGTCCCATTTTTGCAAACTTTGACCTGTCTCGAATTCGCACCGTAAGTCGTCGTGTAGTGCTCAACGATGCGGCGTTTGAACTCATTGTAGAGACCGCCTACGGCGCCGTGCTTTCGAATGTCGGCGTTGGTCAATCCAGCCGCAATGATGCCACCGACATGAGCCGATTCCTCGAGCACGATGACCTTTGCGCCGCTTTTTGCTGCCGCTACCGCGGCGGCGATCCCGGCGGGATTGGCGGCAACCACGATGACATCAGCATGCTCGGCGGCTGCAACGACTGAGAGGCTGAGTAGAAGGGCGAGGATGGTTTTCATGGTGCTGACATGGTACGACGTTTGCACAGCGAGTGTGACGACAAAGGATGTGTAAAATGCGACAGGTAAGGGCGGAAGCCGCAGGGATATGTTTTGTCAGATCATCTGCCTTGGCAGTATCTGCTCAGAGAGGTTGCTGGGCGCAAACAGCTTGTTACCGGCTGACTCAGTGGTTCGCCGGGATGACTGATTTTGAGACGGCTTGATCTACATCGAAGGCAGCTCCAACTTCCCAAACCGCCACTACTTCAGCCGTATGTTTGTAAGGCAGATCGGGTGCGGTCAAGGCAGCGGGAGAGGAAGGATGGGTGACGAATGAGGATCCAGGAATTTGAACCACTAATCGCACACTAATAAAACACTAATGTCCGGAATCAGAATCGGGATTTCTGGTTCATTATTAGTGTGGGATTAGTGTTCGATTAGTGGTTCAAGATTTTGCTGCTTTGAGCCGTGATGCAGCTATGCCAGCACACCCTTCACCACATTTCCTGCAATCCCCGTCAGACGCATATCAAGCCCTTGGAACTTGTAATTCAGGCGCTCATGGTTGATGCCGAGCAGGTGCATGAGGGTGGCATTGAGGTCATGCACGTGTACCGGATCGCGGACGATGTTGTAGCTATAGTCATCCGTTTCGCCGTAGGTGGTGCCTTTTTTGACTCCGGCTCCGGCCATGAAGAGAGAGTAGCAGCGGGGGTGGTGATCGCGGCCGTAGTTGGTGGCGGTGAGGGTGCCTTGGGAGTAGATGGTGCGGCCAAATTCGCCGCCCCAGACGATGAGGGTGTCGTCCAGCAGGCCGCGCTGCTTCAAGTCTTTGATGAGTGCGGCGGTGGGCTGGTCGGTGTCGCGGCACTGACCACGGATGGCATTGGGCAGGCCGCCATGGTGGTCCCAGCCCATGTGGAAGAGCTGGATGCAGCGCACATCGCGCTCGGCCAGGCGGCGTGCCAGCAGGCAGTTCGCGGCATAGGTGCCGGGCTTTTTGACATCGGGGCCGTAGCTGTCGAGCACGTGCTGGGGTTCCTTGGAGGTGTCCACCAGATCCGGCACGCTCATCTGCATGCGAAAGGCCATTTCATATTGAGAGATGCGAGCGGCGGTTTCAGGATCGCCAAAGGATTCGAAGTCGCGCTGATTCAGAGCGGCCAGTTCATCGAGCATCTGACGGCGCATGGGGCGGTCCACACCGGCGGGATTGGAAAGATAGAGAACGGGGTCGCCTGAATTGCGGAAGCGCACGCCCTGATGCTGCGTGGGCAGGAAGCCGCTGCCCCAGAGGCGGTCATACAGCGGCTGGTCATCGCGACGGCCGGTGCCAAAGGAGGTCATGACGACATAAGCGGGCAGGTCGTGATTGGCGCTGCCGAGGCCGTAGCTGAGCCATGCGCCGATGCTGGGCCTGCCTGCGAGCTGAGAGCCCGTCTGGCAGAAGGTGATGGCGGGATCGTGATTGATGGCCTCCGTGAACATGGAGCGGATGACGCACATCTCATCGGCCACAGTCGAGAGATGCGGCCATAGTTCGCTGAGCCAGATGCCGCCCTGGCCATGCTGCGCGAATTTGAAGATGGATGGTGCCACAGGAAACGCCTTCTGCCCCGAGGTCATGGTGGTGAGGCGCTGGCCCTGGCGGATGCTGGCGGGCAGATCCTCAGCACGGTGCTTTTCCATCTGCGGCTTGGGATCAAAGAGATCCATCTGTGAGGGCGCGCCGGACTGGAAGAGGTAGATGATGCGCTTGGCCTTGGGCGCAAAGTTGGGGAAGAAGCGCGTAGGAGATGCAGCGCGGGCTTCATCTTGCAGCAGAGAACCGAGCGCGGCGGCACCGATGGCGGAGGAGGAGCTCTTGAGAAAGATGCGGCGATTGAGCCGGTCCTGAAGTTGAAGAGAAGGATTCATATCAGTCGCGGGTGATGACGCGGTCGAGGTTGAGAAGGACGGAGGCGGTCGTGGTATAAGCTGCCAGCTCTGAAGGATTGAGCGAGGCATCCGCCTTGGTGGTACCCTGGGCGATGAGCGCGGTGGCTTCGACGGGTTTGGCCTGGAATTCAGCGATGCGTTTCTGCACGCCTCCTACGAGTTGCTTGAGCGCGGCGGGCTCGATGCTGCGACCGGTGACGCGCTGGTAGCCGTAGGCGATGCGCTGCTCGGGCGTGGTGCCGCCGTGCTGCATCATCTGCTGGGCAAGGGAGCGCGCGGCTTCCACAAAGGTGATCTCATTGAGCAGCGAGAGCGCCTGCAGCGGGGTGTTGGTGCGGCTGCGCTTCACGGTACAGATCTCGCGCGTGGGCGCATCAAAGAGCAGCATGGTGGGTGGCGCGGCAGTGCGCTTCCAGATGGTGTAGAAGCTGCGGCGGTAGAGTCCCTCGCCGGTGTCCGCCTTGTAGCCGCGGAGGTCGCCGTATTTGCTTGTTTCATCCCACACGCCTTCGGGCATGTAGGGCTTCACGCTGGGGCCGCCGATTTTCGGCACCAGCAGTCCGGCGATGGCCAGCGCCTGATCGCGCACGACCTCACCGGGCAGGCGGAAGCGCGGGCCGCGTGCGAGGAGGCGGTTCTCAGGATCTTTCTCCAGCAATGCGGGCGTGAGCTTGGACGACTGGCGATAGGTGGCGCTCATGACGATGAGCTTTTGCATGGCCTTCATGTCCCAGCCGCAGCGGATGAACTCGGTGGCCAGCCAGTCGAGCAGTTCCGGATGCACCGGATACTCTGACTGCGTGCCGAGGTTCTCCGAAGATTTGCACAAACCGTAGCCGAAGAATTTTTCCCACGCGCGGTTCACCCACACGCGGGAGGTGAGGGGATTTTCTGGTGACACAATCCACTGCGCCAGACCGAGGCGGTTTGGCGGCGCGTTCTTCGGCATGGGTGGCAGCACGGCGGGCGTGGTCATGCTGACCTTGTCGCCGGGCTTGTCATACTCGCCGCGTTTCAGCACGAAGGCATCGCGCACGGGGCCTTCCTTCATCACCATCACGGAGGGGACGGTGCGCTCGTATTTCTCCAGCTCCGCCTTGGCGGCGGCAAGCGCGTAGTCGGCATCTCGCAGGGGGCTGTCCACACTGGCGCGGAAGTATTTCTCCAGCTCGCTGCGCTGCTGCGGCGTGCGGTTTTCGGTGGGAGTTTTCATGATGGCCAGCACGGCGGCAGGCGGGCCGCCGGTGCCGTCGAGGCTGGCGAGCGTGGGCTCGGCATCGGTGGTGGAAAGACGGAAGCGGCCGACATTGTGACCGGCAAATCTGGACTGCTGGAGCAGACGCACGGTGAGGGTGGCCCCGGCGGGTACTTGCACGGCTTTCTCCACGATGAACATGGCATTGCGCTCCACGCGTTTCTGCGGGTCGTTGCCGTCGATGGCCCAGCCGTTCTTGGGATCTTTGTCGAGCAGCAGCTTCACATCGTAGCCTTTTTGCGCGTAGTCGGCCTCGGCGCGGGCGAAGGTGATTTTCACCGGCTGCTTCAAGGTGGGGGCGCTGAGCGTGGCCTCGATGCCGGTGAGGACGAAGTTGCCATTCGTGGCGCGGCCCAGGCTTTGATTTGGCAGTGTGGGGTCTGGCAGCGCCTCCAGCAGCAGGCCAGTGAAGCTACCCTCGGCCAGAGGTGCGGTGACGGTGTAGATATCGGAGTCTGGATTGCGCCCGCCGGCGATCCATGAGGCATCGGGCAGCTTGCGCAGAGAGGCTTTGCCCTGGGATTTGGCTTCTGTGATGGGAAGGACTTCCCACATGGGCTTTTTGGCGGATTCGGGATTTTCCATGTCCGCCTCCCAGCTTGCCACGAGATTGGGTAGCTGGAGCTGCGTCTCGGTCACCTTCGCCTGCGCGGCGTCGATTTTTTTGCGAAGGAGGGCGAGCTGCTTTTCCTCCTCGGCATCCGGCACGGAGATGACGGGATCGGAGTTGCCGCCGCTGCGATTGGAGCTGCCCTGAATGGTGCCGCTTTCGGCGATGTTGTTGAAGAAGGCGAAGAGGGAGTAAAAGTCCTTCTGCGTGAAGGGATCGTATTTGTGGTCGTGGCAGCGGCAGCAGTTCAGCGTCAGGCCCAGCCAGGTGAAGCTGGTCGTTTCCACGCGGTCGATGATGTTCTCAATGCGCCACTCTTCGGCGATGATGCCGCCTTCGCCATTGAGGCGGTGGTTGCGATTGAAGCCGGTAGCCACGACTTGCTCGCGTGTGGCATTGGGCAGCAGGTCGCCGCCGATCTGTTCGAGCGTGAACTGATCAAAGGGCTTGTTGTCGTTGAAGGCCTTGATGACCCAGTCGCGCCAGGGCCACATGGCGCGGCTGCTGTCGGTCTGGAAGCCGTGGCTGTCGGCGAAGCGGGCGAAGTCCAGCCACTGCATGGCCATGCGCTCGCCGTAGTGTTCGGACTTCAGCAGGCGGTCCACCACCTTTTCATAGGCCTGCGGAGATGTGTCTTTTTCAAACGCGGCGATCTCCTCCAGCGTGGGTGGCAGGCCCGTGAGGTCCAGCGTCACACGGCGCAGCAGCGTGGCGCGGTCGGCTTCGGGAGATGGGGCCAGCTTTTCCTCCTGCAGGCGCTCGGCGATGAAGGCGTCGATGGGATTGCGGATGGTGAATTGGGGATCGCTGATCTTTGGAACGGGTGAGCGCTCGGGCTTGAGGAAAGCCCAGTGACCCTGATATTCTGCGCCTTCTTTGATCCACTGGCGCAGGATGGCCTTCTCCTCGGCGGTGAGCGGCTTGCCGTCCTTGTCCGGCGGCATCACGTCATCGTCTCCGTGTGGCAGCTCCACGCGGGCGATGAGCTGGCTCTTCTCGGGCTGGCCGGGGACCAAGGCGATGTCTCCGGACTTGGCGGGCTTCAGCGCGTCCTCGCGCAGATCCAGGCGGAGGTCGCCTTTCCTGTGCGCGGCATCCGGGCCGTGGCAGTGAAAGCACTTCTCATTGAGAATGGGCCGCACATCGCGGTTGTATTTCAGTTTGGCAGACTCCGCCCGGAGAAGGGCAGGGAAGGCCAGCAGGAGGCAGAGGGCTCGGCGCATGGTTGGAATGAGGCTTCAACATTCAACGGGCGAACCCTGTGCCTCATTATGCCAGAGTTATGTCTTTTCCTGCGGGGATTGCGCTAGAGCCACCTCATTCTGCCATCTGATCCGCGATCTCCTCCGCTGGATACGTCCAGATCTCACTCAGCGTGGGATGATAGTGCGGGATGGCCATGAACTGCTGCACGGTGGAGCGGAAATTCATGGCAATGACGACCTCATGGATCAGCTCCGTCGCTTCCGGGCCGACGACGCAGGCACCGAGGATTTCGCCGGTTTCCTTATGCGCCAGCATCTTCACAAAGCCTGCCATCTCTCCCATCACCATGGATTTGCCGTGGTCATTGAAGGGATAGCTGGCCTCCAGAAAGGGGATGCCTTGGGCGCGCAGTTTTTCGGTGGTGGCACCGACGACGGCGACCTGCGGATGCGAGAAGACGCCGAAAAGCGTAAGACGGTAGTCGATGGTTTCATCGGCGGTTTCGCCTCGGATGAGTCTTGCGGCATTGCGCGCAGCGATCTCTCCCTGCTGAATCGCGATGTGCACCACATCCAGCGGGCTGCACACATCTCCCGCAGCAAAGATGTGCGGCTGGGAGGTCTGCATGCAGTCATTGACGACGACCTTGGTCTTATGCAGCGAGACTTTCGCGGCCTCCAAAGCGAGGCTCTTCGTGGCTGGCTGGCGGCCCATGGCGAGGAGGATTTCATCCACCAGGATGGCGTGGGTATGGCCTCCCTGGGTGAACTCGATGAGCTTCTTGTCCTTGATGGCGACAATGCTGTTCAGATGGGTGCCAAGATGCACCTTCATGCCGCGCTCAGAGTAGGCTTTGGCAATGACATCGCTGCATTCGCGGTCGAGGCCGGTGAGCAGCTGGGCATTGCGCTGGATGAGGGTGACGGCGCAGCCCATGGCCTCCAGATAATGGGCCATCTCCAGGGCGATGGCACCACCACCGAGCACGGCGATGGATTTGGGAAGGGACTCGGTGTCCAGCACGTCATCGCTTGTCCAGAAGCCGGTTTCGGCGAGGCCGGGCACATCGGGCACAAAGACCTCGGAGCCAGTGGCGATGCAGAAGCTCTTGGCGCTGAGCTGGTACGTGGAGGAGCCATCGCGTGGAGTGACCTCTAGCGTATGAGCATCGATGAAACGCGCGTGCCCCCGATGCAGGGCAAAGCGGCCGTCCTCAAGCTGGCCCTGACGGTAGCCGGCGAAGTCGGCGATCAGCGTGCGCTTGCGGTCGCGGATGGTCCGCACGTCCACGCCGTGGGAGGTGGCCTTGAGGCCAAACTCCGCCGCGTGGCGGATGTGCAGCTGGCGGTTGGCGGATTCGATCAGCGTCTTGCTGGGCATGCAGCCGCGCAGGATGCAGAGGCCGCCGAGCTCGGAGGCGCCATCCACTACGGCGACGCGCAGCCCTGCACTGTGCGCCGTGCGTGCTGCTGCGTACCCACCGCTGCCGCCGCCGATGACGATGAAATCGAAAGAGTTTTCTGACATGCTGAGATGTGCAGGTGGGAACGAGCGCGCGCAAGTTTCGGATGTCGGCGTCTGATTCCACCCAAAGTTTGTCCTTCAAAACATAGGCGCGCATTTCGTAGCATTGAGGAATCCAGACCCACCAGCCATGAAGACACGCCGCTCCTTTCTCTCCCAAATCATCGCCACGGGTGTCGCCCCGGTGTTTGTGCCAGCCCATGTGCTGCGCTCTCAGACCGCACCGTCCAACAAGATCACGCTCGGTGTCATCGGCGCGGGCGCTCAGGGCACGCATGACATGCGGGCGTTTTTGAATCATGACGATGTGCGCGTGACCGCCGTTTTCGACGTGAACAGGAAAAACATCGAGCGCGCGCAGCAGGCGGTGGCGGAGCGCTACGGCAGCGCGGATCTGAAAGTGATGAGCGATTTTCGCGAGCTGAACCGTGACAAGTCCATCGACGCGGTGCTCATGGCTCTTCCTGTGCACTGGCACAGCATCCCCGCCACAGATGCGATCCTCAATGGCAAGCACATCTACCATGAAAAGCCCATGGGCATGTCCATGCAGGAGTCCAAGCACGTCCGCGCGGCGGTAAAGAAAACGGGCGTGGTGTTTCAGTTCGGCACCCAGCAGCGCAGTGACCTGAAATTCCGCTGGGCCTGCGAGCTTGCACAGAACGGCCGCCTCGGAAAGCTCAAGGAGATCCAGGTGGGCGTGCCGGGTGGAAAGATCGGGCCAGATTTCCCTGAGCAGCCGGTGCCCGAGCATGTGGACTGGGATCGCTGGGTGGGGCCTGCGCCGATGACCTCGTTCAACATGGACAAGCTCAAGCGCGACAATCACGAGAACATCACCAACTTCTCCCTCGGCATGATCTCCTGCTGGGGCATCCATCATCTCGACATCGCTCAGTGGGGCAATGGCACCGACGACACCGGCCCTGTGAGCGTGGAGGCCGAGGCCACCTATCCTGACAAAGGCGGCTGCGATGCCGTGCTGACGTGGAAGGTGCGCATGGAGTATGCAAACGCCGCCCCCATCACCTTTGTGAACGAGAAGAACATGGACATCGGCCACGGCACGCGCTTCATCGGCGAAAATGGCTGGGTGCATGTCCTGCGCGGCAACATCAAAGCCAGCGACGACACCATCCTCCGCGATCCCGCCAACAAAGAGGGCACCATGCCCATCAAGCTCATCGCCAGCCTCGAGCACACCCGCAACTTTGTCGATGCCATCAAAAACAAGCAGCGCGCCATCTGCGACATCGAAACCGCCGTTCGCTCAGACACACTGCCTCAACTCACCGCCATGGCGCTGAAGGCCAGGCGCAAGCTCGTGTGGGACCCGCAGTCCGAAAGCTTCCCCAATGACGAAGCCGCCAACGCCCTCATGAACGCGCGGCCATTCCGTGGCGAATGGAAGCTGCCGGAGATCGGGTGACTCTCCTTCGAACTGTGAGGCGCAGTTTTCGATAGCAATGCGAATGGGTTTGCTATGCTGGTCCATGGGCGTTCGGCGTCATGTCACGTAAGCTTGCACCTCAAACCGTATGAAAACACTGGGCTCGCTGTTGCTTCTTAGCTGGGTATTTTTGCTCGCGGAACCTGGCTGGGCAAAGGAGGTCAGTTTGGAGGCTTTGCTTTTGTCAGCATCGCCGGAACAAACGCTCAATTTGAAGGGAGACCTGGAAACGGAGTTGAACCGGATCCTTTCAGCTCTTCCGAGCGCGGAGGCAGCGTTTTTCAGCGCAAAGGTCGAATGGTCGGCGGCTGCCAGAAAGACTTTGGCCGCCTCAGAAACGCCTCTGGTTCTTTCAAAAGACAGCCCGCTGATCGTTTCCATCCAGCATCTCTGCGAGCTTTACATCTGCAAGACCAGGCTGCGGGACGGACGGCTGCAAATTCGATCGGTCATGGAAGATGCCGAGTTTGAATCCAGGGAATATCGCATGAGCCCTGCGCTCATTGCCTTCATTTTGGGGGAGCCCTTGCGGGAAGGCGCAGATCTTTCCGAGGCGATTCAAAAGGGCGCTCTCTTCAAAAAAATGGACCAGCGCCTTGAGGCCATGGGCCTGCGCCTCATGGACGGGGATAAAGACGGATCCAGGCTGGTGCTTCAAGGGGAGTCGTCTGCTCATGATCGGTTCCAGGCTCAGATCACACTGCTCATCGGCAAGGTTCTCGAAGCCGACCTGGATCAACGTACCATCCGAAAGTGAAAGCCAGCCGGGCTGTTTGCTTTATCGCAAGCCGCGCTGCCTCACCGCCTCAAACAAGATCGCCGCACCCGCCGCCGCCACATTCAGCGACTCCACCGGCGCATGCAGCGGAATTCGTACCCGTGCATCGCAGGCACGCATGATGTCCGCGCTCGCACCGCGTCCCTCATTGCCTAGAATCAAAAGTGTCGGCTGCCGCCAGTCGTAGTCATAGTGCAGCAGCTCCGCCTCACCCGTGGCCACCACAGCTTTGAGGCCACGGCTGCGGCAGGTTTCGATGGCCCCGAGCCCGGAGACATCGGGCAGGATGGGCAGGCGGAAGGCTGAGCCCATCGAGCTGCGCAGGGTCTTGGGCGCAAAGGCGTCCGTGGACCCCGCAAATGAGAAGATGCCGCAGGTGCCGGCAGATTCCGCCGTGCGCACCAGCGTTCCAAAGTTCCCGGGGTCCTGGATGCGGTCCAGCCCGAGGATGAGCGGGGCCGGGCTGGCAAACAGTCGGTCCAGTTCCGGCTGCGGGTGCTCGGCGATCACGATGATGCCCTGCGTGGACATCGTGTCTCCGAGAGATTCAAGCACCGACTCCGAGAGCTGATGCACCGGGCAGGAGACGCGTTCCAGCAGCGCCTGCTGGGCAGGGGAGGGGGCTGCGGAGGTAAAGCAGGCATGCAGCCCCAGCCCGGAGCTCACGCACTCACCCACCAGCCGCTCTCCCTCCACAAAGATCAGATCACGCTCCTTCCCCTCGCGTACCCGGCGGGCATGTTTGATGCGTTCGTTGGAGGAGCTGGTGATGAGCATGCGGTTGGGCGTGGGAAGGGGATCATTTCCCCGGATCAATCGGCTTGTAAATCCATTTGCCGAATCACCACAGGCGTTTTATGATCACTCTCCAACCCCAAACGCGCCTGCATAGCTCAGTGGTAGAGCAGCGGTTTTGTAAACCGCAGGTCGTCGGTTCGACCCCGACTGCTGGCTCCATCCTCAGGATGGACGCCCCATTCGCGTTTGAGGCATCTCTCTCGATTCGCCGTAGCTGACGGCGAACCTTTGCCAGCCGCCTCAAAAACTCCGGCTGATGCCGATGGTGATGCCGAGCGTATTCACACCAGGATTGGGCGTGGTGCGGCCACCGTTGGACATGTGCTGAAACATCGCGCTTGTGCGGAAGGACCAGTCTGGATTGAAGGAATAAGCCACACCGAGCTGGCTGTACCAGTTCAGCGTGAAGTTTTCGCCCTCGCCCCCGGGCACACCCTGGGCATCGATCCAGCCAATGCCGCCGCCTGCACCACCAAAGAGGCTCCAGCGGCGGCTCGGGCTCCACCACTCGATGGAGGGCGCGGCAGAGAGCCCGAGATAGCGGTTTTCAGAGCCGGTCTCGATGTAGTTGACCATCGCGGTGAACTTGTTGCGTACCACCAGGGCGGAGCCGTTCTGAAAATGCAGGCCAAACATCTCCCGCGTGCGCCAGGAGACCATGAAGGGGATGATCCGGTAGTTAAAGGTGGCGTCCCCACCCACTTTCCACAGCATCCCGGTCTCAAAGTCGATGGCGTTTTTCTGCCAGGGTTCGAGCTCCACAGGGGCTACGGGAGACTTGGCGAAGCCCGTCGTAGAGACCATCAGCGCGCAGGCAATGCAGGAAAGGAATCGAATCATCCTTAAATTTAAGCGCTCCTCTGCCCATTTTCCAGTCAGGAGTTATTTGCCACCGTCCCGCCGCGCTTCATATCTAGCCCCCATGCCCGCCCAACCTGCCTACGATTTGCTCTCCCTCGGTGAAGTCCTCCTCCGCCTCGATCCCGGCGAGGGACGCGTGCGCACCTCCCGCCAGTTCACGGCCTGGGAGGGCGGCGGCGAGTATAACGTGGCCCGCGGCGCACGCCGCTGCTTCGGCATGCGCACCGGCATTCTGACCGCCTTCGCCGACAACGAAATCGGCCGCCTCATCGAAGACCTCATCTTTCAGGGCGGCGTTGATAGCTCCCTCGTCAAATGGGTGCCCTATGACGGCATGGGCAAGCGCGTGCGCAATCCCATCAATTTCACCGAGCGCGGCTTCGGCGTGCGCGGAGCCAAAGGCAGCGTGGACCGCGGCCACAGCGCCGCCTCCCAGATCAAGCCGGGCGACTTCGACTTCGACCACATTTTCGGCACCCTCGGCTGCAAATGGCTGCACACCGGCGGCATCTTTGCCGGCCTCTCCGAATCCACCGCCGAGGTCACCATCCAGGCCTGTGAAGCTGCCAAAAAACACGGCGTCACCGTCAGCTACGATCTCAACTACCGCCCCTCCCTCTGGCAGGAGCGCGGCGGCTTTGCCGGTTCCCAGGCGCTGAACCGCCAGCTTGCCCCCTACGTCAATGTCATGATTGGCGTGCTCAGCGACGACCCGCCTGTCGCCTCCTCCACCCCCACAGACCCCAACGACATCTTCGCCGCCGAGGACGCCAAGCTGCGCCCCATGATGGAAAAGCTCGCGGCGCAGTATCCCAATCTGCACACCATCGCCGCCACCCTCCGCCGCGTGCACACCGCCAGCGTCAATGACTGGGGTGCACTCTGCTGGCACAAGGGCGCCTTCCACCGCAGCCGCAACTACCCCCGCTTCGACATCCTCGACCGCATCGGCGCGGGCGACAGCTTCGTCGCCGGTCTCATCCACGGCCTGCTGATGGAAAACGACGCGCAGAAAGCCGTCGATTACGGTGCCGCCCACGGCGCCCTCGCCATGACCACCCCCGGAGACACCAGCATGGCCACCTTCCCCGAAGTCCAGAAACTGGCCGAAGGCGGAGACGCCAAGGTGCAGCGGTAGGAAAGACCAAATGAGTAAATCCGAATGACGAGTGTCGAGACGCAGTTTTCGACATTCGTGCTTCGGACTTATTTCGTCATTCGGATTTCGTTATTCGTCATTTTTGCCGCTTGTCTCTCACGCCTGTCGTTCCCTATTCCCTGATCCCGTTTTCCCCCCTGAATGGCCACCACCGACTTCACTCCTCCGCACGTTTACGAGCAGCCCTTTCCGGCTTTCGACATCAATGCCATCGAGACACCCGCGTATGTGGTGGATGTGGCCCTGCTGCGCCGAAACATGGAAAAGCTCGCCCAGGTGCAGAGCGAATCCGGCGCGCGTGTGCTGCTGGCACTCAAAGGCTTCTCCATGTTCAGCGTCTTCCCCATCATGCGGGAATACCTCAGCGGCTGCTGCGCCAGCGGGCTGAATGAGGCGCTGCTGGCCCAGGAGTTTGGCAAGGAGGTGCACGTGTACTCCCCGGCCTTCAAGGAGCATGAGATGCGCGAGATCATCCCCATCTCGCATCACCTCAGTTTCAATTCCCTCGCTCAGTTCCGGAAGTTCAAACCCATGCTGGATGCCGCCAAGGCCGCCACCGGCCATGCTCCCAGCCCCGGCATTCGCGTGAATCCGGAGCACTCCGAGGTCGAGGTGTCTCTCTACGATCCCTGCTCCCCCGGCTGCCGCCTCGGCATCCGCGCTGATCAGCTTGAAGGCCAGGACCTCACCGGCATCGAGGGCCTCCATTTCCATGCCTTGTGCGAGCAGGACAGCGATGTCCTCGAGCGCACCGTGGCGGCTGTGGAAAAGCGCTTCCCCCGCCTGCTGGAGCAGGTGCAGTGGGTGAATATGGGCGGCGGCCACCACATCACGCGCCAGGAGTACGATGTCGAGCGCCTCATTCACGTCCTCCGCACCTTCCGCACCAAGTGGGGCAAGGATGTTTACATCGAGCCCGGCGAGGCCGCCGGCCTGAACACCGGCTACCTCATCGCCGAGGTCCAGGACATCATCGAGGCCCCCATCCCCACCGCCATTCTCGATGTCTCCGCTACGGCACACATGCCGGACGCTTTGGAGATGCCCTACCGCCCGCACATCTTCGGTGCCGGACTGCCGGGCGCTCATCCGCATGAGTACAAGATGGGCGGCACTTCCTGCCTCGCAGGAGATGTGCTGGAAAACTACTCCTTCCCCGAGCCGCTGCGCATCGGCCAGCGCCTGGTCTTTGCAGACATGGCCCACTACACAATGGTCAAGACCACCACCTTCAATGGCGTGCCGCATCCAGACATCGGGATCTATGACCCGGCCACGAAGGAGTACCGCGTGGTGCGCCGCTTTGGCTACGCCGATTTCCGCAACAAGCTCTCGTAAGGCAAAGAGAGAGCGCTTTGATCGGCCGGTCCCGCCTCCGTCACAAAAGCACCAAGTTTGGGCTCATTCGTGTCTGCATCTTTAAATGCGGGGCCGTAATGATTGCTTCACCCCCGTCGTATCAAAGCCATGCGCCTTGCCCTTGCCTCTTTTCTACTTAGCGCCACCGCCGTCCTGGCCCAGCCGGTCACCAAAAAAGTGGACCTGCTCGAAGTCATCAAATCCGGCAACGTGGAGTATCACGTGAACCCCAAGGCAGACTTCCATGATGCCCCCAAGGACATCTGGACCTTTGCCAAGGACGGCACCTTCAATATCAGCGGCCGCGGCTACGGTTACGTCGCCACCAAGGACATCTACAGCGACTACCACCTCGTGCTCGAGTTCAAGTGGGGCACCAAGACCTGGGGCAAGCGCGAAAACGCCGCCAAGGACAACGGCGTCCTCCTCCACGCCTACGGCCCGCACGGCGCCTATTCAGACACCTGGATGGCCAGCATCGAGGCCCAGATCATCGAGGGCGGTGTGGGCGATATCCTCGTCCTCTCCCCCAAGCTCGCAGACGGCACCGAGCTCACCACCTCCCTATCCTCCGAGTTCACGCTCGATCGCGACAAGGAGAAGATCTGGAAAAAAGGCGAACCCCGCCAGACCGTGACCAAGGGCCGCATCAATTGGAAACACCGCGACGTGGACTGGGCCGACAAGCGCGGCTTCCGCGGCCGTGAGGATGTCGAGTCTCCCCCCGGCGAGTGGAATCGCCTCGAGGTCATCGCCAAAGGCGACACGCTGCAGTACTTTGTGAACGGTGCCATGGTCAATGAAGCCTTTGACTGCAAACCCAGCGAAGGCCGCGTGCTGCTCCAGACGGAAGGCGCAGAGATGATCGTGCGCCGCTATGAGCTTCACCCGCTCGGCGA
This sequence comes from Prosthecobacter vanneervenii, assembly GCF_014203095.1. Taxonomy (NCBI): domain Bacteria; kingdom Pseudomonadati; phylum Verrucomicrobiota; class Verrucomicrobiia; order Verrucomicrobiales; family Verrucomicrobiaceae; genus Prosthecobacter; species Prosthecobacter vanneervenii. Next base: position 559,285 of record NZ_JACHIG010000002.1, on the reverse strand, counting down.
GTTCAAAGAAAAATGGAGCGCCATCCAGGCCAGCGGCGGCAGCGATATCGGCGCCGTGCGCGATGGCCAGTCCAAGGCTCTCTCTCCTGAAGAATCTCTCAAGCGCATCCAGCTCGACGGCGACTATGAAGTCCAGCTCGTCGCTGCCGAACCTCTCGTTCTCGATCCCGTGGAGTGCACCTGGGACGCACAGGGCCGCATGTATGTCGCAGACATGCGCGACTATCCTCTCGGCCCGCCAAACGCCGGAGATCCCTGGCTCTCACGCATCCAACTCCTCACCGACGAAGATGGGGACGGCCGCATGGACAAGGCCGTCACCTTCGCCGATCACATGGACAACGTGCAGGGCCTGCTGCCCTACAATGGCGGCCTCATCGCCACCACACGCTCGCAGGTGCTCTTTCTCAAAGACACCAATGGCGACAACGTCGCCGATGAAATCCGCCCCCTCATCAAAGGCTTCAATCCCCGCCACGCACAGCTCCAGGTCAGCGCTCCGCGTTGGGGCCTGGACGGCTGCGTGCATTTCAACAACGGCCTCGACGCCAAGGAAATCTACCCCGCCGACAAACCCACGGATGTGGTGAACATCCCCGGCAGCAATTTCAAATGGGACCCCAAGACCGACAAGATCACTCCCACCGGCGGCAAAGGTCAATACGGCGGTGCTTTCGATGACTGGGGCCACCACTTCTACTGCTCCAATCGCAACCCCCTCATGTTCACCGTCATGCCTTACGAGGCCATGCTGCGCAATCCGAACGCGGGCATCACCCAAAACTTCGAGGACATCGCCCCCTTCGGCGCGGACACTCGCGTCTTTCCGCTTCAGATCACCCACACCACGGCTGACGCCCACGCCGGTACAAACACCGCTTGTTCCGGCCTGGGCGTCTATCGTGGTCAGCTCATGCCCGAGCTGAAAAACAACGTCTTCGTCCCAGATCCCACCGGCCAGCTCGTCACCCGCTACAAGATCGAGCCCAATGGTGCCTCCCTCAAAGCCACGCGTGTCGGTGATCGCACCGAGTTCTTCCGTAGCGCCGATGAATGGTCACGCCCCGTCAATTTCACCACCGGCCCCGATGGTGCCATCTACATCTGCGACATCTACCGCCGCTGGATCGACCACGCCCGCTTCTTCCCCGAGGAGTTCGTCAAAACCCACGACATGCGCCAGGGCGAAAACGAAGGCCGCATCTGGCGCGTCGTGCCCAAAGGCACCAAGAAGCTCGTGGCCAAGACACCCGGCCGCTACCACGCCATTCCCGAAGTCGGCTGGGGCGAAGTGCCTCCGGAGCATGCCGAGCGCGCCGCTTTCCTCAAAGTGCAGAGCATCACAGATGCAGCTCAGCTTGCCGCTTTGATCTCGAAATACCCAGAAGATGCATGGATGTCGAAGATGGTCGCGTCCGCCTCCAGCAAGCAGATGGGCCGCATCCTCAGCTCCTTGGGAGACGACTTCTTCAAAACATTCTCCGATGTGCGCACCGCCACCATCCGCACCTTCGCCACCGGCGCTGTGGCCGATGCAGAAGCCGACGATGTGAAGGCTCTGCTCTCGCTCCTGCAGAAAAAGCCGGGCGAGCTCCTCTGGTGGAAGCCCGCGCTGCTGCAGGGCCTGGCCAAGCTGCCCAAGGGGCATGAGGACGCCGCCAAGGAGATCGCCGCGCTGCAGTCAAAGATCGACGCCATCATCGCGGACACCAAAGCTCCGCTCGATGAGCGCCTCGCCGTCATGCCGCTTCTCGGCCAGCGCAAATGGGATGCCGTGCAGCCGGTGGTCAAGACCCTGCTCACCACCAGCCAGCCTCCAGAGCTGACCGCCGCCGCGCTGGTGCTGCTCAAGAAGTATGCAGCCACCAGCACCGCACCGTTGATCTATGAGCTCCTGCCCAAAGCCGGCCCCGCATTGAAGCGCGATCTCGTCCCCATCCTCACCGCCAATGCCACCACCGCACTTGAGCTTTTCAAGCGCATGGAGAAAGGCGAGTTCCCCACCGCCTGGGTCGATGTGGAGACGCGCTGGCGCTATCAGCGCGGCTCAGGCGAGATGACAGACCTCGCCAAAAAGCTCTTCGGCGAAGCCAGCAGCGACCGCGCCAAAGTGGTGCAGGACTACATGGTGGCTACGACCATGAAAGGAGATGCCAAAAAGGGCCAGCAGGTCTTCGCCACCATCTGCATCACCTGCCACAAACACGGAAATCTGGGCGTCGATGTCGGCCCTCCGCTCTCCGATGTGAAGGTCAAGCCCCCGGAAGGCCTTCTCGCCGACATCCTCGATCCCAACCGCATGTTCGAAGCCCGCTGGAGCGCCTACACCGTCGAAACAAAAGACGGCCGCACCCTCTCCGGCCTTATCCAGAGCGAGACCGGCGACAGCATCGTCCTCGCCATGATGGGCGGAGCCAAAGAAACCATCCTGCGCAGCGCCATCAAGGAAATGAAATCCCTCGACCGCACCCTCATGCCCGTCGGACTCGAAGCCGCCATCAACAAAGAGCAGATGGCCGATCTCCTCGCCTTCCTTCTTGGAAAGTGAAGCCATCCCTTGCCACGCGTGAAGCTTGCAGAAAGCAGTCGAGCTAGGGCGCCAGCAAAGTGGTCCGCACAGTCCCCTGTGCGGCTCGCAATCCCCCTGATCCACACATCACCACTCACCTTCGCAGACCCGCGCAGGCACACTCACCAAAGTCTTCGGTAAGTCACTCCTGCCTCAAAACGCCTCAGCGCAGATCCCCTCTCCCCGCCCAAGCTCCAGCAGCTCCCAGTCCCCCTTCGGGGAGAGGCCGGGTGAGGGGCCGCTCCTCTGCTCCGCAGGAATGCTCCCCGCGTCCCGCACCTGCGCCAGCAAAGTGGTCCGCACAGTCCTCTGTGCGGCACGCCAGCCCCCTGACACCCGCACCATCTCTCACTCTCGCAGCATCCAGCACCTCCTGCCTCCTTCTCAAAAATCGCATCAAACCTCCCCACAGCGCTCCTCACAGCCCCTCCACACGCCACACCGCCCCCGCGCTCCCTCTTCTCGTCAGCACCGCTCCACGTCCCGCCTTCAGCACCAGCACATCATTCTGGCTGGCCAGCGTCGCATCCCGTGAAGAAACCCACGCTGCCGTCGCCCCACGCGGATTCTGAAACAGCCACCACCCGTCATACCCGCTCGCGCCGCTTTGCGCATCGCCCTTCCACACCTGCAGGGAGTCCGCCGTCGCCGGGCTGGTAGTCGCATTAAAAGACCCCGCCGCCAACATTCCCAGCCTCGTGGGCGTGGCATCCAGCGGCCACGGGTTGCTTAAAAGATTCAGCCCAGGCGTCAGCACCCGCACAAACGGCGTCGTCCGCACCTGTCCTGCCGCCATCAGCGTGCGCGGCGTCGCGCTCACGCTTTTCAGCATCACCCCAGTGCCCGGCTGGATCACCACCCCGTCTGCCACCGTCAGCCTCGCATCTCCCGCCGCCACCCACTGGCTCCGGCTGCCCGACTTCAGCAGCCAGTACGTTCGGTAGCCCGTCGCAGTCGCCATCTGCACCTGGTCAGCCGCGCCCGGGTTGTTCGTGCCTTGCAGCACGCTTTTGTCAAAAATCTGCCCCAGCGTCACATGCTTGTGCACGGAGATGCGCGCCCCCGCGATCTCCCCCGGCACCGCCGCCAGCGTGTTCGCTTCTGACTCCATGTCCACCACCAGCACCCGGTCACCGATGTGCGCCAGGTCAAAGTGGTGCCCCGCATACGCACCGTCCTTCACTTCCACGTAGTAGCTCGCATCCTCATCCACCACGCCGGGCAGAAAGCTTGCATCACTCAGATACACCACGCCTTCACTCGCCGAGTGCGCATACCCGCTGAAGACCGGCGTGTTCACCACATTCACCCCGATCGACTGCATGCCGCCTGCGATCGTGTACGTCTGCCACGCATACGGTGCCGTGACTGCCGTCTCACCCGTTGCAGTGCACCTCACCAGCAGCCTTACCATCCCGCTCGTGCTGCCGCTCGCCGTATCCAGATCCTTCCACCTCACCGTCAGCGTGCCGTCTCCGTTGTCGCTCACCGTCGCAGCCGCGTTCAGCGCCGTCCATGTCTTCAGGTCCGTGCTGCTTTGCAGCTGCCAGTTCAGGTCATTCGGTCCTCGTGGCCTCACCACGCTCGCGCTCACATGGCCGTTCAGCGTGCTCAGCCTCAGCACATCCCCGGCATTGATCCCGCTGCCCGCACTCGCGCCAAAGGCATACTCCAGCAGATCCGGCAGATCATCACCGTCCGCATTGCCCGCAGCGTTGCTCAGTGCACCGTTGCTGCGTGCGCTCGCGCACCATTCCGCAAAGCTCTCCGGGTATCCCGTCACAGCCTGCCCCGGCGCATGCGTCAGCAGCCGCTCTGTCGGGATCACCTGCAGCGGCTGGCTCGGGCTGGCCCACATCAGCCGTATCACGGCATCACCGTCATTCGCAAAAAACTCCAGCTTGATCGCCGCAGGCACTCCCGCCTGCAGGTCCACTTCAGCGCTGCTCGTTTCTTCCGCATGCTTGTTCCAGCGGTTGAGGATCAGTTGCCCGTTCACCCACAGCCTCACCCCGTTGTCGCTCGTGGTCACAAAGGTGTGCCTCTCGCTGTGCAGCGGCATCACCACGCCCTGCCATCTCACGCTGAAGTTGTCCGCTCCCAGCCGCACATCCGGTGCCGCCGCGCTCCAGCGGAAATCCACCGTGCGGTCCGTGCGGCTGTAGCGCAGTTGGTCAAAATTCACCCCCGCATAATACTCCGCCGCCAGTCCGTTCTGCGTCCCGGAGACCGTGCTGCTCGTGCTGGAAAGCTGCACATAATTCAGCGCCGTCAGCCCCTTGGCCGCAGCACCGTTGTCCAGCGTCAGCCTCCCGTCGCTCACCAGCACCCGTACGCTCTTCACCTGAAACACCCCCGCCGCGCACGCCGCAGCATTCCACACCGCCACGCCCTCGACGTTCAGCGTGTTCGTGCTGCTCTGCGTCGCGTCTCCCACGCTGATCGTCACATCATATTCACCGTTCGGCAGCGCCATCTCCCACTGCGCACCCGCCAGCAGGCGCATCACCGTGTCCTGGCGCTGATCACTCACGGCATTCCGATCCCGACCCTGCGCGGTGTGGTCGTTGTTCCATCCATACGTCAGTCCGTTGCGCGCACCAAACACATCGCCGTCATCCGCGCAGTAGCCGTTGGGCGTCGGCGCACCCGTGTTTTGAAAATGGATCTTTACGCTCAGCGGCGCGGGCGGTGCATTTCCCAGCACCAGCGTGTTCGAGGCGCTGCTGCCTTGTCCTGCGCTGTCCTGCGCCGCATTTACCGGCAGGCTCACGCTCACATCCCCGTCGGCCGCCGGTTGCACTGTCGCCACCCACAGCGCGTCTCCTCCACTCAGCGCCACAATGCTTCCATTCGTCACCACAAATTCCGACGCATCCAGTCCCGTCACCGCCTCGCTGAACTGCGCTTGAATCATGAACCCGCCGCTTCCGCTTCTCCCGGTCGCCGTCAGCACCACGCTTGGCGCCGGATCATTCACCACACCGGCTCCGGTGTTGTCCGTCGGAACATAGCTCACGCTCAGCAGATTCGACGCCCCACTCGGATTCTCCGCCGCATCCGCCGTCGTTTCCGCAGGCAGCTGCACCGTCACCACACCCGCCGCCGTTGGCTGAATGCTCAGAAGGTACACCGCTCCGCTCCCGCTCAAGTCGGTGGCCACACCATTCACGACCACAAAATCAGCCGCACTCAGTCCCACGATCGCTTCGCTCGCATTCACGCTCACCGTGAAGGCCCCGCTCACGCTTTCCGCCGCCGTGCTCAGCGTGATCACTGGCGGTGTCACATCTGCACTGTTCACCACCGTCAGCACGTTCGATCCCAGATTGCCCAGCCCTGTCGCGTCCTGCATCACATTCGCAGGGATCGAGATGCTCACGCTCGCCGCCTTCGGTTCCACATAAAAGCTGAAGCTCGTTCCCGTCATGCTGAATCCGCGCACCACTCCGCCGATGATCACGATGTCATCTGCCGCGAACCCCGCAGCTGCCTCGCTCAGATACCCCGCAACTGGGAAGGATCCGCTCACATTTCCGCCCGCAGTTGCCAGCACAATGCTCAACGGTGCAGGTGCACTCACCTCTGCGTCGTCAATTTGAGAGAGATAAGACACGAGTTGAGACAGCTGGTTGTCTGTAAGCAGCACTCCCTTGTGCGCCCGCACCGCATCCGCCAGTGTCGCCGCACTTCCATCATGCAGATACGGCGCCGTGCTCCACAGTCCACGCAGCGTCGGAACATCCAGCCCGGCAAGCGGCCCGCCCAGTCTCTGCCCGCTCGTTGGTTTGATCGTGCCGATGTCCTCAAACACATTCAGCGCGCTCTTCGTAAAGCGTGTCCCCTCATGGCAGGCCGCGCAGTTCTGTGCGCGAAAGACCTGCCTGCCCGCCACCGCTTCAGCCGTCAGCGCTCCATTGCTCCCACGCATCGGACTGCTTCCCGCTGTGCTCAGAGATTTCACATACGCCGCCAGCGCATCCAGATCCGCGCTCACACCAGCTTTCGGATCTCCCAGCGGCTGGTCCCTCGTGCCGGTGTGAAAAGCCGCGTCACTCATCAGCCCCAGCCCGTTTGGCAGGCTGCGGATCTGTCCTTCAAAATCCTGAATCTCGTCAAAGTTTCCCGTCCAGTGGGAAGGCCCGTGCGTCGCATGTCCGCGCAGCGAGATGTTGTTGCGCAGCCCCTCGCCAAAGCTCGTGAAATCCCACACGCGCCCATCCTGGTCGCCGTCATTGTGGCACGCCGCGCAGCTGATGTATTGCTGCAGCGCCAGCCGCGGGTCTTGCGAATCGTAGAAGAACTGCTTCCCCTTCAGCACCACGGGACTCAGCTTTTCTGTGGAGATGCATTTCAGCGTCGCGCTCATCACCGGTGCCGTTTCAGCACCACTTCGGATCGCGCTCACGTCATGCATCGTCACCGTCCGGTCCATGAAGTTGTGCACATAAACAGTGTTTCCGTCTGGAGACGTCACCACGCCCTGCGGCGCACGCCCCGCATTAAAACGCAGCAGCTCCTTCTGGTTCCACGCATCCACCACCGCCACAGCACGGCTGCCTTCCAGTGCTGTGAAAAGATACATCCCCGTCGGATCATACGCCGCCGCGCAGGCGATCCCCGCATCATTGAAATCAATCCTCGCCGGCAGGTCCTCCGCCAGGCTTCCGAGATCAAGGCGCGACACAATGCTGCGCACCGTGTTGTCATGCGTCAGCGGGTTCCCATCACGTAGCGCACCGCGTTTGATGTTGTCCTTCTTCGACGGCACCCACGCATTCGTGCCATCCGGGCTGATCACCGCAGGCCCCAGATAATTCGGTATCCCTCGCCCTGCGATTGAGCTGTCAGCCTCCTCGCTGTGCGCCAGGATCACGCTGCGACTCACGCTCATGCTCGCCGCCTCCAGCACGCACACCACCCCGCCGTACTTCGTGTCACCATCCTGCGTCACTACCGTGGCCGTGCTCTCGCCGGGCAGGGGTGGCGTGATGAACCTCGTTGCAAACACCTGCGCACCATCCGCGCTCACAGACAGGTGCCTCACGCTCGTTCCCACCTGGGCCGATCCCAGCACCTTGGCCGGATTCGTTGGATCCAGCTTCAGTACCACGCCGCTGTCCTGCAGCGACACATACGCAGCACTCCCCGCAGGATCAAACACCACCGCATACGGGCGCGATCCCAGAGCCAGCGACACCGTCTGCACCACGCTCAAATTCGCCCCGATGACGCTGATGCTTCCGCTCTCGCTGTTCACCACCCACGCTCTTCCATCCGGCGCTGTCGCCACACTGCGTGGTCCCTTGCCGGTGCCGATGATTCCGCCGCGTGCTCGCGTCACTGCATCAAAGACCGTCACGCTGTCCTGGTCCGGGTTCACCACCCACAGCCTCGCGTTCGCTCCGCTGCGCACCTGATACGCCAGACTGCTTGAAACACTCGGCCTCTTCGCCGTCAGCGGCGCGTGCACGGCTTGGTGAAAGCTCGTCGTCACCACGCTTCCCGTGTCATCCCGCACCGTCAGCGTCACCAGATAGCGCCCCGGCTTGGCGTAGGTTTTGGCAAAGCTCGCGCTGCTGCTGAAATCCGTCACCCCGGTGCCGTCGCCAAAGTCCCACTGAAACTCCGGCGCGCTGCTTCCACTTGTGGCCACGTTAAAGTTTAAAGCATCACCCGCCTGCACCGGCGCGTTCGCCAGCGGCTCCACTTGCAGGTCAGAGTGCACCGTCCACAAAAAGCTTGCCGTCGCTGCCTCCAGCAGTCCGTCGCTCACCGTCACGCTCACATTCCAGCGGCCTGTGGTCGTTGGCGTGCCGGAGATGAGCCCGCTCACCGCATCCAGCGTCACGCCCGGCGGCAGATTGTCGGCGCTGTAGGCTCGCGTCGATGCACTGTACCCATACGACCTCACCGTCACCGGCACCACGCTTTTCCCCACCGTCGTAAACTGAGCGTCCGGATGGCTGATCGAACTCGTCAGCGTCGCATCTACAAGCAGCATCTTCGACTCCGAATACGGCCCGCTCGCCGAGATGCCAAACAGCATCCAGTACCCCGGCGTCAGCACATTCACATTCGCCGGTGCCTGCAGCGCATACGCGCCCGGTGCCACCTCATTAAAGACCAGCTCCACAAATCGCAGGTCGCTCGTCACCGAATGCGTCAGCGATGCCGACTTGATCATCGTAAAGCGCTTCATCCCCGCCGTGGCGCGCACCGTGAAGGCCAGCCCCGGCCCGATCACTTCCGGCGTTTCCGTGATCTCCGGCCGCACCGCCGCCGTGCCATCCGGATTGAAAAGCACCGGCGGTGTGAAGACCTGCGCATCCTGATGGTCCGCTGCATCACCGCTCAGTCCGCCACCTCCGGACCACACACGCCCATCGGGCAGCAGCATCGCCACGGAGTGGTAGTTCCTCGGCACCTGCATGTCCGCTGCCGTGCGCCACGTTCCGGTCGTCGGGTTCCAGATTTCCGGCGTCATCACGCTGCCCAGATCACTGAATTTGATCTGCGATGTGTTCCCCCCGATCGCCATCACCTCGCCCGTCGGCAGGATCACGCCATTGGCAAAAGTGCGCGCATACTTCAGGCTGCCCGTCTGGGTCACCGTGGGCGTGCTCCCGTTGATGTCCACCACCCACGCTTGGTTTGTCGCACCACCACCCACCGTGCGCCCCGCTCCTTGCAGCAGCTTCCCCGGTGCAAACATCACCATCGCTCCGTCCTTCGGGTAGTAGTAGCCCTGCACGCACGCGCTCGTGTTGATGATCTGCCCGTTCCCGCTCGGGTCCACCCAGTGCATCGTCTTGGTGGGGCCGGTGTGGGCTATCTTCCCGTTCGGTGCCACATGCAGAAAGGGGTGCCAGATCGACTCCATGTCGTTCTCGCTCGTGGCCTGCGTCCAGTCGATCCCCGTGTAGCGCGTCCAGCCCTTGCTCTCCGTCCAGCGCTCGGAGCTGCTGCTCCCTCCGGAGCCGAGCGCGGTGAAGACGCTCCCGTCCGGAAGTGCCACGCTCGTGTTGTACCAGCGCGGGTCCTGCATGTCAGCGGTCTTGCTCCAGGTGTTCGTGCGCCAGTCAAACACGCTGCTGTCACGGATCGTGTTGTTGCCCCCGTTCACCAGCAGCCGTCCGTCTGGCAGCATCGCTACACCACCGCAAAACATGTCGTGGTAGGGGTTGTTCACCACCTTGAACTCCCCCGTGCGGCAGTCCCACGTCGCCGCATACGTGGAAGTCCCCATCGGAAACGTGGTCGGCTGGCTCGACGCAAAGGTCAGCAGCCTTCCATCCGGCAGCATCGCACACGTCACCGGGATGTGCGGCGTCCACGGGATCACTGCGCTCCACTTTCCCAGCGTCGCATACTGCACGGGGGAGGGCGTCTGCACCTGCGGCAGCTCGGCAGGTGGTGCCAGCAGCGCCGCTTCGGCGGCCAGCGCATCATCCTGCTCATGCGTCACCCCGTCCGCATTCGCGGAGTTCGCAGCCATCATCAGCGCTAGGATCAGCGATAGACGTTTCATCGCGCAGCAGTGGTGGCCTCTTCTCCACCGGTGAAGCTCTCATCCGTCAGCGTCTTCAGAAAGGCCACCAGATCTGCCTTCTCCTCCGCCGTCAGTTGGATTCCTCCTGCCGGATGCTTCGCCAGATTCGGGTCCAGCGTCGGGCTGTTGCGCACGCCGCTGCTGTAGTGCTCCACCACCTCCTCCAGCGTGGCAAAGCGACCGTCATGCATGTATGGCGCGGTGCGTGCGATGTTCCGCAGGCTCGGTGTTTTAAACTTGCCCCGGTCCGCCTCGTCCTTCGTCACCGCCATCCGTCCGATGTCATCCTCCGCCAGCGCCAGCCCGTTGTTGGCAAACGCCTGGCTCATAAACAGCGTCCCCCCATGACAGTGAAAGCAGTCCGCCCCGCGCAGTCCGCGCTTCGGGTCAAACTCCGTCACAAACAGCCTCAACCCCCGCTTCTCACTTTCCGTCAGCTCCGCCACCTTCCTCGCCGCACGGTCAAACCGCGACTCCTGCGAAACCAAAGTGAGAAGATATTGCTCCAGCGCCTTGGCAATCCCATCCGCCGTGATCTCACTCACCCCATACGCCGCGCGAAACGCCTCCACACATTCCGCATCCGCACTCAGCTTCGCCACCACCTTCGGCAGCGTCTCGTTCATCTCATGCGCATCCTGGATCGGCATCAGCACCTGCTCCCTCAGCGTCGCCGCGCGCCCATCCCAGAAGAAGGCAGGCTGCCACGCCAGATTGAAAAGCGGCATCGCATTCCTCTTACCCACCTGCTGCTCCGCCCCCAGGCTGAAGCGCCGCACATCCGCAAACGCATGCCCCTGATCATGGCACGACGCGCACGCCTGCGTCTGGTTCACCGATAGCCGCTTGTCCTGAAACAGCCTCCTCCCCAGCTCCACCCCCTCCTCCGTAAGCGGATTGTCCGTCGGCAGCCGCACCTGCGGAAAGCGCTGCGTCACCGCTGGCTTGTAGGCATGCGTCCCGGCCGGCAGCGGGGCAGGGGGGCTGGCATACGCCGGGGTCTGATACACATCATAGCTAAGCCCCCGCACCCGGAACGACTGCTCGATCCGGCTCTTGATCCGCATCGCCAGCTCATCGCCCTCCCGCGAGTGGGTCGAGGTGCCGTCTTTGCTGAATCCGACACAAGAAAGCACCTTTTCGAGGTCAAAATCCAGCGTCAAAGTCAGCGGCCTCCCGCCCCGAAATTCCACCGGCAGATCCACCTTCATGAGCTGCGGCATGTTCGCGATGTGGTAGGAGAACCCGTCCTCTTTTCCCTCGTTCTGGAATCTTCCCTCCAGCGCCAGAAAGATATATCCTCCCATCCATCCCCAGTGCAGACCGTTCACCTGTGGGTTCAGCGCATGATCTGCGGCATATCGGTGCGGATCAGCACGATTGGTGGCATCATCCACCCCAATCTGGAAACGGATCCCCGTGTACTCACCCGCCGGAATGCCCGATCCCTTCGCCGTCATCCTTCCAGCACCTGCGCTCAGATACGCAAACCAGTCCTTCGATTCCACCCACGTCCCATCCTTCCTCCGCAGCGCCAGCCCCGAGAGCAGAAAGTCCAGCCTCGTGATCCTCGCCTTTTGTTGAGCCGAGACTGGCTCATTCATCCTCAAAGCCTTACCACCTGCCATCGAATTGATTTCCAGCCTCATCTCCTGCGCCACCACCCCCGTCCCCATCATCACCATCCCCACCACCAGACCCCGCAAACGGGGTGTTTTCAGCGCCTGCATAAGCAAGCTTCTCGTGGAATTGAGGCGCATAAATGACGGTTTTTATCGTTTATGCGCCACGTTTCTATAATTAACATAAGTCACAAGTCAGGTCTTTGTAAGATCGAGCTGCGAGCTTGGTAACCTCGCTTCACCTCTTGCCTCATGATTCGCGCTCTGTTGCTCTCCTTCTTCTGCCTATGCGCAGGCCAGCATGGAGGAGGACTTCAATTCCATCGCTTCACGCCTTATGATGGGCGATGCAGCATTGCGCACAGCCATGCAGCAGTTTCCCAAAATGCGCGAAAAGGCGGAGCTGGTGATCGACTTCTATACCAAACTGGATCCCCAGTTGACTCGCGCTCATTTTGAGGCGCTTCGTTCCGAATAGGGAGCTTTTACCGACGCCGACGGCGGATGATCCAGGCCAGCCCAACACTGGCCACGAGGATGGCGCTGCCCGGTTCTGGCACCGCTGCCATGCCGATCACCAGCCCGTCCTGCCAGTTGCTTGGATCAGCCTCTGGAGCGTAGGTGTTGATCGTGGAATAATCGTGCACGGGAGTGTAGGTGGCGAAAAAGCCCGCACCGTCCTTCGCGGCCACATCGCTGAGCATGCTCTGGAAGATCGCGGAGCGCGCGTCATCCGTGGCATTCCCATGACCGGCGTAGTAGTCCAGGTAGTCGCTCATGTCGGTAAAGTCCGACTTCGGCGGCTTGCCCTCCGTTTGCGCTAGGAAGTTCTGCACCGCAAACATCGCGTTGTAGAAGCTGTCGTTGTTCGTGAAATTGTTAAAGTCGCCGCTTTGCTCCAAAAAGCGCCCAGAGGCACCGGCCAGCGTGTTCCAGGGCAGGTAGGTATCCAGCACATACTCCATCACCGCGATCTGCTTCGGCACGATGCTGGCGTAGAAACTCGGGTCGGCCCCATACGTATTCACATAGCGTTCAGTGTTTTGCACCGTCCAGCCATCGGTAAAAGAGAGGCTGTTGGCGGTGATGGTCTGATTGCTGATGGCTGGCGGTCCCGGTTCAATGCACATCCACCAATAGGTCTGACCACCAATGACATACTGCCCGATCACGTCGCCGTTATTATCCAAACCAGTCACGGAAACCGTCGCAGCGGAGGCTGTGACGGTCCAAGCCGCAAAGAGCAGGGAAAAGAACCGAGGGAATGTCATGATGTTATGAAATTTATGGTAACGGCGAGATAAATCGAGGTTTATTTTATTAAATTTGTGAAAAATAAGGCGGACTTGATGACGGGCAACTCCGCAAAAGAGGGGCTTGGGCTTGCACCTCGCAGAGCGTCTCCTAGGCTTCAGGCCTTAATGTCGCGTATTTTCCAGGGCCTGCTGGGGTGGTGGACCATCCTCTTTTTGGTGGTGGCGGGCTGTTACGTGGCCGCTGACCTCTACTACTACCACGGTCCGGTGGACCGCTGGCTGCGCGGCGGAGTGGTGGCAGAGGTTGCTGGCCAGCCCATATCCCGTCGTGAGCTTGCCGATGCACTCCGTGAGGAATTGTGGAAACAGGATGCCAAATGGGCCTTTTTGAACCCCGAGGCACGTCAGAAATTGCGCCTCGAGGTGCTGGATCGGCTGATCGATGCCCGACTGATCCGAGCCTTTCGCCTCAAAGACGCCCCCGTCAGCACCGCTCCCAGTCCGGCGGCCCGGCAGGAGGCCGACATGATGCAGCGGCAGTTTGCGGAGGCTGAAGAGGCACCCCGCCGCATGGCCGCGCAGCATCTCACCCCTAAGACTCTCGCGGCGCAGATCGAGGAATCTCTGCGCGATGAGGCCTGGATCGCCGCACAAATTCAGCCTGAAGTGGCCAAGATCACTCCGCAGGTGGTTCAGGCATGGTATCAGGGCCACCGGGAAAAACTGCGCATTCCGCAGGCCTGGCATGCAGCCCATCTTTTCCTGGCGCAGGCAACTCCTGGAAAGCCGGACCGCGAGGCCGAGATCCGCGGCCTGCAGCAGCAGATGCTGGCAGGAAAGAGCACCTTCGCGCAGCTTGTGGCAGCTCATTCAGAAGACGAGCGCAGCAAGAGGCTGGGCGGAGATTTGGGCTGGTTTACGCACGAGCGCATGCCGGCGGATTTCATCGCGGCGGTGCGCAGCCTGCGGGTAGGGCAGGTGAGCGCTCCGGTGCGCACCCGCGTCGGCTGGCACCTCATCCTGCTGAAGGAGCAGCGCGCCTCATGCCTGCCGGCTTTCGAAGAGGTGCGGGAGGAAATCACCGCCATGCTCACCAGTCAGCGCCGCGAGTCGGCCGTGAAGCAACTGCTGGCAGCCCTGAGCAAGCGTGTGCAGGTGGTGACTCATGCCGAAGTCGTCAGCGCCACCGAGCCTGCACGGTGAGGATTTGCACCGCGTGAAATGCGCGCTAAGGGCGTGGGCATGAAACCCAACGTTGGCATTCTCGGACTCGGCATCATCGGCAGTCGTGTGGCGGAAAATCTGCGCAAGGCAGGACATGAAGTGTTTGTCTGGAGCAGGAGCGCGCGCCCGGTGCCCAACTTCCTCTCCTCCCCGCATGAGGTGGCGGAGGCCGCCGGCATCATTCAAATTTTTGTGCGTGACAGCAAGGCGCTGATCGAGGCCATCGAAGACATGAAGCCAGCCCTCAAAGCCGGGCACCTCATCATGAACCACGCCACCGTGAGCAAGGCCGCCGCACTGGAGGCGGGCAGACTGGTGGAGGCCGCAGGCGCAGCTTACCTGGACGCCCCCTTCACCGGCAGCAAGATGGCCGCTCAAAACGGCAAGCTTTGCTACTACATCGGCGGCAGCGACCTGCTGCTGGAGCGCGCCCGCCCCGTGCTGGAGGCCAGCGCTGCCAAAATCCTGCCGCTCGGGGAAGTGGGAGACGCCATGGTGCTCAAGATCGTGACCAATCTCGTCTCCGCTGTGATCGTCGAGGCGGTGGCCGAGGCAGCAGACATCACCAAGGCCAACGGGATTCCCTTGGAAAAGCTGCACGAGGCCCTGGAGAGCAACGCCAACTACTCCACGCTCATCGGCATGAAGCTGCCCGCCATCATCAAGAGCGACTACGAGCCGCACTTCGCCCTGCGCAACATGCTGAAGGACGCCGACTTTGCCCGCGAACTCGCCGCCGAGGCCAAGCTGCACACCCCTGCACTGGACTGCACCGCCGCCGCCATGCGCGCAGGTGTGGATGCCGGAAAGGGCGATCTCGACTTCAGCGTGATCGGGCAGCGCTAAACTCTGCATTCCATGAAAAGACTCACGACGCTCCTGTTTGCGCTCGCTTTCTCAGGCTTGGCCACTGCCGATGAATCCCCTCTCTGGGATCTCGCCAAAAACGACATCCCGGCGGTGGAGAAGGCAGGAGGTGCCATAAAGCTGCACGATGGCGCATCATTCGCCGTTCCTGCAGAGGCGTTTCCTGATCAGAAGAACTTCACTGTGCAGGTCACGCTCTCTTTAGACGCTCTGGTGCAGGATGCGGTCTTTACCGTGATGAACAAGCAAAGCGGCGGAAAGGACGACGGCTTTGCCATGTTCTTCAACTACAAGGACAAGCCGTATTATGCGCGTCAGGTAAACTCCGTCGTGAACAAGATTTTGATGACCGGTGGTGCGCTGAATGGGCGCAACGAGCCGGAAATCAACAAACCCTGCACCTTCACGCTGGCCGTGCGCAATGGCCTGGCGACCTTTTACATCGATGACGCTCCCATCAAGAAGTGCTTCATGGAGCTCGTGCCCAACAGCGAGCCGATGTGGATCGGGCGCAACGACAATCCGAAGTCCAAGACCATGCCCGTGACGGTGCACAGCGTGAAGGTCTTTGGACCTGCTTATAACTACGTTTCAAAGAAAGAGAGCGCAGGACCCTACCCGCGCGGCGCGGTGGCCGGGAAAGGCTGGGCGCTGGACGTGCCAAAGATCGAGCATCCCGAGTGGCCCCAGGTGCTCATCTACGGCGACTCCATCTCCATGGGCTACAGCGGCTCCTTCATTCCAGAGATGCTCAAAAAGAACGTTTATACCTTTCATTGCGTTCACTTCGTGGGTGGAGACGTGCCTGAGCAGGCTCTGAGCGAAATGGCGGGCCGATACAAGTTTGACGCGATTGTTTTCAACAACGGCCTGCATTCCCTGCACTGGACGCCAGCCCAGGTTTCAGATGCGGTGGTGTTGGAGCGGATGCAGAAGCTGACACGCTGCTTCAAGAATGGCGCGCCTCAGGCCAAAATCTTCTACCTCATGACCACACCGCACACGGCGGCACGTCCAGCCCCGGACAAGCCTGTCACTGCATTCGGCGACAAAAATGACGTGGTGCTGCGCCTCAACACCCTTTCCGCGCAGGTCATGAAACAAGAAGGCATCGAAGTGATCGACGCGTATGCCCTGCTCGCCTCGCACCTCGATCTTGCCTCAGGTGACAACTACCACTGGCAGACACCGGCCTACCAACTGCTCACCCAGGAGATCTTCAGCCGGGTGTTGCCTGCGGTGGGGAAAGAGAAGTGATCAGCGCGGTGGCTGATGGGTTCCCGATTGACTTCAAACTGAGGAAATCCCACAAAGAGCCATGCCCGAGGAGAGGAACACCGATGAAGAAACGGATCTTTTGATGAAGAATCCGCAGGGCAGGTTGCCTCCGATGTCGTGGATGGTGTGGCTCACGGGGGCGGCGGCGTGTGCGGCGCTGATCCTGGTGGTGACGCATCTGACGGAAGAAGAGGAATTTTTGAGCCTGCTGAAGCAGATGGATGTGCGCTGGCTGGTGCTGGCGCTGGGGCTGCAGGCCTGCACCTACCTGCTGCAGGGCATCGTGTGGCGTGTGGCCACGGGGGCCGCAGGGCATGCACTGCCTTTGGGAAAATCGTATCAGATCAGTCTGGCGATGCTGTTTGTGGATCAGGCGCTGCCCTCGGCTGGCATCAGCGGTGTGGCGGTGGTGTCCGGTGCGCTCTCACGCATGGGCATGCCACGTGCGGTGGTGGCCTCGGCCGTGCTGGTGGACAACGGGATGTATTATCTGGCCTATGCAGCATGCATGGCGGTGGCGCTGTACAACGCCTACCTGCCGACGTGGGTAGATGTGGCGATGCTGGGCTTTGTGCTGGCTGGGGCCGCGATGTGCTGGGTGCAGCTCTCGCTGCCGAATGGCGGCATGCGCTGGCTGAAGCCCCGGCTGCGACGCTTTGCCAAACTGGCGAAGCTGGTGGATTGGCTGGACCATGCGCATCCGGCCTCGGTGAAAAACAAGCGGGTGCTGCTGACGGCCTTTGCGCTGCATGTGGTGAATTTTCTGCTGGATGCCACGACGATCTGGGTGGCGGCGCGTGCGCTGGGTGTGACGGCGTCCCCTGGTGGTGTGTTTTCCAGCTTCATGGTGTCCACGCTCTTCCGCACGATCGGCATCATTCCGGGTGGACTGGGCACCTTTGAGACAGCGTCGGTGATGTCTCTGAAGAGCATCGGGCTGCCTTTGTCTTTAGGACTGTCTGCGACACTGCTTTTCCGTGGGCTGAGCTTCTGGCTGCCGATGGTGCCCGGGCTGGTGTGCGCGAAGCGGATGCTGAAGAGGTAAGGTTAGCGCGGGGCTGGCTGCGCCTGCTCCAGACGGGAGAACATGACACGTTTCATGAGTTCGCTGGTGAGGAGGTAGAGGAGGGTGATGCCGGCGAGGGTGAGCATGAAATACCAAGGCGGGGGCACGAGGCCGAAGAGTGCTCCGAGCGGTGTGTAGGGCAGGAGAATGACGCTGCCCGCGACGGTGAGCGTGGCAGCGGCAAGAATGCGGCCGGGACGGCTTTTAAAAATGGAACGGTGCGTTCGAATGACCATGACGATGAACATCTGTGTCAGCACGGACTCAATGAACCATCCGGTCTGAAACTGACTTTCGGTGGCATGCAGCAGAAGAAGCAGCGCGCCGAAGGTAAGGTAGTCAAACACAGAGCTGACAAGGCCAAAGGCGACCATGAAACGGCGGATGAATTTCTGATCCCAGCGGCGTGGCTTCTGCACCTGCTCTGGATCGACGGAATCCGTGGCGATGGTGAGTGCGGGAAGGTCGGAGAGGAAGTTGTTGAGCAGGATCTGCTTGGGCAGCAGGGGGAGGAAGGGCAGGAAGAGAGAGGCTCCGGCCATGCTGAACATGTTGCCAAAATTGGCACTGGTGGCGATGAAGATGTATTTGAGCGTATTGGCGAACGTGATGCGGCCATTGTGAACACCGCGTGCGAGCACGCCGAGGTCATGGCGCAGGAGCACGATGTCAGCGGCTTCCTTGGCCACATCCACTGCACCATCGACGGAGATGCCCACATCGGCGGCGTGGAGAGCGGAGGCGTCATTGATGCCATCTCCCAGATATCCTACGACGTGGCCCGCCTTGCGCAGGGCGATGAGAATGCGTTCTTTTTGATTGGGCTCAGTCTCGGCAAAGATGTCCACCTCGCTGACGCGGCTGATGAGTGCGGCCTCGTTCATATGGTGCAGTACGTCTCCGGTGAGAACCTTGGGGCTGGCGATGCCCATCTGCGTGCCGAGGCGCTGGGCCACGAGGCGGTTGTCCCCAGTGATGACCTTGAGGCTGACGCCGAGCTGGCGCAGCTCCTGGATGGCCTCGGCGGCTCCGGCTTTGGGCGGATCGTCAAAGAGCAGGAAACCGGTGAAGGTCATGTCCTGCTCGTCGTCTTTATTGATCACGGGATCGTCGGTGACATCCCGGCAGGCGAGGCCGAGCACGCGGTGGCCGGCGTGGCTGTAATCTGCAAAGCGCTGCTGCAAGGTGTCACGAAATGCCTCGATCGGCTGATCTCCACCGGAAGCTGCCACCTTGGTGCAGACAGCGAGCACATTGGCAAAAGCGCCCTTGGTGATCATGAGATGGCGCTTTCCGCCATTCACGTGCTCCACCACGACGCTGAGGCGCTTGCGGATGAAGTCGTAGGGCACCTCGTCAAACTTGTGCCAGCCGGAGATGTCGAGGCCGGTTTCGGCACGCAGTGCGGCATCGATGGGATTGGTGAAGCCGCTTTCAAAGGTGGCATTGAGCACGCCGTGCAGGCGAACGGTGTCGCTTGCGTTCCCCTGCGCATCATTCGCCGCGAGGAGGCGTACGCGGCCCTCGGTGAGAGTGCCGGTTTTGTCCGAGCAGAGGACATTCATGCTGCCGAAATTTTCGATGGAGGAAAGGCGGCGCACGATGACCTGATCCTGCGCCATGCGCTTGGCTCCGCGCGCCAGGGTGATGCTGACGATGGCGGGCAGGAGCTCCGGCGTCATGCCCACGGCGAGCGCGAGGGCAAACATGAAGGCTTCGAGCACCGGGCGGTGGAAGAAGACATTGATGGCAAAAATGGCGATGACGAAGATCAGCGTGACTTTGATGAGCATTTCGCCAAAGCGGCGCAAACCGCGCTCGAATTCCGTTTCGGGCGCACGAAGACGGAGGCGCTCGGAGATGGCGCCGAACTCAGTGTCATCTCCGGTGGCCATGATGAGGACATGCGCGGTGCCGCTGACGACGTGGGTGCCTTCAAAGACGGCATTGGTGCGCTCGCTCTGGCGTGCATCTGATGCGACGGCACCGGCTTTTTTCTCGGCGGGGTAGCTTTCGCCGGTGAGTGCGGATTCATCGACAAAGAGGTCCTTGGATTCCAGCAGCAGGGCATCTCCGGGGATGGTGTCTCCAGCGCTGAGGAGGACAACGTCTCCCGGCACGACCTGCTCGGCAGGGACTTCGATCTTCTGGCCATCGCGCAGAACGGTGGCGCGTGCCTGGATCATGGCGAGGAGAGCGGCGACGGCATTGGCGGCGCGGTATTCCTGCCAGAAGCCGAGCAAGGTGCTCATGAGCACGACGGTGGAGACAATGAGGACGTCCATCTTGTCCCCGAGAAAGGCGGAGATGGACATGGCCACGAGCAGCAGGATGACGAGGGGGCTGCGGAATTGATTGAGCAGCAGACGCCAGGCGGAGCTGCTGCTTTTTCGCAGGCGTGTGCGCGATTCTGCCAGGCGGGCGGCAGCCTCTGCCGCTGTGAGGCCGGTGCTGCGTGAACGGACCTGGCTCAGGGCTGCATCAGTGGAGAGCAGGTGGATGTGCATGCGAGGCATCTGTCCTGCGGCCTTGAGTTTTTGCAATGCGACAGTGGTGGCATGAGCGTGACGCACGACTCATCTCGAGGCATGCGGTGGCAGTGTCAGCGGGATTTGGACTCGATCTTTTCGCAGCAGATTTCAAAGGCCTTGAGCACACCGAGGCCGAGGAGGGCAGGTGGCAGCAGGCGGGAGGCCAGAGTGGAGGTGATGCGGGCGAGCATGCGTGGCGGAGCGAGATTGAGCACCAAGCCTACGCCAAGCGCGGCGGCCACCGCCTTGGTGGGCTGCTCGCGCACGTAGTCCTCGACACTCCTGAGGGTGCGCTGGATGGAGAGCTCTGCAGCGTGAGGTGGAGGTGTGTGCTTCATAGCAGAGTGAAGATATGCGAAGGCTGATGCAGAACTCCGCGCATTTTGGCGATTGGTGGATGGAAGATGCGCAGCCTACTTGGAGAGGCGGTCGAGGACGTTTTTGGTGATGCGGATGACGGTGGCGTCCTCGCCTTTGAGGCCGTGGGCCCAGTCGGTGGTGGCGGCATTGAAGACGGTGCCGCCGCGTGTGTAGACGCCCAGGCAGGCTGCGCCGGTGCGGCCGGTCTCCCATTTCTCATACCACTCGGCGTCGTCCGGGTGCCAGCGCACAGGGCAGGTGGCCAGAACTTCGTAGGTCTTGGGCGTGCCGTCTTTATAGGTGGGGAAGGGGAGGCCGTCTTTCCAGGTGAGCTCGCAGCCGTCGCACTCGTAACCGACGATGGTGTCCTTGCCGCCGAACTTGTCGCCGCGCTTGAGGCTGGTGCCTTCGAAGATCCAGTGGTCAGGGCGGTGGACTTCATACTCGGCGGGGTCGTTCATGAACTGGCCGTGGCTTTTGCGGTAGCCGCCATAGAGGAAACCGACGCCGGTGAGTTCGTTTTCCGGGCGCTGGAGGAGGTGGTGGCTCCAGAGGGTGCTGACGGTTTTGTACTGCCGCGCCTGATAGACGGGGTCGAGGTGGTAGTTCTGCTTGCAGCAGGTGAAGGCGCGGCCGCCGTCCTCGGCGCGGACCTGCCAGCAGCAGGTGTTGCCTGTGAAGAAGGCCACGTTGCCGCCTTTGCCGATCCAGGCTTCGAGGTTGTCGCGCATGGGCGTGCTCCAGTATTCGTCATGACCTACACTAAGGACGAGCTTGTAGCTGGAGAGGATCTCGGGACGGAACTCGAGATCGTCATTGGCGGCGAATTCGAGTGCATAGCCGTTCTTTTCAGCCCATTGGACGAAGGGAAGCTCCCAGCGTGAATATTGAGGCGGGCAGGGGCGCTCAAAGCTGACGCGGTGCCCTTGGTTGTTGGAGAGGCTGCTGTAGGCGTACACGGAGAAGCCGCCCCAGTTGTTGTAGGCGTTGTAGGTGTTGGTGCAGAGCTGGAGGAGTATTTTGGAGGTGCTGCCTGGCTTGGCCTGACGCACGATGAACCAGGCGCTGCTCTCGGCGGTGCGCCTGCCACGGTGTGTCCATTTGCCGCCAGCATCTGCGGCGCGCAGCGTCACTTCATAGAAGCCGGACTTCCACGCGGCGGTGCTGGGCACGCGGATGCTTTCGGGCCAGCGGCAGCCATTGGCGGAGGCATCCTCGGGCACTGGATAGGCGGCACCGGGAACGTCTGATTTTTTCCACACGACCGTGCGTTCGGCACCGAGGCGCGCGACTTCGATCTCGTACTTGGCGGCGGTGGTGTTGACATGGATGCCGATTTCCTCTCCCTGCGCGATGCTGCGCTGACCTGCATAGCCTTCAATGAAGAGTGGCGCGGGCTCCGCCGCGTGCAGGGTGGACAGAACGAGGAGGAAGGAGGCGAATATGCGGCGCATGATCAGAGCCTACGGTGCAGATGAGGCGCGGCTTTCAGCGGCTCACTGCTCCGTCTCGGAGAGCTTGGCGGCTTCGCGCTTTAAAATGCGGCCGACGCGGTGCTTGGCGAGATAGACCTGGGCGGCGTTGACGCCGAGCTCCTTTTTTACGCGCTCGGGGCTCCAGCCTTTGAGGACGTAGCAGGAGAAGATCTGGAATTGGCGTGGGGAGACGAGGGCGCGGACACGGCGCAGGGCGATGTCCATGACCTTGTCCTGCCATTCCTTCTCCCAGAGTTTTTCGAGGGCGACGCCATTGGGGTCGGCGCAGCGGTCAATGGGGGCGGTGCGGCGCTCGTCGGTTTCATCCGCGTAGAGATTGGCTTCGCGGCTCTGCTGTTTCTTGCGGCGGCGGAACTGATCGAGGATGCGCCAGCGAGCCTGGTTGAGGAGGAAGGATTTGAAGGAGCCGAGACTGGTGTCGAACTTCTTCTTCTGGAGGTTCTTGGCCACACCGATGAAGGTCTCCTGCACGACGTCGTTGGCCTCATCATCGCTGAGGCCGGTCTTGCGAGCGACGTGGAAGACGAAGCCGGAGTAGGTGCGGTAGAATTCGTCCCAGCTGGCCCAGTCGTCCCAGTTGTCGAGTTTTTCGATGAGCGTCTTCCGGGTCGGGGGGGATCCGGAGGTCTCCTTGAGGAGCTCTTCTGTTTCTGCGACGTTTGGAATGTCGGACATGGGGGGAGGAATAGTAACGGCGGGCCGGAGGGTGGCAACGAGGTTTTGGCATGGATTCGATAGATTCCCCTAAGGGGGTGCGTATCTTGGGCCCCCCAAAACCAACCTTTCCGGCTCAACCACCTCGACGCCGGTGCGACTGCCTATGCTTAAAAACCGACTCTCCCAGCCCGCCGTAGCATCCTTCATGCTTCTGGCCCTAGGGTTGAGTGCGTGCAGCACGGGCTTTTACAAGAAATGGGCAGACAAGGAAACCTATGGCATCCTGCGCAAGAAGGCGAGCAAGGTGCCGAACTCCGGGCAGGACTTTCTGGACATCACTCCGCCACCGCCAGTGAGCATGGAGGAACTGCGGAAGAACATGAAGAAGGAGGAGTTTCTAGGAGACCGTGCCTTTGTGGAAGAGGGGGCGCGGGTGATCAATCTGGCCAAGGCACTGGATCTGGCGGTGCACCGCAATCGAAACTACCTGACTCAGAAGGAGGCGGTGTATCAGGCGGCGCTGGGCCTGACGCTGACCCGGCAGCAGTATTCTCCCATCCTGGCTGGCAGCGGCTCGGGCACCAAGAGCAGCAACGTGACCTTGTCCGGGGTCAACAATCTGGTGCGTACGTCCACACAGACCACCACAGGAAATCTGGGGGTGTCTGCGCTGACGCGTACGGGGGCGCAGATCGCAACGAATTTAACGACGAATTTCGTGAAGTTCCTGACCGGGGGTGGCAACAGCAACGGTCTCTCACAACTGGGGGTCTCGCTGACGCAGCCGATCCTGGCTGGCACGGGCTATCTTTCTGCATCGGAGACGCTGACGCAGGCGGAGCGCAATGTGATCTACTCGATCCGCACCTTTGCGCAGTTCCGGAAGTCCTTTGTGGTGAGCATCACCCAGCAGTATTACAGCGCTATTCAATCCCGCGAGACGGCGCGCAATGCTTATCTGGCCTTCAAGGCGTTTGACTTTGTGGTGGCGCGAGAGACGGCGATGCAGGCGGAGAACGCCGCGAACAGCACGAAGTCCTCCGTGTTTCGTCTGGTGCAGTCCCGAATCGTATTCAACCGCAACTGGCTCAATGCGATCCAGTCGTATGAAGCGGCGCTGGACAACCTGAAGATCAACCTGGGGCTGCCGGTGACGGAGCGGATCGTGCTGGATTACAAGGACAAGGAGGATCTGAAGATCATCGAGGTGCCAGGCACTGTGGAGGATGCCATCGCCGTAGGATTGAGCAACCGGCTCGATGTGTGGAACCTGCGCGACCAGGTGGAGGACGCCAGCCGCAAGGTTCTGGTGGCCAAGCAGCAGGTGCTGCCGACGGTGAACGCGCTGGTGAACTACAGCGTGCTGGATAATCC
The DNA here is from genome assembly GCF_014203095.1 of Prosthecobacter vanneervenii. Taxonomy (NCBI): domain Bacteria; kingdom Pseudomonadati; phylum Verrucomicrobiota; class Verrucomicrobiia; order Verrucomicrobiales; family Verrucomicrobiaceae; genus Prosthecobacter; species Prosthecobacter vanneervenii. The sequence continues at coordinate 535,433 of NZ_JACHIG010000002.1, read as the reverse complement.
CGGCCGCAAGCAGTTTGGTCTGGAGCCGGAGAACCGCAACTACAGCATGGGCTTCAACGCGGACCTGAACCTGAACCAGAAGCCGGAGCGAAATGTGATGCGAAGCGCGATCATCACGGAGCAGCAGGCCCGGCGTGCGCTGGACCTTTCTGAAGAGACCGTGCGCAGCGCCATACGCGCCGACTGGCGAAACCTGCAACTGGCCCGCAAGCAGTATGAGCTGGCGCGGACGGGGATGGAGCTGAGCACCTCGCGTCTGGAGGTGGAAGAGGCCTTCAATGCCGAGGGACTGGGCACAGCGATCAACCTGGTGGACGCCCAGCGCGACATGAACGACACGCGAAACCTGATGGTGTCCACTTCCATCAACTACACCCTGGTGCGTCTCCAGCTCTATCTGGACATGGGCGTGCTCTTCATTGATAAAGACGGGGGGTGGATAAGCGTATTGAACAAGGAGAAACCTCAAGGAGAATGAAGAAAGCCAAACCCAGCAAAAAAATCATCATCACGGCAGGCGTGTGTGCACTGGCCGTGGCTGGCTGGTGGAGCATGTCCGATGGCGGATCCAAGACGGAAAAGGTGCCCACATTCATCGTGCAGAGAGGCCCGCTGGAAATCAACGTGCTGCAGGGCGGTGAAATCCGCGCGCTGCAGAACTATGAAGTGAAGAGCGAGATCGAAATCCCCACCAAGATCCTGAATCTGATCCCCGAGGGGTACATGATCACGGAGGAGGATGTGAAGGATGGGAAGGTGCTGATCGAGCTGGACAACACGGATGTGAAGTCGAAGATCGAGACGCACGAGATCGAGTTTCAGACGACGGTTTCCAGCTACATCGAGGCTGATGAGAACCGCGAGATCCAGCGCAGCGAGAACCAGACGCTGGTGCGTGACATGAAGCAGGTGGCGATGTTTGCGCTGATGGACTTTGAAAAGTATCTTGGGCGCGATGTGACGGCATCCATCCTGAAGGCTGCGAAGCTGCCTGCGGATGTGGAGGCTTTTGAGAAATATGCGGACACCCTGGAGACGCAGGCAAACTCGACGCCGAATTCGGAGGCAATGATCGCCAAGAAAGAGAAGGAGGCCGGTGAAAAAGATGATGCGCCTGCTGTCAAGAAGACGCTGGCAGCGATGCCGCCGAGCGAGATGATCGACTTCTCCCCTTTCCTGGAACAGAAGGGCGAGAGCGATGGTGAGGCGCAGCAGAAGCTGAGGCAGCTGGAGGATGACATGCTGCTGCACCGCTCCGAGCTGGCGCTGGCAAAGCAGAAGGTGGAATCCACCAAGCGGCTTGCAGCGAAAAAATTTGTGACCGCCACGCTGTTGGAGAACGACGAGGTGAGCCTGGACAAGGTGGAGCTTTCGGTCAAGACCTCAGAGACGGCTCTGGCGCTGTACAAGAAGTATGAATTCAGCAAGCAATGCGCCACCTTCCTGGCTGCCTATCGCGAGGCGCTGAACAAGCTGCAACGCACGATCCGGGCAAACCGCTCCCGCATGGCGCAGGCGGAGACGAGATTCACCACGGCCAAGCGTCGCTATGAGATGGAGCTGGCGCGTCGTGAAAATCTGGAACAGCAGCTCAAGGCGTGTGTGATCAAGGCACCTCAGGCGGGGCTGGTGGCGTACGGCGACCTTAATGCGAGCGCTTCCTATAATTACAACAACAGCATCGAGGAGGGGGCAACTGTGAGGCTTCGCCAGACGCTGCTGACGATCCCTGACATGAGCCAGATGGGGGTGCGTGTGAATGTACACGAGTCCCAGATCAAGAAGGTAAAAATTGGTCAGCCGGTGAAAGTGCGGGTGGATGCAGAGCCCGGCAAGGAGCTGGACGGCCGTGTGGCCGAACTGGCGGTGCTGCCTGACAGCAGCAGCAGCCGCTACACCCCCAACCTGAAGGTGTATCCCTGCACCATCCATATCAATGGCTACCACCCCTGGATGAAGCCTGGGATGAACGCCAAAGTGGAGATCATCGTGAACCAACTGGCAGACGTGCTGTATGTGCCTGTGCAGTCCATCGAGGTGGAGCAGGACCACCACTATTGCTACGTGAACAAGAATGGCACGCTGGAGCGGCGGGAGGTTAGCACAGGGCTTTTCAATGACGAATTTATCGAAGTACGCAATGGCCTGCAGGGCGGTGAAGCCGTGGCCCTCGCGCTACCGAAGAAGGCCGAGACTGACATGGGCGGACAGCAGCCAAGCTCAAAGCCTCACGAGCCTGATGGCGGCGGTGGCAAAGGCAAGGCTGCCAAGGCGAAGGAAAAAGACGTGGCCATGACCAAATCGTGATGCCGGACACCGAGCCCATCATCAAGCTGGTGGACATCTGCAAGAGCTACCAGATGGGGGATACCCTCCAGCGCGTGCTGCAGGGGGTGTCACTGTCGATCTATCCCGGAGAGTACGTCTGCATCATGGGGCCTTCTGGCTGTGGGAAGTCCACGCTGCTGAATGTGCTGGGCTGCCTGGACCAGCCAACGACGGGGGACTACTACCTCGGTGGGCAGAATGTGGCGCATCTGGAGGACAATGAGCTCTCTGCAGCGCGGAACCGAAACCTGGGGTTCATTTTCCAAAGCTACAATCTGATCCAGCAGCTGAGCGTGATCGAAAACATCGCTGTGCCGATGTACTACGGTGGAGCGAAGGATACAGACATGTATGAGACGGGAGTGCGGCTGGCCACGCAGGTGGGGCTGGAGCACCGGCTGCATCACAAACCGACAGAGCTTTCCGGCGGGCAGCAGCAGCGTGTGGCGATCGCGCGCGCGCTTTCGAACAATCCGCTGGTGATCCTGGCGGACGAGGCCACGGGAAATCTGGACTCGAAGTCCGGTAAGGAGATTTTAGAGCTTTTTGATGAGCTGAACATGCAGGGGAAGACGCTGGTCTTTGTGACACATGACGAGCGCATGGTGGAGCGCTGCACGCGCATCATCCGCCTGAAGGATGGTGTGGTGGAGCATGATGTGGCGGGAGCCAAAGCAGACCGTCTGCGCGGCAAGGTGATAGGCCAGCATTATGGGCTGGCGGCGTAAGATGCTTAAGGGGTGCTGATTTTTAAATCAGCAGTGGCATTTTTTGCAGGGAGAGTCATCATTCCATGCATATGGCCCAATACGCAGTCCAACCCGGAGACAATCCCTCGAAGATCGCGAGCGCTTTTGGCATGACGCTGGCGCAGTTTCAGCAGCTTAACCCCACCTTGGTGGAGTGGGGAAACTGGAAGGTGCTCTTCCCCGGGCAGCTGGTGAACGTGGCGGACGACACGGCTGCTGTGCCTGCTCAAGCTGCAGCGCCTGCCAATGCTCCAGGAGATTTTGCTGCTCCGCCGCCGTGGATGCAGATCGCCATCATGGAGGTGGGGGTGCGTGAATGGGCCGGGGCAGCGGATAATCCGCGTATTTTGGAATATCTGCGGAGCTGCGGGATCAGCGGCAGCCTGCTGCATGATGAGACGGCGTGGTGTGCGGCCTTTGTGAACTGGTGCGTGATGCAGTCCGGCTACCAGCCGCGAGGCAGCGCCAAGGTGTCTGACTGGTGGAACTGGGGCCGCCCAGTGGCCCCGACGTATGGCGCCATCTGCATCCTGCAACCGCTGACGGTTGACCAGGCCAGCAGCGGGCACATCGGCTTTCTGCACGCGCAGGATGCGAACAATGTGTGGCTGCTGAGCGGCAACTCGCAGAACCAGGTGCGGATCTCCGCCTATCCGCGCAGCAAGCTGTACACCAACGCGCCTTTTCGATGGGCGTTTTAAAAACCTGCCATTCGAGGGGCGGAGCCTATCAAGCGCGGCCTATTGTATCGCCTATTTGCCTAAGCAAAGCTTGAGGAAGTCAGTGACATGTCCCACACTGGGGGATGTCTTGGATGATTCGATCGATCCTGCCGCTGGGGCTCTGCCTGCTGGCTGCGTGCAGTATGCACATGCGGACTCAGATGGATGATTTCTGGCGAACCATCGATCCTATCGGGCACGGCCGCTCGCACCGTGAGCGCTATTATCCCTCTGAGCGGAGGACGGGGCTGAAGATGCCTGGGGAGAAGGATGGAGTGAGATGAGAGGTTGAGATGTGGCATGACAGCGGCGTAGTATAGTGGTGCCGACCTGAGCCCTCCTGCATGCCCACTACCAACCTGACACGCCGCCATACTCTGAAGACCGTCGTGCTGACCGTGACGGGGACGCTGCTGGCGTGGTATCTGAGCGCGTTGCTGAGCTTTGCGGGGAACTCGTACGGGTTTAACAACCGCTTCTCGGAAGTGGCGCTACAGCACCATTGGTGGTACCTGGTGTGGAGCAATCTGGTGGTACTGAAGGGCTACCTGCTGGTGGCGGCAGGCTATGTAGCGCTGATTTACCCGCTGGTACGGCTGTGGGGCCGGGTGCGGCCGGCGACACGCCGTGGTGTGGTGTGGCGCACGCTGCTGTTTGCAGGACTGTTGTACGGTTTTTTCATTTTCAGGCTGATGCTGGAGAAACCCTATTTTGGCGACTACAGCTACCTGCTGGGCTGGTATGATGCACTAGGGCGAGTGTGCGGCACCCGGGTGCAGGATGCGGTGCATGCGCTTATCTCGCAGGTGTTTCCTGTGGCTGCGGTGGTGGTGGCGGCGCTTTTCTACCTCTTTGAGCTGCGGCGGTGGTTTGCGCGCACGGCACGGCCGCTGCTCTTCAGCTTTGGGGCGGTGGCGGGAATCCTGGCGCTGCTGGCAGTGAGCGGGTATGGGGTGAGCCGTGCGCCGGATGCGGAGGAGCTGGCGGGCGGCAGGAAGAGGCCGAAAAATATCGTGATCCTGGGCTCGGACTCGCTGCGAGGAGATCATCTCTCGTGCAATGGGTACGCGCGGCAGACTTCTCCCAACATCGACCGCATCGCGGCAAAGGGAGTGAATTTTGAGCGCTGTCTGACGCCGATCGCCTCCACGCTGGAGTCGCTGGCGAGCATGTTTTCCTCGCAGTATCCGCACACGCATGGGGTGAGGCATATGTTTCCGAACCGTGCGATGGTGAACCGGGCGAACCGCGAGGCGCCGTCGCTGGGTGCGGAGCTGCAGCGGCTGGGCTATGACACGACGGTGATCGGTGACTGGTGTGCGTGCAGCTTTAACGAGCTGCCGATGGGTTTTAAAAACATCATCGTCTCTGATTTTGACAACTTCCGGGTGTACATGAGCGAGGTGGTTTTTCTGCATCACCAGATCCTGCCGCTGTTTTTTGACAACCGGGTGGGGCACATGCTCTTCCCGAAGCTGAAGTCCTTTGCGAACTACATGACGCCGGAGGTGGTGACGGACCAGGTGATCGGCCGAATCCGGCAGCGCGCGGAGGATCGGAAGCCGTTCCTGCTCTTTGGCTACTACTCGTGCACGCACCTGCCTTACAAGACGCCCACGCATTATGCGAAGCTGTGGACGGACCCGAAGTATGACGGCCCGCACAAACACGAGCTGGCGCTGAATGTGGACCAGTTCATCGGCGGCACGGACATCAATGAAAAGTGGAGCAAGCTGCCGCGCGAGGAGGTGGAGCAGATCACGGCGCTGTATGACGGCTGCGTGCGGATGTTTGACGATTCGGTTGGCCGCGTGGTGGCGGAGCTGGAGAAGCAGGGGCTGATGGATGACACGATCATCCTGATCACGGGAGATCATGGCGATGATCTCTTTGAGCCGAACTGCACCTTTGGCCACGGCACCACCTTCAACGGCGGAGATCAGGCCAACCGCGTGCCGGCCATTCTGCATGTGCCGGGGCTGAAGCAACCGCAGCGGCATACGCAGCTGACGCGCACGCTGGATTTTGCGCCGACGCTGCTGGACCTGGTGGGAGCACCGCCGCAGCCGCGTTTTGAGGGCACGAGCCTGGCCCCGCTCATTCGTGACGAGAAACAGAGTCTGGACCTGGCCTACTTTGGGGAGACGAGCTATCTCTTCTTCCGCCGCACCATCCCGGGGGAGGAGCCGCTTTTCATTCCGCCGATGGATGAGACGACGTTTATCGATCCGGACTTCGACTTTCACTTTGTGCTGAAGGACAAGTTTCAGGATGCGGTGCTGAAAACGAAGGAGCACTGTGTGCGCACAGAACGCTTCAAGTACATCCGTACGCCGGGGGTGCACCACTCTATCGAGCGGCTTTTTGATGTGCGTGCTGATCCGCACTGCGAGCATGATGTGAAGCTGCGCTATCCGGAGGTGAAGGCGCGGCTCTCCGCTGCGATGGACCAGTGGCTGACGACGCACAAGCAGAGCACCACGGCGGAGATCTACGGCATCCTGGGAGAGGACACCCTGCAGCCTGTCGCGCCATGAATGCCGCCGACCTGCCACATCTCGTGATCGGTGCGTGCATGAACGTGCATCGTGCGCTCGGGCCCGGTCTCACAGCAGATGCGTACGAGGAGTGCGTGGCCATCGAGCTGCGAGACATGGAGTTTGATTTCAGGAGGCAGGTGCCGCTGGAGTTTGAGTATCACGGACGGCGTGTGCAGACGAGCACGCGGCTGGATTTTGTCATTGGGGACGTCCTGCTTCTCCTGGTGCGAGCGCAGGGGGAGGTCACACCGCAGCAGCAGCAGGAACTGGAGAGCAAGGTGAAGCTGGGGCGCTTCAAGGCGGGGCTGATTGTGGATTTCAACGTGAGCATCCTGCGCAAAGGGATTCATCAGTTGCTCGTGAAGCGGCGGGAGCATGCGCGGTAAGGGGCTGGGATCTTTCAGAGTTTTTTGGCACGGAATGTGCCTTAATTGTGATAAAGTCGCTTTTTGCTGGCGTTTCTCGCCACATGAAGAAGCTCCTCATCTTTCCGCTCATGGCATCGGCCATGGTGACTTCCATGCAGGCCGCAGGGCCGCAGGATACGGCTGCGGCTGCAAAGCAGATTGATGCCATTCTGGCCAAAGACTGGGCTGCGAACAAGCTCAAGGGCAACCCGCAGACGGACGACAACACTTTTGTGCGCCGCATCTACCTGGACATCATCGGGCGCATCCCGACGACGCGCGAGGCGGAGGCGTTTCTGAACTCCACGGAGGCTGACAAGCGTGCGAAGCTGATCGACAAGCTGCTGGCGTCGGAAGCCTACGTGCAGCACTTTTTTAACTACTGGGCGGATGTTTTGCGCGTGACCAGCAACGGCAACCAGACGGGTGCGATTACTGGTGCGGCGTATGCGAACTTTGTGAAAGACAGCCTGCGCAAGAACAAGCCGTATGACCAGTTTGTGCGCGACATGGTGGCTGCGCAGGGCAAGGCTTGGGAGGATGGCGCCATCGGCTACTACATGCGCGACCGCGGCATGCCGCTGGACAACATGGCCAACACGGTGCGCGTGTTTCTGGGCACCCGAATCGAGTGTGCGCAGTGCCACAACCACCCCTTCGACAAGTGGACGCAGATGCAGTTTTACAAGATGGCCGCCTTTACCTACGGCGTGCAGACGCAGGACTATGGTGGCGACACCGTCAGCGGCGTGACAGACCTGCTGCGTGAGAAAGAGAAGGCTGCCCGCGATGCCATCGCCGAACCGAAGCGCCCGCAGCGGCCGAACATCAACGGCAAGATGTCCAACGAGGAGCGGGAGAAGCTGCAGAAGGACTATCTGGCCGCCTACAAAAACTATGAGGCGGAGATGAAGGAGGTGAACAAGAAGCGTGAGGAGGTGCGCCAGGCGCTGCGCAAGGAACAGCGCAGCTATCAGGAGGCCATGAACGATGTGCGCGACACCATGCGCTACACCTCGGTGAGCCTGCGTGACCGCAAGCCGACGCTGCCGCATGACTACCAGTACAGCGATGCGAAGCCGAATTCCGTGGTGGAGCCCGGCACGATGATGGGGCATGAGTGCATCACCCAGCCAGGCGAGACGCCACTGCAGGCCTATGCACGCTGGATGACGAGCCCGGAGAATCCGCGCTTTACCACCGTCATTGCCAACCGCCTGTGGAAGCGCGCCTTTGGGCTGGCGCTGATCGAGCCTCTGGATGAGCTGATGGACAACACGGTGCCGATGGTGCCGGAACTGGAGAAGCATCTGGAAAAGCTGGTGGTGGACATGAAGTATGACATGAAGGGCGTGCTGCGTGTGCTCTACAATACGAAGACCTACCAGGCGCAGGTGACTCGTGAGGAGCATGCTCCGGGCACTGTGTACCACTTTACCGGACCGCTGCTGCGCCGTATGAGCGCCGAGCAGATGTGGGACTCCTTTGTGACGCTGATCAACCCGAGCCCGGACATGATCAACGAGGCCAACCGTGAGGTCATGGAGCAGCGCATCCTGCAGGCCAAGAAGATCGCAGACGGGGTGGAGTCTCTGAGCCCTGAGGAGGCGCTGGCAGGATTCAAGAGAGCGGCAGACATCTACAGCAAGAACCGCGAGCGCACGGATGCACAGCAGAAGCTCTTTGCCGAAGCACGCACCGCCGCCAAGGCTGCCAAGGATGAGGCGGAGGCCATGCCTGAAGGCCCGGCTCGCGTGGCGGCCATGGCGAAGGCTGATGAGCTGAAGAAGAAGGCTGATGCCATCCGCACCGAGGTGAATCGCATTCAGAGCGAAGGCCGCCGTGTCACATTCACGGAAGTGGTCGCCCCCGGACAGAAGAAGCTCTATGAGAAGGTGACCGGCAAGCCTTATGCGACTGCTTCATTGACTCCAAGCAAGCCCGGAGCCAGCAGCGGAGCTGATGCCGCGCCTGCCATGATGATGAGCGGTGGTGACTCGATGATGATGGTGAACGGAGCCAAGATGGAGAAGATCATCATCCCTGGCTATGACCGCAAGGAGCTGAGCAAGGAGGAGCGGCAGGCTGTGGCGCAGAAGGCCAGAGATGCCTACGCGGAAGAGGCGGACTTCTTTGGCATCACCAACGAGAAGGAACGCAAGAGCTACATCGCCAGCCGTGAGCGCATCAGCCGCGACACGCTGCGCGCCGCCGAGCTGGAAAGCCCCGCGCCGCGCGGCCACTACCTGCGCGAGTTTGGCCAGAGCGACCGCGAGACGATCGAAAACGCGAACAGCGACGCCAGCGTACCGCAGGCTTTGGCGATGATGAACGGCAGCCTGCTGCCGCAGATCACCAGCAGCTACAGCCAGCTGATGCTGACGGTGAAGAAGGCCCCGTATCCGGATGACAAGGTGGACGCCATCTACATGACGCTGCTGACCCGCAAGCCCACAGCCAACGAAAAAGCGGCCTGGCTCAAGGCGCAGGAAGGCGGCCTTTCCAACATGGAGGACCTCGTCTTTGCGCTGCTGAACACGCAGCAGTTTATTTTCATTCAGTAAGACAGCACCCACCCAACACCCAACGCGCGCACTCCATGAAACAGGAACTCGCCTCCAAACTCCTCCGCTCGGGAGAAATCTCCCGGCGTGACTTCGCGGTGAAAACCGCCAGCTCTCTCCTCGGCGTCGGCCTGCTGGGCCAGTCGCTCACGAGCAAATCGTTCGCGGCTTTTGAGGGCTCCTCAAAGCTGAAGCAGGCGGCCACGGCCAAGAACGTGATCTACTTGTACATGAGCGGTGGCCAGTCCCACATGGACACCTGGGATCCGAAGGAAGGTGTGGAGACCGCCGGTCCGACGAAGCCGATCAAGACCAGTGCGGATGGTGTGCGCATTTCTGAGTATCTGCCGCTGACCGCGCAGCAGATGCACCATGGTACGGTGATCAACTCCCTGTCCTCCACTCAGGGTGCGCATGAGCAGGGGAACTACATGATGCACACCAGCTACGAGATGCGTGGCACGATCCGCCATCCTGCCATGGGTGCGTGGCTCAATGTGTTCCAAGGTGGTGGCAACAGCACGCTGCCGAACTTTGTCTTCATTGGCAATGACAGCCGCCATCCCGGCGCGGGCTTCTTCCCGGCTGCGCAGGCGCCGCTGTTTGTGAGCAATCCGGAGAACGGCCTGAAAAACATCAAGAACGGCAGCCCGGAGGAGAAGTTCCAGGCGCGCATGAAGCTGGCCGATGAGCTGGACAAGGACTTCCGCAGCACTTTCCCGCACCGCAATGTGAAGGCCTATGCCGACATGTATGATGACGCGATTGCGATGATGAAGTCGGAAGACCTGAAGGCCTTTGATCTGAGCGAAGAGCCCGGCGAACTCCGTGCGGCCTACGGCAAGGAAGCCTTTGGCCAGGGGTGCCTGCTGGCCCGCCGTCTGGTGGAGCGCGGGGTGCGCTTTGTGGAAGTCTCCCTCGGTGGCTGGGACACGCACAACGCCAACTTTGTGGCGGTGCCGGACCGCTGCGAAACGCTGGACAAGGGACTGGCCACGCTCGTTTCTGACCTGCACAACCGCGGTCTGCTGGAAGAGACGCTCATCGTGCTGACGTCTGAGTTTGGCCGCACACCTGACATCAATCAGAATGCCGGACGTGACCACTATCCGAAGGCTTTCTCCGGCGTCATGTTTGGCGGTGGCGTGAAGCAGGGCTTCACCTACGGCAAGACCGACAAGGAAGGCCGTGAGGTGGTGGAGGACAAGGTCAAGATCATGGACTTCAACGCCACGATCGCGTACGCCCTGGGTCTGCCGCTCGATCAGGTGATCTACAGCCCGAGCAAGCGTCCGTTCACCATCGCGGACAAGGGGCAGCCGCTGACGGGCGTGTTTGCGTAAAGTGAGATTTTGAGATCTTTGGGAGCACGCGATGCTGTGAGGCATCGCGTGCTTTTTTGTGCGCTCGCGCCTGCAGGAGGCAACATGGGGTTTGACTGTTTGTTTTCAGGGATGAGGGATGGAGGGCATGCAGGTGTTGGTTTCACATTTTACGGGCAATCCGAACAGCTGTGCCGTGGCGCAGGCGCTGGCTGAGGCAGGTTCGCTGGAGGCGTTTCACACGACTCTCGTGGTGCCTGTGTGGCTGAGGCGTCTGACGGGGGCAGGGGCACGCCGCACCTTTCCTGAAGTGGTGGAGCCTTTCATGAAGTCTCATGCCTCACGGGAGCTGCTGAGGCTGGCCTGTCGCAGTGTGCCGGGGCTGAGGAGACTGCCGCTGGCTGGCAGGCTGGGAAGGCTGGATCAGGTGGTACGGTGGTTTGACGGGGAGGTGAGCCGTGCTGTGAGGCAAAGCCATGGTGTGCAAGCGGTGTATGCCTACATGGATGCGGCGGAGCATACGTTTCTGGCAGCGCGTGAGAGGGGCCTGCGGACGATCTATGAGCTGCCGACGCCCTACTGGCGCTTTACCCGGGATGTGGTGAGGGAGGAAGCCGGACTAAAACCAGAGTGGGCGGCGACCCTGCCTGTGATGGAAGATGGCAGCGAGGCGATGCTGAGGCGGGATCGAGAGCTGCAAATGGCGGATGTGGTGGTGGTGCCAAGTGAGCTGGTGCGTGAGAGCCTGAAGCTGGCTCCGTCTTTCAGAGCCAGGGTGCATGTCGTGCCGTATGGATGTCCTGAGCCTGGTGCGCCGACTTCTCCTGCAGCCCGGACCCAATGTAGCCTGCGTGTGCTGTATGTGGGCAGTCTGAACCAGGGCAAGGGACTGAGCTATCTGGCGGAGGCCATGAGTGGCCTGGAGGGAGTGGCGGAGCTGACGGTTATTGGCTCCCGAACAGCGGATAAGCCCTGTGCGGCGCTGGATGCTTTTCTGGCGGCGCACCGGCATCGTGCCGGATTATCTCATGCTGAGGTGCTGGCGGAGATGAGGCAGCATGATGTGCTGGTACTGCCGACGCTGTACGAAGGACTGGCGCTGGTGCTGCTGGAGGCGATGGCCTGTGGGCTGGCGGTGGTGACCACGCCGCATTCGGGGCTGGAGGGAGTGATCCAGGATGGGCAGGAGGGCTTTGTCGTGCCGGTGCGAAGTGCGGAGGCGATTCGTGAGCGGCTGAAGCAGCTGGCGGCGGATGAAACGATGCTTCAGCGAATGAGGAGCGCGGCCTTGAGCTGGAGTAGCGAGCACTCCTGGCAGCGGTTTCGTGAGCAGATCAGGCAGGTGGTGGCGGAGGTTTCCTGAGGGATGGCTGCGGCTGCTGCTGGTCCTTGTCAGGTTGCAGATGTGCCTTTGGTCTTGCTGACGAGTTTCACGCCTTCGATGCGCATCTTTTTGTCGGCGGCTTTGCACATGTCGTAGATGGTAAGGGCGGCAACGGAGACGGCGGTGAGGGCTTCCATTTCGACGCCGGTGGGGGCGACGGTGATGGCGGTGGCGGTGATGTGGACGGCCTTGGAGCGAAGCTCAAAGTCGAGCTGCACTTTACTCAGCGGGATCTGGTGGCAGAGGGGAATGAGGTACTGCGTCTGCTTGGCGGCCTGGATGCCGGCGATGCGGGCGATGCTGAGGACGTCGCCTTTTTTGACCTGGTTGCTGCGGATGAGATCGAGCGTGGCGGGCTGAAGCAGGATGCGTCCTTCGGCGACGGCTTCACGGAGCACGGGGGGCTTGGCGGAGACATCGACCATGGCGGCTTCGCCTTTGCGGTTGAGATGGGTGAGGGCGGGCATGGAGGATAATGACGAATGAGTAAATCCGAATGAGGGGTGGGGGAATTTGGACTGTAGCACGCGAAGCTGCCGTTTTCGAGGGGTGCTGTGTGCGGGGAAAAGCCTCTGCCTGGGGAGAGTTTGTGGTCTGCGTGAGTTTGAAGGCCTGCGAAAGCGGCGCTGAAGCGCCGCACTCCAAGACGCTAACGCGCTCGCGTTGGCTTAACCGCCGATGGCGATCATGCGCCTGTTGGGCTGGTAGTTGTGGCGGAAGTCGTGTTCCTTGGGTTTGCGAGAGACGACGTTTTGGAAGAAGGCGGCGAGTTCGGAGTCGGTGCAGCCGGAGCGGAGGACAGTGCGGAGGTCGAACTCAAGGTAGGAGCCGAGGCAGGGGCGGAGCTTGCCGTCGCAGGTGAGGCGGAGCTTGTTGCAGTTCTCGCAGAAGTGCAGGTTCGTCATGGCACCGATGAAGCCGATCTTCTGGCCGGTGGCGGGGGCGCGATGATAGACAGCGGGGCCGTTGGTCTTGAAATCGGGGGACTCGATGAGAGGCCCGGTGGTCTGCTCGACGAGCTTTTTGGCGGTGGCGACGGGGAGGAAGGTGTCGTCGCTCAGCACCTCCTGGGTGCTCACGGGCATGAGCTCGATGAAGCGGAGGAGGGCGTCTTTCTGGCGGGCGAAGTCGATGAGGTCGGGCAGCTCGCGCTCGGTCTGGCCCTTCATGAGGACGCAGTTTAGCTTGATGGACTGGAAACCTGCGGCGCGGGCTGCTTCGATGCCATCGAGCACGCGGGGGAGGAGGTCGCGGCTGGTGGTGCGCTGATAGACGGCGCGGTCGAGGGAGTCGAGGGAGATGTTGGCGGTACGGACGCCGGCTTTGACGAGGTGCTCGGCGATGGTGATGCCGCCGTCCAGTTTGGCTAGTAGGGTGCCGTTGGTGGAGATGCCGATTTCGTCGATGCCGGGGATGTGGGAGAGTTCGGCGCAGAAGCCGGCGACGCCGGGGCGGGTGAGGGGCTCGCCGCCAGTGACGCGGATCTTTTTAATGCCGAGGGTGGCGCCCACGCGGACGACGCGCAGGAGCTCGTCATAGCTGAGGGTTTCCTCCTTGGCGAACCAGGTCTGCTCCTCCTCGGGCATGCAGTAGCGGCAGCGTTCGTTGCACCGGTCGGTGACGGAAACGCGGAGGTAGGAGATGCGATGGCCGAAGAGGTCTTCCACAGATAGTATGTTTAAACCACAGACCGGGCCTGGGCTCAAGCTTTCGTATCTGGTACCGGAAGGCGCATGGTAAACGTAGTCTCGACACCTGGCGTGCTGGAGAGCTCGATCTTGCCGCCGTGGGCCTCCACGGCGCGCTTGACGATGGACAGGCCGAGGCCGGTGCCCTTCACCTGGGTGGAGGAGTGGTGCTTGTTGCCGCGGTAGAAGCGCTTGAAGACAAAGGGCAGGTCGTGTGCAGGGATGCCGATGCCGTTGTCGCTGACCTTGACGATGCATTCGCCGTCTCGCCACTCGCCGGAGACGCGGATGACGAGTCCGGGTTTGGAGTTCTCCTTGAGGGAGTTTTCGAGGAGGTTGGTGAACACCTGGTCCCAGTAAAAGCGGTCGCCGACGAGCTGGCCGTCTTTTGGGATGTCTAAGACGATGCGGGCGTCCCGCCCCTCCAGCATGGGGGAGAGGTGGTCGGCGGCGTCCTTGGCGCAGGCGCGGAGATTGAAGGGCTCCTTGTTCAGGGAGCTGCTGGCATCCTCCAAGCGGGAGATGGCCAGCATGTCCTCGATGATGCGGGCGATGCGCTTGCCGTGCTTTTCCATCACGTCGAGGCTGCGACGTGTGGCGGCGGGCATCTTGGCGGAGTCCTCCTGGAGCATCTCGATGTAGCCATTGATGAGCGTCAGGGGGGTGCGCAGCTCGTGGGAGGCATTGGCCACGAAGTCCCGGCGGATCTGCTCGGTCATGGCGGCCTCGGTCACGTCCTGGAGCATGAGCCAGGCACCGCCGCCTACATCGGCGCCGAGGGGGGCGGCTTCCACAATGAAGTAGCGGCCGCCGAGATTGGACCCTGCGCCCACGTCTGAGGGCAGCATCTGAATGCGGCGGGTGGTGTGGCGCTTTTCGGTGATGGATTCCTGCACGAGGACGGAGATCTGGTGGTCGCGCACCTCCTCGATGAGGGGGCGGCCCACGTGGATATCCTTGCGGTGCAGGAGCTTGGCGAGGGGCTTGTTGGCGTAGCGGATGCGGAGGGTGTCATCCAGCAGTACGAGACCCTGGCTGATCTCATCGAGCAGTGACTCAAAGACGCGGCGCTGCTCCGCCTGGTGCTCGGCCTTGTGGCGTGCCTGGAGCACGACGGCGGCGTATGCGGGCAGCTGGTCGGCATCCCGGGCGCGGAGGCCGAGGGTTTTGGCGGTGTTCTCCCAGCGTTTCGTCCAGAATTTCTCGCGGCGCACCCAGGCGAAGATGGTGGCGGCCAGGAGCAGGACGAGGAAGAGGGAGAAGGAGGTCATGCGGGCTGTGAGGCGGCGAGCTCTGTCTGGAACTGGAAGCCGGTGCCGCGAATGGTGACGATGTGATCTCCTGCGGAGCCGAGCTTTTCTCGCAGGCGCTTGATGTGGGTGTCGAGGGTGCGGGTGGCGACGTCGCTGTTGTAGCCCCAGACATCGCGCAGGAGATCGGCGCGGCTGTGGACTGCGGAATCGTTTTCCATGAGGGTGGTGAGGAGCTTGAACTCGATGGTGGTGAGGTCGAGCGGGGTGCCGTCGAGGTAGAGCTTGAGGTTTTTGCGGTCGAGCATGAAGCGGCCGCGCTGGATCTCGGAGACGTGGGTGACCTTTTTTACACGGCGCAGGATGGCGCTGATGCGTAGGTAGAGCTCTCGCGGGCTGAAAGGCTTGGTGAGGTAGTCGTCCGCACCCAGCTCCAGGCCGGTGATCTTGTCAGTGACCTGGCTTTTGGCGGTGAGAATGATGACAGGGATGGTGGCGGTGCGGGTGTCTGCGCGGAGGCGCTTGAAGACCTGGATGCCGTCCATGCCGGGGAGCATGAGGTCCAGCACGATAAGCTCCGGCTGCTGCTCGATGGCAGCAGGAAGCACCTGAAGGCCATTGCCGATGCAGGACACCTCGTGCCCCTCGCGAGTGAGGTGCATGGAGATGAGGTCTGCGATGTCCGATTCATCCTCGACGATTAGTATTTTGCTCATAGGGAATGGCTGTGTGACGTGGGAGCGCCATCGGCAAAGGCATGATGGCAACGAAGATGTCACATGGCAACAGACTTGCTGGCTTCCCAGAGATGAAGCGTGACGGATTCGTCACGGTGACAAAGTTGGAGTGGATTCGCGGATGCGCTTCTTGCTGAGGCAGGTTAATAAGTAAATTCCACACATGAGGGTACTCATCGTCACCGACACCTATCCGCCGGATATCAATGGCGTGGCGCGTACGCTGCATACGCTGGGCATGGGACTGGTGAAGCGCGGGCATGTGGTGGAGGTGGTGACGACGGTGGAGTCCCAGGAGGGGCTGCAGAGGCATGTGATGCACTCGATGCCGCTGCCGGGCTATCCCGGGCTGCGCTTTGGCTTTGCCTCCACGCGGCAGATGCTGGAGCTTTTTGACACTTTCCGGCCGGATGTCCTGTACGTGGCCACGGAGACGCTCATGGGGATTTCGGCCATCCGCGCGGCGGGGAAGCGGGACATCCCGGTGGTGTCCGGGTTTCATACCAACTTCCAAAACTATCTGGAGGACTACCACCTGCCGGGGCTGGAGACGGTGGCGCAGGGGGTGCTGCGAACGATTCACAATCAGACCGCCCGCACTCTGACCCCCTCTGCTGATACGGCGGCCATGCTGGAGCGCTGGGGCATTCAGAATGTTGGGGTGCTGGGGCGCGGGGTGGACACGGAGATGTTTGACCCCATCCGCCGGGATGCAGTGCTGCGCCGGAGCTGGGGGGCAGACGAAAGCACCCCGGTGGCAATCTATGTGGGGCGGGTGGCGGCCGAAAAAAATCTGGAGCTGGTGGTGCGTGCCTACGACGTCTTTAAAGAGGTGCAGCCCAAGGCGCGCATGGTTATCGTGGGCAATGGCCCGCGGCTGGAGTCTCTGAAGGCTGAGAGGCCTGAGTTTCACTATGCCGGGGCACGAACGGGGGAGGATCTGGCCGCGCACTATGCGTCGGGCGATGTGTTTCTCTTTCCGAGCATCACGGAAACCTTTGGGAACGTGGTGCTGGAGGCGATGGCTGCGGGACTGGGGGTGGTGGCGTATGACTACGCTGCGCCCAGGCTGCTCATCCGCAGCGGGGAAAACGGCTGGCTGGCCCCTTTTAACGAAACGGAGGCCTTTCTGGCGCAGGCGCGAGTGGCTGCCGAAGCGTGGCAGAATGGGGAACTGCGCTTTGCTGCGCGGCAGTCTGCGTTTGACCTCGGGTGGGAGCGGGTCATAGAGCAATTTGAGCACGAACTGGCATCTGTGATGCAGAGGAAGGAGATCGTGAAATAGAGAAATGTCCGCCGAAGCACCAGTTCTGAATCCCGCCACCGGCAAGTCGAAGCTGAGGTTCAAGACCATCTTCATTTCCGACGTGCATCTGGGCATGCCAGACAGCAAGGCTGCGCAGGCCTCCCATTTTCTGCGGCACTGCCTCTGCGATAAACTGGTGCTCAATGGCGACATCATTGATGCCTGGCACCTGCGCCGCATGGGCGGGTGGAACAAGGGACACACGAACTTCATCCGCACCGTGCTGCGCAAGATGGAGAAGGAGAACACGGAGATCATCTACCTGCGTGGAAACCACGACGATGTGCTGGACCGCTTCATCCCGATCCAGTTTGAGCACTTCATCATCACAGACGAGCACATCCACCACACGCCCACAGGAGACTATTTGGTCGTGCACGGAGACGGCTTTGATGCGGTGAGCACCAACCACGCGTGGCTAGCGCAGCTGGGTGGGCTAGGGTACAACTTTCTTCTGAGGATCAACCGCCTGTACAACGCCTACCGGGGACTGCGGGGTAAGGAGCCATTCTCCTTCAGCGCCTGGGTGAAGCAGAAGGTGAAATCCACCATCGGAGCCGTGGGCAAGTATGAGGAGCAGCTGCAGAATCTGGCACGGCAGCGGGGCTGCAAGGGCATCATCTGCGGGCACATCCACAAAGTGGACAACAAGATGGTGGGCAGCACGCACTATCTGAACTCCGGAGACTGGGTGGAGTCCATGACAGCGATTGTGGAAAATCTGGACGGTAGCTTTGAAATCCTAGGGTATGCCGACTTTTGCCGTCTGACTCATCGTGATCCCAAGGGGGCGGTGACCGAGGCGGAAGAGGAGCACCCGCCAGCGGGAGAATCTGAATCTTCCGCAATTCCAATGTAGCGAATTTGTCACATTAGTTCATTCTAAACCATGCACGAACATATCCTTTCCAGTTACACCCACTCGCTCGACAAGCTGCGCGGAGACGTCCTTGCGATGGCCAGCATGGCGCGCAAGAACCTGGCCAGCGCGATGCGCGGCCTGCTGGAGCGTGACACTGACCTGTGCAATGCCGCGATAGCTGCCGACCAGGATGTGAATGAACTGGAGAAGAGTGTGGACAAGCTGGGCATGCAGATCCTGGTGAAGTTTCAGCCGACAGCGCATGACCTGCGGGCGGTGATGGGAACGATCCGCGTGGCGAACAACCTGGAGCGCATTGCCGACCAGGCGTCGAGCATCGCCAAGCGTGCACGGATTCTGAACAACCTGCCGGAGTACCCTGAAGTGAAGCTCATCCAGCCGGTGTACTCTCTTTGTGACCGCAATCTGGACCAGAGTCTGCAGGCCTTTCTGAATGCGGACCCCGAAGCTGCTGCTGCTGCGCGCCTGCTGGACAAGGAACTGGACGCTGCCGAGAAGGCACTGGACCGCGAGATCATCGCCGTGATGGAGTCCCAGCACGTGGAGCTGGAGGGCTACATCCATCTCATTTTCATCGCACGCTTTCTGGAGCGTGTGGGAGACCATGCCAAGAACATCTGCGAAGATACCATCTTCATCGAGCGAGCTGAGGATATCCGCTTCAGCAAAGACAAGCGCGCGGAAGTGGCCGCCGCAGCCTCTGGGACGGAAGCGCCGTGAGAAGTCGTGCTGCCGATGTCTTCTGCTGCAACGGATATTCTCCAGCTTGATCGCCCCTTTCAGGCGGTCCTTTTTGACATGGATGGCACGCTGCTGGACTCGCGCGCGGTGGTGGAGCGCGTGTGGCGTGACTGGGCAGCCTCGCACGGGCGTGACTTTGCGCCTGTGATGGCGGAGTCTCACGGACGCCGAACCATCGACACCGTGCGTGCGTTTGCGATTGCTGGAGCCGATGCTGAGGTGGAGGCGAAGAAGGTGGAGGCGATGGAGATTGCGGATGTGGAGGGCATTGTGGCCATTGCCGGAGCGGCAGAGCTAATCGCTCGCCTGCCCAGCCATCGCTGGGCGGTGGTTACTTCGGCCGGGCGGGAGCTGGCGGTGCGCAGACTCACGGCTGCTGGCCTGCCGATTCCCAAGAACATGATCACCGCCGAGGATGTTTCTCAGGGCAAGCCTGAGCCAGAAGGCTATCTGAAAGCCGCAAGGCTGCTCGGAACTACGGCAGACCAGTGTCTCGTGTTTGAAGATGCCCAGGCGGGCATCGAAGCCGGGCGAAGAGCTGGAAGCACCGTCATCGCCATCACTGCTGCGCGGCCACATTCTTTTGAAGCAGCATGTCCTTCAGTGCTGGACTATGAGCACGTGAGGTTTGAGCTGGCGTAAGGGGCGGTTCGCGTCCAGAGGTGAGAATAAAAAAGGCGCTGTGTTGCCACAGCGCCCGGGGATTGAATGATGGAATGTTTACCTCAAGGAATGTTGCCGACTGGGGAGGGGGCGTCGGCGAGCTTGAGGGCCCACTTGATGCCGGCGAGGATCATGTCCTGATAGGTCTGGGCGATCTCAGGGCTGTTCTTGCGGTCCTTGGTGCCGGCTTTCCAGGTGGGATCCCAGACGTCTTCGCGGTGGCCGAGGGAGTTGTAATACACACGGCCGGAGCCGAGTTCCTTGCACCAGGAGACGGGGTAGTAGCGGCCTTTTTGGGCTTCGACATCCTTCAAGTCGGCATCCTTCTTGGGGTCTTGGATGTTCTTTTCTTTCCGCTGGGCGGCTTCCTGCAGCATCTGCTCAAGGTTGGGATGGGTGTTCAGACCGAGGAGGCCATGCACCTTGGCTTTGTCGAAGGTCTTGATGATGTAGATCTCGTCGAAGACTTTCCAGCCGGAGGGAACGGTCTTGGTGATGATGTGGGCGGGGTCATGAACGATGGGCTGGATTTCGACCTGAGACTTGTGGGTTTCGAATTCTCCACCCAGCATGTCGATGTAGCCACGGAAGGGGTGGTAGGTGTCGGAGCCGGAGTGCATGGCGATGAAGGCCTTGCCGCCTTCGATGAGCTTGATGAAGCCTTCGCGGTCAGGGAGGAGGAGGTCGCCGGTGGTGTTGGCAAAGACGAAGCCGTCGTAGCCCTTGATTTTGTCGAGGGCCATCTTGTCGGCCATGTAGGCGGCGATTTTCTCGGTCCAGATTTTGTTGGCCACGTTGAATTCAGCAAGGGCCTTGCTGTAGGCATCCTGCTTGGCCTTGAAGGACTCGTCAGTGTCCTTCTTCTCATCGCGCACGGGAGGCTTGCCGGGGTTCTTGGGCTGGCCGTCGGGCTGGTGGACGTAATCGACGGTAAAGGCACCGGATTTCTGACCGAGTTCGGCGAGGACTTTCTCGGCGGTCTCGATGGAGGAATGGCGGAAGCTTGTGGTGACAGTGACGACGAGGAGCTTCTTGGGCTCCGCGAAAGCGGAGGAGAGCGACAGGGCGGCTGCGAACAGGAGCGTGAGGCGTTTGATCATGGTGGGGAAGAGCAAACGTGGCGCGGCGGGGAGCTTTTGCAGGCGGAAAATGCGCGAGATGAAAGTTGGCCGAGAGGGGGCGAGAAAATGTGGAGGCAGGGCGCGTAAGTGGATGGATGAAAACACTGATTTTTTACCTCTGCCTGCATGCCGCCGCTATCCATGCGCAAACTGCCACGCCGCCTGTGGCGGTGGATGCGGCGAAATATCCCAGCCTGCAGGCGGCCCTGGATGCTGTGCCTGCCAGCGGCGGGCTGGTGACGATACCGCCGGGGAACTATGAGATCACGCAACCGCTGCTGGTGAAGACGGCGGAGACACGCATCGTGGGTGGTGGTGCGGCCACACACATCATCAATAAGAACGCCGAGGGAGCGCCTGCTTTCATTCTGCGCCCGCCGACACTCGACACCGACAAAAAAGCGCGCCTATGGCGCGTGCAGATGGCGGACCTGAGGGTGAGCGGCAATGAGAAGAGCGGGGATGGGATCTTTGCGGAGTGCATTGAGGAGATTTACTTTGAGGGCGTGTCGATCGACCACCATGGTGGAAGCGGCATCCATATGGTGAACTGTGCGGAAGATCCGCGTGTGGCGGACTGCATCATTACTTACAACAAGAAGTGCGGGGTGGAGATCATGGGCGGGCATGACATCGTGGTGAACGCGAACCACTTTGAGGAGAACCAGGATGCGCTGCGCTGCAGCGATTCCTTCAACCTGTGCATGAATGGCAACAATGTGGACGATCACCTGGGGAACGGCGTGATCATCGAGAACACCTATGGCTCGGTGCTGAGCGGAAACATGATCGAGGAGTGCAACGGGACAGCGGTGATCCTGGACCGCGACTGCTACGGAATCACACTAAGTGCGAACGTGATCGCGCATCACCTGAAGGGCGGGATTGACCTGCGGGATGCCTGCGGCTGCACACTGAGTGCGAACACCTTTGTGCTGGCGCATGAGTTCTCTGTGAGAGTGGGGAAGGACAGCGAGCGCAACACGATCAGCGGGAACTCCTTCTGCAACACCTACATTGGAGCCGGCATGGACAAGCGTCCTGCTGAGGCCAAGACGCCGATGGGCGTGGACATGGGAACGGGCGTGCTGTTGGAGGGGGGCGTGCATGGATTGCTACTCACTGGCAATACTTTCTCCGGACTGAAGACGCCTGCAGCGTGGAGCACGGGAGAGGTGAAGGGGGTGCTGATTTCCTCCAATCTGTGCATCGGATGCAGACGGGATTCTGCAGACAAGGGGATCTTGTTTGCGATTGGGGCCAAAGGAGTAAACTTAATCAAAGACAACCTAGAAGAAAATGAACCGTGAATTATAGATAAAGGGAACTTGGGAAAGTGGCGCAAGGATCAACGGTCATCATAAAGTTTCTTTGTTATCTGAATGATAAATTGGTTTTTGGTCGTATTTATGCTAAGAAGCGTGTATCCCGCCTACCAAGCCAAGTGCTAGATAAAGGATATTGGAGGTCATTTAAAGAAATCATTTACCCTTAATTTTATACTATCGTTCAGCCAGCATGTTGGATGTTCAGCGTTATCGAGGTGCCCGGCACCTGAAAGAGATCGACTTCACCCGCAAGGTCATGTGGTCTCACATGATTACAGGGGCGGTCGTGATCGCGCTGTTTCTTTTCCATGAGGTTTTCCGCTGGTTCGCGGGTTCGATCGTTTGGTACGCGCTGAGCCTGCTGGTCATGTATGGCTTCATGAACGAGCGCGCGAGCTGCCGCTGGCTGCTGGCGCTGGTCTTTCTAGCTGCTGCTGGCGCCGGCCTGTATTTTCTCAATCAGGTGTTTCCCCATCTCATGGAGCCGCATGTGGCTTTGGTGCCTCGTTCCTTCATGCCACTGTGGCTGGGACTGGCCAATTTGATCTACTGCACGGGGACGCTCTTCATCCTGTTTGATTCACGTATCCGCCGTGCGGGGGAAGTAGGTTTTACCCTATGGTGAGATATATCGGCGGTAACTTTTTTTGATCGTCGTTTTAGCGCAAGCCCGTTGCCTGTTAATGTCGTAACAGGCTATAAAAAATGGGGGCCCTAAGGCCCCCATTTTAATAAGCGGAACTTACTTTTTGCGATCGCGTAGCGCACCGGTGCGGAGGCGGAGGCCATTCAGGCGGATGAAGCCTGTGGCGTCGTCCTGGTTGTAGGCCTTGGTGGGGTCTGCTTCCATGGTGGCGATCTGCGGATTGTAGAGGCTGTAGATGCTCTTGCGTCCGGCAGGGATGATGTTGCCCTTGTAGAGCTTCAGGCGGACGGTGCCGCTGACTTTCTGCTGGCTTTCGGTGACGAGGGCCTGCAGTGCAAGGCGCTCGGGGGCGTACCAGAAGCCATTGTAAACGAGGGTCGCGTATTTTGGGATGAGGCTGTCGCGCAGGTGCATGACCTCACGGTCCATGGTGAGGCTTTCGATCTGGCGGTGGGCGAAGTGCAGGATGCTGCCGCCGGGGGTCTCATAGACGCCGCGGCTCTTCATGCCGACGAAGCGGTTTTCCACCATGTCCACGCGGCCGACGCCGTGTTTGCCGCCGAGCTTGTTGAGGAGCTTCATGACTCCCAGCGGTGAGAGGAGCTTGCCATTGACGGCAATACAGTTGCCCTTTTCGAACTCGAGGATGATGGTTTCTGCCTTGTCGGGTGCCTCCTCTGGGAAGACGGAGAGGGTATTGAAGTAGCCTTTATACTTAGGATCGCTGGCGTCGAACCAAGGATCTTCAAGGATGCCGGCCTCGTAGCTGATGTGCAGGAGGTTACGGTCCATGGAGAAGGGCTTTTTGGCGCTGGCCTGCACGGGAATCTTCTTTTCCTCGCAGTAGGCGATCATTTCAGCACGACCGGGGAACTGGGTGCGGAAGCGCTCATCGCGCCAAGGGGCGATGGTCTCGATCTCAGGGGCGAGGGCGGCGGCGGTGAGCTCAAAGCGGACCTGGTCGTTGCCCTTGCCCGTGGCACCGTGGGCGATGAAGCCGGCTTTTTCGGCCTTGGCGATCTCCACCATGCGCTTGGCGATGAGGGGGCGGGCGATACTGGTGCCAAGGAAGTACTGGCCTTCGTAGATGGCACCGGCCTGGATCATCGGATAGATGAAATCTGTGGCAAACTCCTCTTGCAGGTCGTCGATGTAGATCTTGGAGGCGCCAGTCTTTTTAGCCTTGGCGTTCAATCCTTTAAGTTCGTCGTCTTGGCCGACATTAGCGCAGAAAGCAATGACTTCAGCGTTGTAGGTTTCCTTGATCCAGGAGAGGAGGACGGAGGTGTCTAGGCCGCCGGAGTATGCGAGGACGATTTTTTTGCTCATGAGAATGACCGCTTTTCAGGGGCGCGGAGGATACGAGAAATCAGCGGAGTGTCGAGGGCGGGAGTACCTAATTTTTGCAGCGTTCGAGTGGTCAGAAGCGAGTTATTTAGGATGGCTTAAATAAAAAGGAGCTTTTTATTGAAATTATAGTCCGTGCTGTTATGATGGAATTATTCACCAAAATTACATGGGTTTTACACCGGGACAAAGCTGCCAAGCATCTGCGTATCAAACGTCTGAGGATTGTGCGGCGGAGCACCTCCGCAGGTCTGCACGGAGGCAGGGGGGGCATGCGCGTTTGTGGTTCAGATTTTGGGCGTTGGTGACCGTGCTTCTGGCCAGTACTACGACGGCTTGGACTGCTACGGATTTCAGTGACTATTCTGGCTTTACCAGCGCAAGCAGCACCACGGTGAGCACGATCAAAATCGGGGCCACGACGGACAGTGAAACGGCGATTACTGCCAATAATACTGCAACAGGGGACGACATCACGGGCTCGGACGACGAAGATGGGGTGACACTGCCTGCCAGCCTGGTGACCGGGACTTCTGGCAGCATGACGGTGAATGTGAGCAACTCCAGTGGCGCGACTGTTTATCTGAACGCATGGATCGATTACAATAACAATGGAGTGCTTACGGACTCTGGAGAGCAGGTGGCCACGAACACGACG
Organism: Prosthecobacter vanneervenii; assembly: GCF_014203095.1. NCBI lineage: Bacteria > Pseudomonadati > Verrucomicrobiota > Verrucomicrobiia > Verrucomicrobiales > Verrucomicrobiaceae > Prosthecobacter > Prosthecobacter vanneervenii. The sequence continues at coordinate 511,049 of NZ_JACHIG010000002.1, read as the reverse complement.
ATCGCCACCGGGACGTCCAACTCCAACAAGACGATCACCTTTACGGTACCAGCGACGGCGACGAGCGGCAAAGTGGGTGTGCGTGTGCGCCTGACGTCCACCAGCAGCCCAGGCTCTACTGGCTTGAGCGGCAACGGAGAAGTGGAAGACAACGTGGTTTTGATCTGCCCAACGGTCACGGTCTCTCCAGCCAGTCTTTCGAGCGCTTCGGTGGGGGCATCCTATTCGCAGACGCTCACCTCGAGCGGTGGCACCTCTCCCTACACGTATTCGGTTACCACTGGATCTCTGCCTGCTGGGCTGGCGCTGAGCAGTGCCGGTGTGCTGAGCGGTACTCCGACCTCCAGCACCAGCCAGACATTCACCGTGCAGGCTGCGGATGCGAACGGGTGCAACGGCACGCGCAGCTACACACTGGCGCCGGTTTGCACGGCCTACGTGATTTCTCCCTTTGCCATGGGGTCCTGGGATCTTGCTGCTGCGGTGAATTTAACACTGGTTGCCACGGCTACTTCAGGCACTGCTTCAGCACCCTACACATGGGCGGTGACTTCCGGCACGTTGCCGCCGGGCCTTTCCCTGAGCAGCGCGGGTGTGCTCAGCGGCACCACCACGACAAAGGGGACTTACAGCTTTACGATTCAGATGACCGATGCCAACGGATGCACCGCATCGCAGGCCTATCTGATGACAATAGCCTCTGGAACAAGCTATTCCAGCCTGCTTTACATGACGACTGGCAATGGCAGCAGCGGCTATCTTGAGACCTACGATGTCTCCACGGGAACCAAAACAGTGGTGGGACCTACCAATGACTCCAGCGCCCGCTACCTCACTGACCTCGCATGGTCCCCCTCAGGTACATTGTACGGCATCGATTTCACCAGCATCTACACCATCAATCCTTCGACTGGCGCAGTCACCAGGATCGGCAGCTTTGGCACCAGCAACAACTTTAACAGCCTCGTCTTTGATGCAGGCGGCACCCCCTACATGGGAAGCAACAATGATGGAGACATCTACACCTTCAGTCTCTCCTCTCTCAGTACCAGCACCATCACCACACCGACCCTTATATTCAGCTCTCCCGCCACAACGCCGGACGGGCAGGCGCTGGCCAGCGCCGGAGATCTGGCGTGGATCGGGAACGAGCTCTACTACGCCGTGGCAAACAGCAGCTTCACCACCTTCTATTTGTACAAGGTGCCTGCTGGTGGCACGGCCACCCAACTGGTGGGGCAAATCAGAACCTCCGGCGGCACCGCCATCAGCAACGTCTTTGGCCTTTCCACTGACGGCTATGGCACCCTCTACGCGCAGGCCGGCACCGCCCACTACTCCCTGGATAAAACCACAGGCATCGCCACCGTCATCACTGCCAACGCTTGTGTGAACCAAGTCTCTGGTGGTGCCATGCGCTATGAGTTTACGCAGGTGTTGGATGACTTTGGCGACTACTCCATCTTTCCGGTGGCGCGTGACACGATGTACACCTCCCTGCTGATGGGGACGCAGATCGACTACGACATCCCTGCGGCCTTCAACACCGCAGCTACGGCCGATGACCTGGCCTGGCTGGATGACGAAGATGGTGTGACGCTGCCCGGCAGCGTGGTGCAGGGAGCCACGGGCATGACGGTGACAGTCAAGGTGACCAACACGACCGGAGCGCCTGCCTTTCTGAACGGCTGGATCGACTTTAACAACAATGGGTCGCTGACTGATGCGAATGACCAGATCATCAGCAATGTGACGATCCCGACCGGGACGAGCGGTGCCAACCAGACCTACACTTTCAATGTGCCGGCAAGCGCGGCGGTGGGCAGTGTGGGAGCGCGTTTCCGCATTACTGCGGTCAGCAATCCCGGACCCACGGGGGCGGATGGCCCTGGTGAAGTGGAAGATTACCTGATCCCGATCACTTGCAGCACGGTGACAGTTTCTCCCAGCACGCTGCCGACTCCGACCGTAGGAACGGCGTATTCTCAGACGGTGAGCGCCAGCGGTGGAAACTCTCCTTACACCTTTGCTGTGGCTACAGGCACTCTGCCCGCCGGGCTGACGCTGAACACCTCCACGGGAGTGCTCTCCGGAACGGTGACCAGTTCCAGCGCCACGAGCTTCACACTGCGAGCGACCGATGCCAAGGGATGCACCGGCACGCTGGCCTACAGCATCACGCCCACGTGTCCAGCGGTGACGGTTGCTCCAGCCACGCTTAACACGCCTACGGTTGGCAGCTCCTTCACTCAGACGCTGACTGCTACAGGTGGACTTTCTCCTTACACTTGGGCGCTGACCAGCGGCACGCTTCCGACCGGGCTTTCCCTGAACACGAGCACGGGTGTCATCAGTGGCACGGCCACGAGCAGCGCGGCCGCTACCATCACGGCACGCGCCACGGATTCAGCAGGCTGCACGGGCTCTATGAGCTACACCATCACGCCAGTGTGCCCCTCGATCAGCATCACGCCGAGCACGCTGGCGGCGGGCCTGGTGGGCACGGCTTACTCGCAGACGCTGAGCGCCAGCGGTGGCACAGCTCCTTACAGCAGCTGGACAGTAACAAGCGGGACGCTGCCTGCAGGGCTGACGCTGAATGCCAGCACGGGCGTGATCAGCGGTACGCCCACGGCCTCGGCCAGTCCTTCCACATCTGTGACGGTACGTGTGAACGACAACTATGGCTGCCAGGGCACCCAGGTGGTCACCTTCCAGATCTGCCCGGTGGTTTCCATCACTCCAGCCATTCTGCCAACGCCCACAGTGGGCACGGCTTATTCTCAAAGCATCACTTCCTCCGGTGGCTCGGGTACCTACACCTACACTGTGAGCAGCGGTGCACTGCCATCCTGGGCTACTCTCAGCAGCGCGGGTGTGCTGAGCGGCACGCCCACCAGCACGACTTCCGCAACGTTTACTGTGAAGTCCACGGACTCCAACAACTGCAGCAGCACGCAGAGCTACACGATTACGCCCGTGTGTCCGACGGTGATCATCAGCCAAAGCGCGCTGGCCACAGGTACGGTGGGCAGCGCCTATTCGCAGACGCTGAGCGCCACTGGCGGCACGGCACCCTACAGCTCCTGGACGATCACCAGCGGTGCTCTTCCTGCAGGGCTGACGCTGAATGCCAGCACCGGTGTGATCAGCGGCACGCCCACGGCCTCCGCCAGCCCGGCCACCTCGATCACTGTGCGTGCGAATGACGCGAATGGCTGCCAGGGATCGCGTGCCATCACGCTGCAGGTCTGCCCTGTGATTTCTTTTTCTCCCACCACACTGGCGACCCCTGTGGTGGGAACGGCCTATTCGCAGACCATTACGCCTGGTGGCGGCACTTCTCCCTATACCTGCACACTGGCCAGCGGCACACTGCCGACATGGGCCTCGCTCACCGCTGCGGGGGTGCTGAGCGGCACGCCGACCAGCACCACCACGTCCATCTTCACGCTGCGCTTTACAGATGCCAATAGCTGCTCCTCCACGCTGGCCTACACGGTGACGCCCGTCTGTCCGACCATCAGCATCAGCCCGACATCGCTTGCACTCGGGACGGTGGGCACGGCTTACTCGCAGACTCTGAGCGCCAGCGGGGGCATCGCCCCCTATGGCACATGGACGATCACGGGCGGCACGCTGCCTGCGGGACTGACGCTGAACTCCAGCACCGGTGTGATCAGCGGCACGCCCACGGCATCCGCCAGCCCTGCCACCACGATCACTGTGCGAGTGAATGATGCCAATGGCTGCCAGGGCACGCAGGCGGTGACGCTGCAGGTCTGCCCGGTGGTGTCCATAGCGCCGACGACTCCGACTGCAGGCACGGTGGGCGTGGCCTACTCTCAGACGATCACAGCCTCTGGCGGTGCGAGCCCCTACAGCTATGCAGTGACCAGCGGCACGCTGCCTGCGGGCCTGACGCTGAACACGAGCACAGGGGTGGTGAGCGGCACGCCGACGACTCCGTCGAGCGGCAGTGTGACGATTCGCGCCACGGATGCCAACGGGTGTGTGGGCACGCAGAGCATGACCTTCACGACGAGCTGCTCGGTGCTGAGCATTGCCACAGCCACGCTGCCGCAGGCCACGGCGGGCAGTGCGTATTCGCAGACGCTTGCGGCCACGGGAGGAGCGTCGGCCTACACATGGACGGTGACGAGCGGCACGCTTCCAGCCGGGCTGAGCCTGAGCAGCGGTGGAGTGCTCAGCGGCACGCCGACGACGAGCAACGCGGGAGGAGTGAGCGTGACGATCTCTGTGACGGACAGCTACAGTGTGTGCGCGGTGACGAAGAGCTACACACTGCAGGTGTGTCCGGTGGTGACGGTGGCGCCGACGACATTGACCAGTCCGACTGTGGGTACGGCGTATTCACAGACGATCACCGCGAGCGGGGGGGCTTCGCCATATACCTATACGGTGAGCAGCGGGACGCTGCCGACGTGGGCGACACTGAGCAGCGGCGGAGTGCTGAGCGGAACACCGACGAACACCACGGCAGCGACCTTCACGGTGAAGGCGACGGATGCCAACGGCTGCGCCAGCACGCGCTCCTATACAATAACACCGGCATGCCCGACTCTCACTATCACGCCGACAACGCTGGCGGCAGGCACGGTGGGCACGGCTTACTCCCAGACACTGGTGGCCAGCGGTGGCGTGGCACCTTATGGATCATGGACAATCACGAGCGGTTCGCTGCCTGCGGGACTCTCGCTGAATGCCAGCACGGGTGTGATCAGCGGCACACCGACGGCTTCTGCCGGCCCCACCAACACAGTCAATTTCCGTGTGAGTGATGCGAATGGCTGTCAGGCCACGCAGGCAGTGACAGTGCAAGTTTGCCCGATCATCGCCATCTCGCCGACGACACCAGCCGCGGGCACGGTGGGGACGGCCTACACACAGACGTTCACAGCGTCCGGCGGCACTTCGGCCTACACGTATGCCGTGGCCAGCGGCACGCTGCCGGCTGGGCTTACTCTGAACAGCTCCACGGGTGTGGTGAGCGGAACCCCGACATCCAGCACGAGCGCCAACGTGACTCTCCGTGTCACGGATGCGAACGGCTGCCAGGGCACGCAGGCGGTGACGTTTGCCATGGGCTGCCCGGTGATCACCATCTCCAACACGTCGCTGCCGCAGGGTTCGGTGGGGACAGCCTACTCACAGACGTTCACCGCATCGGGCGGTTCTGGGGTGTATACATGGTCGGTGACGAGCGGAACGCTGCCTGCCGGACTGACTCTTAATTCGACCAGCGGTGTCCTGAGTGGCACACCCACCACCGGCAACGGTGCCGGAGTTAGTGTTACCATCGCTGCGACGAGCACGGCAAACTCCTGTGCTGGCACCAAGACTTTCACGATGCAGGTATGCCCCGTCATCACCTTGGCTCCGACCACGCTGACAACGCCGACGGTGGGGACGGCGTATTCACAGACGCTGACGGCGAGCGGCGGTGCCTCCAGCTATACCTACACGCTGGCCAGCGGCACGCTGCCGACATGGGCGACGCTGAGCAGTGGCGGTGTGCTGAGCGGCACGCCAAACAGCACGACATCGGCCACCTTTACGGTCAAGGCCACGGATGCGAATGGCTGCTCGTCCACGCTGGCCTACACAGTGACGCCCGTCTGTCCGACCATCAGCATCAGCCCGACATCGCTTGCACTCGGGACGGTGGGCACGGTTTATTCACAGACGCTGAGTGCCAGCGGGGGCATCGCCCCCTACGGCACGTGGACCATCACTGGCGGCACGCTGCCCGCGGGACTGACGCTGAACTCCAGCACCGGTGTGATCAGCGGCACGCCCACGGCATCCGCCAGTCCTGCCACCACGATCACGGTGCGAGTGAATGATGCCAATGGCTGCCAGGGCACACAGGCGGTGACGCTGCAGGTCTGCCCGGTGGTGTCCATAGCGCCGACGACTCCGACTGCAGGCACGGTGGGCGTGGCCTACTCTCAGACGATCACAGCCTCTGGCGGTGCGAGCCCCTACAGCTATGCAGTGACCAGCGGCACGCTGCCTGCGGGCCTGACGCTGAACACGAGCACAGGGGTGGTGAGCGGCACGCCGACGACTCCGTCGAGCGGCAGTGTGACGATTCGCGCCACGGATGCCAACGGGTGTGTGGGCACGCAGAGCATGACCTTCACGACGAGCTGCTCGGTGCTGAGCATTGCCACAGCCACGCTGCCGCAGGCCACGGTGGGCAGTGCGTATTCGCAGACGCTTGCGGCGACGGGGGGAGCGTCGGCCTACACATGGACGGTGACGAGCGGCACGCTTCCAGCCGGGCTGAGCCTGAGCAGCGGTGGAGTGCTCAGCGGGACGCCGACGACGAGCAACGCGGGAGGAGTGAGCGTGACGATCTCTGTTACGGACAGCTACAGTGTGTGCGCGGTGACGAAGAGCTACACACTGCAAGTGTGCCCGGTGGTGACGGTGGCGCCGACGACATTGCCAAATCCGACAGTGGGGACGGCGTATTCGCAGACGATCACTGCAAGCGGGGGTGCTTCGCCATATACTTACACGGTGAGCAGCGGGACGCTGCCGACGTGGGCGACGCTGAGCAGCGGCGGAGTGCTGAGCGGAACACCGACGACCACTACGGCGGCGACCTTCACGGTGAAGGCGACGGATGCCAACGGCTGCGCCAGCACGCGCTCTTACACGATCACACCTGGCTGTCCGACTCTCACCATTTCTCCGACAACGCTCACGCAGGGGACGGTGGGCACGGCATACTCACAGACACTGAGCGCTACTGGCGGCACAGCCCCCTACAGTTCGTGGACGATCACCGGTGGTACGCTGCCGACCGGATTGGCGCTGAATGCCAGCACGGGTGTCATCAGCGGCACGCCGACTGTTGCAGTGAGCCCGGCCGGCTCGATCACGGTGCGCGTCAATGACGCGAACGGCTGCCAGGGATCACAGACGGTGGCGCTGCAAGTTTGCCCGGTGATTGCGATGGCGCCAGCAACGTTGACGACGCCGACGGTGGGCACGGCGTATTCGCAGACGATCTCTGCGAGCGGCGGCACTTCGCCCTACACCTACACGCTGGTCAGCGGCACTCTGCCAGCCTGGGCTGCGCTTAGCAGCGCGGGGGGCATCAGCGGCACGCCAAACAGCACGACATCAGCCACCTTTACGGTCAAGGCCACGGATGCCAATGGCTGTGCCAAGACACAGGCCTACACCCTGGCACCGGTCTGCCCCACGCTGAGCATCGCACCCGCCACGCTGACACAGGCGGTCGTGGGTGTTGCCTATTCACAGACGCTGACGGCCAGTGGCGGCACTGCTTCTTACACCTGGGCGGTTACTTCCGGCACCTTGCCTGCAGGTCTTACTTTAGGCAGCAGCACAGGAGTGATCTCCGGCACACCTTCAACAGCCAACTCCGCTGGCGTGAGTGTGACGGTGCGCGCGACTGATGCAAACGGCTGTCAGGCTTCCACAGCACTGACGGTTCAGGTTTGCCCGGCCATCAGCGTAAGTCCGGCCACGCTGGCAGCGGGCACGGTGGGCACCAGCTACTCGCAGACTCTGACATCCAACGGCGGCACTTCACCCTACACGTATGGCATCAGCAGCGGCACCGCGCCAGCAGGGCTGACACTGAGCAGCAACGGGGTGCTGAGCGGCACGCCCAGCACGGCCTACCCCACCAGCACGAGCTTCACAGTGCGTGCTACAGATGCCAATGGCTGTATCAAGGACCAGGTGGTGAGTGTGAAGATCTGCCCGGTGGTGAGCCTCTCCTCCATCTCCAGCACGATCACGATAGGCACCACGTATTCGCAGACGATCAGCGCCAGCGGCGGCACCTCTCCCTATGTGCTGGCGCTCAGCAGCGGCACGCTGCCTGCGGGCCTGAGCTTTAACACGAGCACAGGAGTGCTGAGTGGCAAGCCCACGAGCCCCACCGCGCGCACGTTTGTCATCAGCGCCACGGATGCCAATGGCTGCGCAGCAACGCAGAGCTACACGCTCACACCGCAGTGTCCGGTGATCAGTGTGAGCCCCGGCACGATGCCTGTGGGAATGGTGGGGACGGCTTACTCGCAGACCTTTACCACGGCGGGCGGCACCTCACCTTACACCTACGCCATCACCAGCGGTGCGCTGCCTGCCGGGCTGAGCCTGAACAGCTCCACGGGAGTGATCAGCGGAACGCCCACGGCATCCGGCACGTATTCGCTGGGGCTGAGCGTGACAGATGCCACCACCTGCCAAACCAGCATCACGCGCAGCATCATCATCTCCGGTGCCACGCTTTCCGACTGCCCCACACCTTTGAGCCAAAGCGTGGGTGGTGCGTATCAGGTGACACGCCTCGGTCTGAATGTGCTGGGGGGAGAAGCCACAGGCACGGGCAATTGCTTGTACAACATGTCTCCAAACGGGCGCTGGATCACGGGCATCCGAGTGGGGCTGACCTCGCGTGGATTCGTGATCAACACGCTGAGCTGGGCTAACACCGATGTGCCGCTGCTGGCCTCCGACCACACCTATGCGATGGGTCAGGATGTGAACGACAGCGGCAATGCCGTGGGCTACGACAAGTGGACCAGCGGATCCAAGCTGAACGTTGCGCCGTGGTATTTTACGAATGGAACGACCACCAGGCTCAAGACTCCGTATGACACCAACGCCAGCCTGAGCGCCATGCCATGCGCGCTGACTAATGACAGCGCGTATGCCTTTGGCACCGTGGACCCGGACGGCCCTGGAGGCCCGGTGCTCTCCCAGGGCGGGCTTTGGAACATCAACACCAATTCCTGGACGGCCATCGCTGGTACGCTGCAGGTGCTGGATGCCTCCTCGGACGGCACCAAGATCCTGGTGATCGACAGCAGCGGTGTGGGCAAGGTGCTCAGCGGCAGTCCTGCGGGGGGCTATCCTACGACGGTGGTCAGCTTCACCGGCGGCTCTCTGAACAGCGGGCGCATCAGCTCCAATGGCCGCTACATCGGCGCCAGCCAGCGCATTTCAGGTGTGCCGGTGCCGTTTGTCTATGACACGCAGACCAGCACGCGCACCAATCTGCCGCGCATTCTGCCGCAGGACAGCCTGGGTGGCATCGTGGGGGCCATCAGCGACACGGGTCGAGTGCTTGGTACGATCTACAGCAGTGGTTCAACAGGCAGCTTTGCAGTGATGTGGGATACGCCGGTAGATCTCTACACCCGCATCTCTGACCTGCTGGTTTCTGACGGCCAGGTGTCAAAGGACGTCTCATACTCCTACTGGAACATCTATAACGGCGGCAATGGCATCTCCTCGGACGGCACAACGATGGGCGTGTTTGGAGACAATCCTTATGGGCAGGAAGATTCGATGGTGTTCCAGCGGGTGGCGGTGGCCGACTCCCGCCTCTGCCTGGGCAACAACGTATGGCAGGACACCAACCGCAATGGCATCAAGGATGCCGGTGAGCCGGGAGCAGCCGGGGCTGTGGTGCATCTTTTCCATCCAGGCGCAGATGGCGTGCGCGGCGGCACCGGAGTGAATGCCGACTATGAGATTTCCGCACCTGTGACCACCACGAGCAGCGGTGTGTATGTGTTTAGCAACGTGCCCTCCGGCACCTACTACGTGCAGGTAAATCCGCCTGCGGCGCTGCCTGCAAGCTCCGGGCCTGTGGTGACGACGGACAATGGCGTGGACAACGACAACAACGGCATGCAGCCCGGCGGCCCAGGCACGCCGATCTACAGCCCGCTGATCACTCTGGTGCCGGGTACTGAGCCAGTGAATGATGGAGACGGTAATGCGAACACGGACTTCACGGTAGACTTTGCGCTGGGGGATGGTGTGAGCGTGGGCGACACCGTGTTTGCAGACACGAATGGCAACGGATTGTATGAGCCAGGCTCAGGAGAAACAGGAATCTCCGGCATTACGGTGCAGCTTCTGGACAGCGACGGAAATCTGCTGCTGAGCACCATTACGGATGCGAGTGGCGGCTACTTCTTTGGCGGCTGCGCTCCGGGCACCTACTACGTGAGCGTGCCCACACCGCCCGCAAGCTATACCTCCGCCACGATCGCGGTGACTGCAGACAACGGAGTGGACAATGACAGCAACGGCATCCAGAACGGCGGACCGGGTACGGCATCCACCAGCCCGCTGATCACACTGGCCGTGGGCACGGAGCCAGGATCGTCAGGCAGCAGCAGCTACGAAAACACGATCGACTTTGGCTTCCGCATCTGCCCAGCCATCGCCATCACGCCCTCGGCGCTAGCCAACGGCTTGGTGGGCACTGCCTACACGCAGGCGTTTACTGCGTCTGGCAGCCCATTCCCGCCCTACACATGGACGACCTCCGCCGGCACCTGGCCTGCAGGACTGAGTCTGGACGGCAGCGGCAACATCAGCGGCACACCGACCGCGCCGACCAGCGGCGTGAGCGGAACGAGCGTGACCGTGCGAGCCATCGACTCGAAGGCATGTGTGCGTGACCTGACCATGCAGATCAAGATTTGTCCGGTGATCACCCTGAACCCGGCGACGCTGCCCGCACCTGTGGTGGGCACGGCTTACACGCAGACGATTTCCGCCAGCGGCACCACGGCGCTGCCGGTGACCTACAGCGCCAAGGGGCTGCCATCCTGGCTGACATTGAACACGAGCAGCGGAGCGCTTTCCGGCATGCCTACGAGCACAGCGACTGTGACTTTCACTGTCACAGCGATGGATGCTAATCAGTGCTCTGGAACAGCCACCTACACGCTGACACCGGTGTGCCCCACCATCTCGGTGACACCCGCCACGCTGCCCACGCCGGTGATGAATTCGGCCTACAGTCAGGCACTGAGTGCTACGGGCGGAACGAGCCCCTACACCTTCATGCTGGGCAGCGGCAGCCTGCCGGCAGGCCTGACGCTGAACACCGCCACCGGCACCCTCAGTGGCACGCCCACCGCGCTGGCCTCCGCCACTTTCTCGATCCGCAGCACGGACGCCTACGGTTGCTCGGGCTCCACCTCTTACACTCTGACTCCTGCCTGCCCGGCTATCGCCATCTCTCCATCCAGCCTGTCCGGTGGGAATGTGGCCGTGGCCTACAGCCAGACCGTGAGCGCAACCAATGGCACGGCACCCTACACCTGGACGGTGAGCAGCGGCAGCCTGCCTGCTGGACTGAGCCTTAACAGCAGCACGGGAGCCATCACGGGGACGCCCACCACTGTGCAGACCGCCAGCTTTACCCTGACGGCGACGGATGCCCTAAACTGCCAGAAGAGTGCGAGCTACAGTGTGACCATCAGCTCCCTCACCATTGGTGACTTGGTGTGGAATGACGTGAACAACAATGGGGTGAAGGATGGCTCCGAGAGCGGTCTGGCAGGGGCGCAGGTGCAGCTCTTCAGCACGGGCTCTGACAACGCCATCGGCGGCACAGACACCGCAGCGGACACCCAGGTAGGAAGCACGATCACTACGACCTCTTCCGGGGCCTACTCTTTTGCGGGCATCACTCCTGGCTACTACTATGTGAAGGTGCTGCCGCCGGCCTCGAACCCGATGACGGGCGGAACACCGGTGACGGTGGACAATGGCGGCAACAATGTGAACCACGGTGCGCAGCCTGGCGGACCCGGAACACCGCTTTACAGCCCGGTGATCAATCTGTCCTCTGGCAATGAGCCTGTGAATGATGGGGACACGGACCCCAACACGGACCTGAGCATCGACTTTGGCCTCTTCTCCGGCGTCAGCGTGGGGAATCTGGTATTCCTCGATGCGAATGCGGATGGCGTGTATCAGAGCGGCACGGACAGCGGCGTGTCAGGCGTGACCGTGGCTCTGGTGACCCGCGGTGCAGACAATACGGCCTATACTTCGGACGATGTGGTCGTGACTACAACGACAACGAACTCCAGCGGCATCTATGGCTTCACGGTGTTCCAGTCGGGAGTTTATTATGTGATGGTCACTCCCGGAGCCACCCAGCTCATGGCGCTGAACGGTGTTTCTGCCGACAATGGGGTGGACAATGACAACAATGCGGTGAGCCAGCCCGGCGGTGCAGGCCACGTGGTGAACAGCACCACCTTTACTCTGACCTACGGCGGCGAACCCGGATCCAGCGGCACGACTAACGTGGAAAACACGATCGACATCGGTCTGAGAAGCTGCCCGGCGATCACGATCACACCCTCGACTCTGCCAGCGGTTATTGTGGGCAGCCCCTACAATCAGACGCTGACGGCCAGTGGCGGCAACACGCCCTACACCTGGACGGTGCAGGCTGCCAGCCTGCCTGCAGGAATGAGCCTCTCCAGCGGTGGTGTGCTCAGCGGCACTCCCACCATTTCTGGAGCAAACAATATTGTGGTCACCGCCACTGACAGCCTGGGATGCAGCGCCACAGTGACTACGCCGCTGCGTGTGTGCCCGGTCATCACGGTGAATCCCAGCACGTTGACTGCGCCGACGATCGGCTTCCTGTATTCACAGACGATGAGCGTTTCTGGTACGAGCGCCACACCGATCACCTGGAGTGCGAGCGGCCTGCCTGCCTGGCTGAGCATCAACAGCAGCACGGGCGTGCTTAGCGGCACGGCCACCGGCAGCACACCGGCCACCTTCACGATCACGGGGACGGATGCAAACGGCTGCGCGGGGGCGCGCTCCTACACGGTGAATCCGGTGTGCCCCACCATCACTTTCAGCAGCAGCACGCCGCCGAATGCCTACCTGAGGACGAGCTACTCGACGAGCCTGTCAGCCACTGGTGGCACGGCACCTTATTCCTACACACTGGTCAGCGGAACCATGCCACCCGGGCTGGTGATCGGAACAGATGGAACGGTGAGCGGCACTCCTACTACGCTGGGAAGCTACACGGTGACGGTGCGGGCCACGGACGCCTACAACTGTCAGAGCAGCTCGGGTACGGTGACCTTTAACGTGAAGGGCATGGGCCTGGGCAATCTGGTGTGGGTGGACATGAACAATGACGGCCTCTACACCACCTCAGAGAGCGGCATGCCAGGACTGCCAGTGCAGCTTTGGACACCGGGTGCTAATGGCACGATGGAAAGTGGCGGCGGAGATGACGTGCTGAGCGCCAGCACCACCACGGACTCCAACGGCCTGTACCTCTTCAGCGGTCTGGCACCGGGCGTGTACTATGTGCGCATCCCAACACCGCCGACATACTACCCGCAGGTGAGCACGAGCCAGGTGAACCTGGACAATAATGTAAACAACGACAACAACGGCATCCAGTCCGCCTCGGGGAACCCGGTGGTGACGCCGCTGATCACGCTCTCTCCAGGCTCTGAGCCCGGCGTGGGTGTGGACGGAGACGACACGGACACGAACAGCACGATCGACGTGGGATTTGCGAACGCAAATCCGTGCCAGATCACCAACCTGATCGACAACCCGAGCTTTGAGTTTCAGGGACAGCCAAACGTGACCGGAGCAGGAGCGTCTGTGCTGAGCTATAATGGCACTGGAACGAATCTGGGCACGGGCATCAACGCCTTCCAGTGGGTGGGCGGCACCAATGGCACCAGCGGCCTGGGCGAACCGATCCAGCGTGCGCAGGTGAACGTAAGCACCACTGGCTCGTCCTTCTCCTGGGTGGAAAGCATCAAGAGCCGGCATGGCAAGCGCATGGTGCTGCTGCAGGGAACCAATTCCTCGCTGACACTGCAGGCTGCCGGCGGCGGCAACTGGAGCTCTGTGCTGCAAGCGGGCAAGGAATATGAACTGAGTGTGTGGGCGGCAAATGCCAGCTCTGGTGCCGCCTCCATCCTGTGGAACCTGGGCGCGAGTGCGCAGATCGTGCAGATCATCTCCGGCTCCACACCTGGCCTTTATCAATATTACACGGTGCCACAGGGGGAAATGAGCGCCACAGCCGCAGGTGTGAGCCAGTGCTGCGGTTACAGTGGCGGCACCACCTCTTATCCGGCCTTTGGTTCCTCCGATTATAACAGCTGGACGGAGGCGACAGCCAATGCAACGCAGCCGCAATGGCGCCAGTTCACCTACCACTTCCGTGTGGCCAACAACGCCTCCGCCACGCAGATCGACACGCTGAGCATCGCGCTTTCCGGTGGCAGCAGCACCAATGCTGTGGTGGCCGACCTTGTCTATCTCTGCCAGGTGAACACAAGCGCCACGCTTTCGATCGGCAACCTCGTCTGGAATGATGCGAACAAGAACGGCCTGCGCGATGTGGGTGCAACCACCGAAGTGGGCATCAGTGCCGTGACGGTGGATCTTTACACCACCACCAATAACACAGCCGGAGATTCGGACGACCTGTGGGTGGCCACCACCACCACCAACTCCGCAGGCGCCTACAACTTTAATGGTCTGGCGGCCGGCAAGTATGTGGTGCGCGTGACTCCGCCTGCCAGTGTGCCGGCAACTGGCGGCAACGTGATCACCGTAGATGATGGCATTAACAACGAGAACAAGGGCAGCCAGCCTGGCGGGCCGGGCACCTATATCTACAGCCCGGTCATCACGATGGCCAGTGGTATGGAGCCGGTTAACGATGGTGACACCAACCCGGATACGAACCTGACGATCGACTTCGGCCTCTTCTCCGGCATTCAGCTGGGCAACCAGCTCTTTGTTGATGCTAATAATGACGGGGCGTTCACCAGTGCTACCGAGAGCGGAACTGGCTCTGGCATCAGGGTGGAACTGCTTGATGGAGCGGCCAACACCGTGATCACCAGCACAACGACCAACAGCGCAGGTGTCTACGGTTTCACCATTTACCAGCCTGGCACCTACCGTGTCCGTATTCCCACGCCGCCTTCGTCTTATCCGCTGGCCTCCAGCGTGGTGGATGCCACGGACGATGGCAGGGACAATGACAGCAACGGCATTCAGAGCGGTGGCATCAACACAGCTGTGATCAGTCCTGTCATCACGCTGACTGCGGGGGGCGAGCCCGGCAGCAGTGGCAATACGAATGCTGAAAACACGATCGACTTTGGATTCCGCGCCTGCCCGGTCATTACCATCAGTCCTGGCACGGTGGCTGTGGCCACCCAGTATGTGGCCTACAATGCGCTGACGCTTACTTCCACCGGTGGCTCCGGCGGCTATGTGTATGCCATCAGCAGCGGTGCCCTGCCCAGCGGCATGACAATGAGCAGCGGCGGGATCATCAGCGGCACGCCGGGCGCTTCCGCCGCCCCAGGCAGCTACAACTTTACTGTCAGCAGCACAGACAGCCAGGGATGCTCCGCCACCCAGAGCTACACGCTGACGCTGGCCAATGCCGTGGTGACGGTGAGCCCAAGCACGCTGCCTGCAGCGACGCAGTACAATGCCTATACCCAAAACCTGTCGGCTTCCGGCGGCACCTCTCCGTATGTCTGGAGTGTCGGGCCTTCGGCGCTGAGCGGGGCTGCCGCCTGGTGGCCTGGGGAATCTGGCGGTGCGGAACTCATTGCTGGAAACAGCGCTGCGCTGATGAACGGCGTGGCCTTTACGACAGGGCAGGTGGGCAAGGCCTTCAGCTTTGATGGTGTGAATGACTACGCACAGGTGGCGGACCAGTCCGTGCTGCGGCCCACACAGATCACGCTGGAAGCCTGGGTGCGTCCAGCCAGCTCAGCGCCTACGGCTGACAAGATCATCATCGAAAAGAGCTCCAGCAACAGCGCGCCGGCAAACGGCTACGGGCTGATCCAGCGCAGTGGCACGAGCACGGTGCGCTTCTTTATCAATGCGCCTGCCAGCGTGGCTTCGGTGTCTGACTTTGTCGATGCGACGCTGACGGTGGACGCTTGGAACCATGTGGCGGCCACCTACGACGGCTCCAACCTGATCATCTATGTCAACGGCGTGCAGGCCGCCACGAAGGCCTTCGCCACGGCAATCAGCCACTCCACGCAGCCGCTTGTGCTGGGCGGCAGCAGCACCACGAGCACCTGCTGGAATGGTGCACTGGATGAGGCGGTGATCTACAGCCGTGCAATTACCTCCGCCGAAGCGCAGGCCCGGTATGCGGCCTCCATCACCGGCAACAACGGCATGCCCGCAGGCCTGACGCTGGACTCCACGACGGGAGTGCTCAGCGGCACCCCCACAGGAGTGCCTGCCACCTATCCCTTCACCGTGCGTGCCACAGATTCTTACAGTGGTGTGGGTGTGCGCAGCTACTCGCTGACGGTGAACTGCCCGGCGCTTAACATCACGCCGAAGACCCTTGCGGACGCCGTGCAGTACTCGAGCTACACGGCGGTGAACATGAGTGCCTCCGGCGGCACCTCACCCTACACCTGGGACATCACCACAGGTGCGCTGCCCACCGGCATGAGCCTGAGCAGCTCAGGTGTGCTGAGTGGTACCCCGGGCTCCGCACCTGGCACCTACAATTTCACCGTGCGTGCACGTGATGCGAACAACTGCGTGAGCACCCAGGCGCTGAGCGTGAAGGTCGTCTGCCCGGTGATCTCCCTCACTCCTGCCACCCTGTCGAATGCGCAGCAGTTCGCAGCCTACACCTCGGTCCTACTGGGCGGCACGGGAGGCAGTGCTCCCTATACCTTCAGCATTCAGAGCGGCTCACTTCCCACCGGTATGAGCCTGAGCAGCGCCGGCCTGCTGAGCGGCACACCCACGGCAATTCCGGGAGACTACACCTTTACCGTCAAGGCTACAGACAGTGCCTCCTGCTCCGGCACAAGCAGCTACACGCTGCATGTGAACTGCCCCACCATCACCGTTACTCCTGCCACTCTTACCGCAGGTCGCCAGTACCAGACCTACACCCAGACGATGACCGCGAGCGGCGGAAACTCCCCCTACACCTGGGCGCTGGCCAGCGGCAGCACGCTGCCCACAGGGCTGAGCCTGAGCAGTGCCGGTGTTATCAGTGGCACGCCGACGGTAGCTCCCGGCACCTATACTTTCAGCGTAGTGGCCACCGATGCCCAGAGCTGCACAGGCACACGCTCCTGCAGTATTGTTTTTAGCTGTCCTGCCATCAGCATTACGCCGACGACACTGCCGCAAGGCACAGTCACGGTGGCCTACAGCCAGCAGCTTGCCGTGAGCGGCGGCACCTCTCCTTATACCTGGTCTCTGGCCTCGGGCTCACTGCCTTCCGGCATTACCCTTTCCTCCGCTGGTCTCATCAGCGGCACCACCAATGCCGTGGGATCCTTCAACTTCACAGCGCAGGTGAGTGACCTCAACAGCTGTGTGCAGCAGCAGGCGCTGACGCTGGCCGTGGGTTGCGCCTCTATCACGATCACGCCGTCAAGCCTGAGCACCGCGACAGTGGGCACGGCCTACTCGCAGCAGTTTACCGCGACTGGTGGTGTGGGTACGAAGACTTGGACAGTGAAATCGGGCTCCCTGCCCATTGGCATGACGCTTTCTTCCTCCGGTCTGCTCAGCGGCACACCCACAGATACTGCAGGCACCTTCAGCTTTACGGTGCAGGCGATGGACCAGGACAGCTGCCCTGGCACGCTGGCATGCACGCTGGTGCTGCAATGCCCCACTGTCACCATTACTCCCACCACCGTGCCGAATGCCACGGTGGCCAGCAGCTACTCCACCACGCTGACGGCCTCCGGAGCCACAGCACCCTATACATGGAGCCTGCCCACCGGCAGCACGCTGCCGGCTGGTCTGGCGCTGAGCCCGACGGGCACGATCAGCGGAACGCCAACGGCACCTGGAACTTATAGCTTTAGCGTGACCGCACGCGGTGCCTACAACTGCCCTGGCACCGCCACGATCTCGATGACGATCACGTGCCCGACTCTGGCGCTGAGCCCGACCAGCCTGAACTCAGGCTATCGTGGTGTGGCCTTCAGCCAGACGGTGACGGCCAGCGGTGGCATCAGCCCCTACACCTACTCCCTGAGCGCTGGCAGCCTGCCACCAGGACTCACGCTCAACACCAGCAGCGGTGCCATCACTGGCACGCCTACGGCTGCGGGAAGCTACAGCTTTACGGTGAGCAGCCAGGACAGCGCCACCTGCACAGGCTCTCGTAACTACGTGCTGGTCATCAACGGGCTGGGACTCGGCAATCTCGTGTGGAATGACCAGAACCAGAACGGCACCTTTGACACGGGAGAGCAGGGGATCAGCGGCGTGACACTGCAGCTCTACTCCACGACGGATGCAGTGATCGGCAATGGTGATGATGTGTCCCAGGGGACGACGACCACCAGCGGCACCGGTGCTTACAGCTTTACCGGCCTGGCACCAGGTAGCTACTACGTGAGCATGGCCACGCCGCCCACGGCGTATCCGCTTTCGTCCGGCCCGCAGGTGGCGCTGGACAATGGGGTGGACAATGACAACAACGGCACCCAGACCGGCGGTGTCGGTGGTGCCATCGTCAGCCCAATCATCGCGCTGGCGGTGGGCAATGAGCCTGGCAACACCACCGGCGGTGCTGATGTGGACAACACTGTGGACTTCGCCCTGCGCGCTGTGCCCGCCTCGTTGACGAACCTTCTTGAATACACGCTGAACACCTCCACCGGCGGCCTGCCTGCGCTGCCCAGCCTGAAGAGCGCTGCCGTGGTGAACGCTGCGAAGATTCAGATCGAGGACGATATGAACGGCCTGACGGACATCAGCGAGCCGACGAACAACGGACCGATCCGCAGTGGTGCGCTCTCCCGCCAGATGCGCAGCTGGGACGCCTCGTATGACACGGGCTATGATACGCCGCCCACCACGCTGGTGCAGCGCCCTGACAGCCTGTGGATCCGCTTTGACATGGATCCGACGGCCAACGGGAACATCGGCAATATCCTATTTGACCTCTACCGTGTGGGCACCACCGCGCCGATCCAGGGCAAAGTGATGCTCTCCTGGCTGGAAGGCTCCACGATGCGCACGGCTGTGACGGACACCTTCCAACTGCCCACTGTGGGCTCCTGGTTCTCGATGAACATGGGCTGGACGAGCTTCCTCGGCGGAGCCACAGCAGTGCCCACGGGGGCGCAGCTCGCAGGCAAGTCCTTCCTCATGGAAATCTATCTCTGGGGTGGAGATGGCACCGGATTCATCAACATCGACAACATCCTCCTGCAGGGCGCAGCCACTACGAATCCACAGACGCTGGCCATCGGCGATTTCGTGTGGGCGGACACCAATGCCAACGGTGTGAAGAATCCGCGCGAGCCCGGGCTGCAGAACCTTACGGTGAAGCTTTACAACCCCGGTGCTGACAACCTGCCGAACACAGGCGATGACACGCTGCTGGCCACAACGACGACTGATGCTAATGGCTATTACCTCTTCAGCGGACTGGCTGCTGGAAACTATTACGTGGCGCTGCCCAATCCGGACTCACAGTGGCCGCTGGCCTCCACACCTGCGGTGAACCTGGATAATGGCGTGGACAATGACAGCAATGGCATCCAGCCGGGCGGCTCGGGAACGCTCGTTTACAGCCCGGTGATCAACCTGGCTCTGGGCAAAGAACCGGGCAATCTCTCCAGCGGCGGCGGCAATCAGGACATGACAGTGGACTTTGGCTTCACGGCCTCCCTCGGCATTGGCAACCAGATCTTCTCTGACAACAACAACAACGGCCTGCTCGATTCTGGAGAAATCGGCGTGCCCAATGCTCAGGTGGAACTCTACACCTCCACCGACACCACGGTGAACAACAGTGACGACGTGAAAGTGGGCAGCACTTTCACGACCGGCAGCGACGGTGTGTATGGCTTCAGCGGCCTTGCCTCAGGCAAGTACTACATCAAACTCACTCCGCCGATCACGCATCCACGCCGCAGCAGCACCAGCAGCAATGCTGACAATGGCATCGATAACGACAGCAACGGTGTCTCGCAGTCTTCCACCGGTGCCCCGATCTATTCGCCGATGATCACCCTCTCCGCTCTAACGGAGCCGGGCAATCTGGTGGCTCCCTTTGGAGCCAACGTGGACAACACGATCGACTTCGGCCTGCGCCCGACCTTCTGCAGCATCGGCAACCTGGTTTACAAAGACGCCAACAACAACGGTGTGTACGATTCCGGCGAAGGTGTGGGCGGTGTGCGTGTGGACCTGCTGAACAGCTCCGGAGTACTGGTGAAGAACACGACGACGAGCACCTTGTCCAGCTCGCGAGGCCAGTATATGTTCAGCAGCGTGGTGCCGGGCTCTTACTACGTGCGTATTCCGGCCTCTGAGTTTGCCTCCGGCAAGGCGCTGGTGAACACGATCTCCATCTTCCCCGCCAGTTCTACTGACAATGACGTGGACGACAACATCGTGGGCAATGACGACGGCAATGACAACGCACAGCCTGCAGTGAACGGCATTGTAAGCTCGCTGATCAGCCTCTCAGACAACAACGAGCCGATCAACAGCAACGGGGAGAGCGGGGCCTTCAACACCATTGACGACAGTGACGACGGCAATGGCAACATGACGGTGGACTTTGGCTTCAAGTCCAGCGGGCCGACCTCGACGGGCTGCTATCACTTCCTGGCTATGGATACGAACGGCGACGGCGTGTTTACGGGATCCTCGGAGTGGACGCCAACGCAGGCCTACGACTTCAACTACACGCCGAACGGCGTGGCTCAGATCACGAGCGCCAACATGATCTACGATGCCTCGGTGAGCCGTGTGGCACTGGACTTCAGTTTTGCACAGCTTGGTGCCTCCAAAGTGGATGCAGTGTGGTTCCTGATGAGCACGGGAACCAACCCTGCGAGCAGCGACCACGCCATCGTGTACATCGACGGCATCACACGCTCCAGCCCGAATGTGACGATCTACAAGTATGACACAACGCTGGGCTACAACAGCTGGCAGACCGCTGCAAACCTGATGGTGAGCACAGTGGGTGGCAACGTCACTGCTGGCGATGTGATGCAGAAGATTGTCACGGAAACGGGCAGCAGCGTGCGCTTCCAGTGCGTGATCGACGTGAGCCGTGTGAACAACGCCTCCAACTGGAGCGCCATGGGAGTGAACTCCGCCACCTGGGAAGGCATCGAAACCGGTGGCAGCGCCAGCCTGAATCTGCATATGGTGGACCTTAGCAGCGCTCCGACCTATGACAGCAATGGTGCACTGACCTCCTTTAGCTACACGTCTGGCACCACGGAAGCCAGCTTTGTGACAGATCCCTCAGGCGTCTTTACCATTGCCACCGAACCTTGCTCTGTTTCGCCGTGGGTCAGTGTGGGCAATTTGGTATGGAATGACGTGAACAACAACGGCGTGCGTGACACCGGCGAACTGGGGCTGAGCGGTGCCACCGTGCAGCTCTTCACTCCGGGCGCGGACAACGCCATCGGTGGCACGGGCTCGAATGCAGATACGCAGGTGGGAGCTAGTGTGCAGACGAGCAGCGGCGGGGCCTACTCCTTCACCAATCTGGTGCCTGGCAAGTATTACGTACGTGTGACTCCCACCAGCAGTGTGCCTGCGGCAAGCGCTGTGGTGGCCACGACGGACAACGGAGTGGACAATTACAACAAGGGCGTGCAACCGGGCGGACCTGGCACCGTCATCTACAGCCCCATCATTGACCTGCAGGTGGGGGCCGAACCTCCCTCTAGCGTGGATGGAGACGGCACCAGCGGAAACAACACGATCGACTTTGGTCTCTTTACGGGCATCACCGTGGGAGACTTGGTCTGGAATGATTTGAACAACAACGGACTGAAGGACACCAGCGAGTCTGGTATTGCAGGTGTGCAATTGGACCTGTGGAGTCCGGGTGCGGACAATGCAGTGGGCGGCACCGGGGCCAACGCGGACACGCAGCTGCAGTCCACCACCACGCTGAGCAGCGGTGCCTATAGCTTCAAGGTATATACTGCCGGCAATTACTTTGTGCGCGTCACGCCTACGGCTTCCTATGCGCTGGCCAGCAGCACCGTGGTGACGACTGACAATGGCGTAAACAATGACAACAACGGCAGCCAGCCCAGCGGCGCAGGCTCTCCGGTTTACAGCATGGTCTTCACCCTCACGCCCGGAGGGGAACCGGGCAACACGGGTGCGACCAACACGGAAGGCACCATCGACTTTGGTCTGCGCTCCTGCCCGACGATCAGCATCTCCCCCGCCACGCTGAGCAACGCGGTGAAGGGGTCCAACTACAGCGCCACCTTTACGGCTAGCAACGGCACTTCTCCATACACCTGGAGTCTTGCTACCGGTAGCACCCTGCCAAGCGGCATTACACTCTCCAGCTCGGGTGTGCTGAGCGGCATGCCCACGGCAACACCGGGCACCTACACCTTCACGGTGAAGGCGGCGGACGCCTACGTGTGCTCTGCCACACAGGCGATGACCCTGAATGTGGTGTGCCCCACGCTGGCAATGAGCCCCACCACACTGAACTCTGCCGCACAGAACACGGCCTTTAGCCAGCAGTTCTCCACCAGCGGGGGCACCTCCGCCTACACCTATACCCGTGCCAGCGGCACATTGCCCACGGGGGTGACGCTCAGCTCAAGCGGCCTGCTTTCCGGCACCATCACTGGTGCACCAGGCGCCTACACCTTTGTGATCCGCAGCACAGATGCCAACGGCTGTTCTCTGGACACTTCCTTCACCTGGACGATCACCTGTCCGGCGATTTCACTGTCGCCCACCACGGTGCCTGCTGCCACGCAGTATGCCGCCTACACGGCGCAGACGCTCACGGCCAGCAACGGCACTGCACCTTATGCATGGAGTTTCACCGGCACGATGCCCACGGGCATGACGCTGAGCAGCGGTGGTGTGCTGAGCGGCACACCGACAAGCGCTCCCGGCACTTATAACATTACCGTGACCGCTACGGATGCCAACAGCTGCGCCCGTTCCGGCTCCTACTCCATCACGGTGAACTGCCCGTCGTTTACCATCAGTGCGCCAACATTCCCGAGCGGTCTGAAAAATGTGGCCTATGCCAGCCAGCAGCTCAGCTCCAGCGGTGGCACCGCTCCCTATACCTACAGCATTATCTCTGGCGCGCTGCCTGCCGGGCTCTCCATGAGCACGGCGGGTCTGATCTCCGGAACGCCAACGGCTGTTCCTGCTACTTACAGCTTCACAGTGAAGTCCACCGATGGCGTGAGCTGCTCCGCGACCAGGGCGCTGCAGATCGTGATAGCCTGCCCGACGATCTCCATCGGGCCCGTGCCGCTGCCTGCCGGCACACAGTATGCCGCTTACAGCCAGACTCTCTCCGCAGGTGGCGGCACAACGCCATACACCTGGAGCCTGAATTCCGGTGTTCTGCCTGCGGGGCTGACCCTGAGCAGTGCCGGTGTGCTGAGTGGTACCCCCACAGGCCTGGGCAGCTACACCTTCACAGTGAAGGCTACGGATGCTGACAACTGCACCGCCACCCAGTCTTATACCTTCACGGTCAACTATCCGCCAATCTACATCACGCCGACGACGCTCAGTAATGCCACGCGCCTGACGGCTTACATGCAGCAGCTCTCGGCCACGGGCGGCACGGCTCCCTACACCTTCAGCAAACTGACTGGAAGCATGCCTACGGGGCTTTCGATCTCCTCTGGTGGTTTGATTTCCGGCGTCGTCACTGCCGCACCTGGCACCTACAGCTTTACGGTGCAGGCACTGGATGCCAACGGTGCTCCGGGTACGCAGCCCTACACGCTGACGGTGCTCTGCCCGGCCATGACGGTCAGCCCCACGACACTGAGCAATGGTGTGGTGGGCACATCCTACACTGCATCGCTGAACGTTTCGGGTGGCACTGCTCCTTATACCTGGACGCTGGCCTCGGGCACGCTGCCTGCAGGGCTTTCGCTGAATTCCACCGGGCTGATCTCCGGTACTCCGACCCAGGCCACCACCTCCACCTTCACCGTGCAGGTCACGGATTCCTACAACTGCACAGCCACCCAGGTGTACACACTTTCTGTCAACTGCCCCACGGTGAGCATGACCCCAACGACACTGACGAGCGCCTACTATGGCATCAGCTACAGCCAGCAGCTCAGCTCCAGTGGTGGAACAGGGCCCTATACTTACACCGTGATCGCGGGCTCTCCTCCTGCGGGTATCACGCTTTCTTCCGGTGGTCTGCTTTCCGGCTCCGCCTCCGTGTATGGGACGGCAAACTTCACCGTGCGGACCACAGATGCCTATAACTGCTCGGCCACACAATCTTACAGCCTGCTTGTGAAGGGGCTCAGTCTCGGGGACACCGTTTACGACGACAGCAATTTCAACGGACTGCGTGACAACGGAGAACCCGGGCTTAGCAATGTGACCGTGGAGTTGTGGGATCCTGGAGCTGACCATGCCATCGGTGGCAGCGGACCCAACAGCGACCTGATGCTGACGAGCACAACGACGGACGCTCAGGGCCGCTACTACTTCAGCAACCTGCAGCCGGGCTACTTCTTCATGCGTGTGCTGATGCCGAACTCTCTGGAGATCATCGGCGGCAATCCGGTGAACTTGGACAACGGCGTGGACAATGACAACAATGCTGCGAGCCAGCCTGGCGGTGCAGGCAACCCGGCCTACTCTCCGGTTGTCAGGCTCACCACAGGCGGTGAACCCACGGTCGATGATGGTGATGCTGATACGGACTACACGCAGGATTACGGCCTCTTCCGCGGCATGAGCGTGGGCAATCTGGTATGGCAGGACAGCAATGACAACGGCCTGCGCGACAACGGCGAGCCTGGTATCGACAACGTGGCCGTGCAGCTCTGGAGCACAGGCGCAGACAACAGCATCGGCGGAACGGATGATGTGCTGCTGCAGACCACAACGACAAGCAATGGCGGGGCTTATCTCTTCACCTCAGTGATGCCTGGCAAGGTGTATGTGCGCATCCCCACACCGCCGGGTGCGCAGCCCATCTCCAGCAGCAATACTGTCTTCCTGGATAACGGCGTGGACAATGATGACAACGGCATCCAGCTCAGTGGTGGTGCAGTGAACAGCCCGGTAATCACCCTGACTCCTGGCGACGAGCCGGGAACCGGAGGCGGCACCTACGCTGAGACTTCGGTGGACTTCGGCCTGGTGAACATGACACCAAGCATCTATGTCTCCGCCACCCAGGCAGACAGCATTCAGTCGTTTGACGCCACGAGCGGTCTCTATAAGGGGGCTCTGGTATCCGCGTTTGGCAACAGCCTCAGCCAGGGCAATGGCGATTTTGGAGACGTGCCCTATGGCATGGAACTGGGGCCCGATGGCAATTGGTATGTTGCCCATTATGGAGCCAGCAATCTGCGCAAGGTCAGCCCGACCGGCACTGACCTGGGTTTGGTGCTGAACAATTCTGCAGCCAGCATGAGCTTGACCACCCAGTTTGCCTTTGGCCCGGATGGAAACTTCTATGTTTATGATGTGAACGGCAGCCGCATTGTGCGCTTCCAGGGCCCGGCAGGCTCCACGCCAGGTGCACCTATGGGCAGCGCTCCATACACATTCATCACTCAGGACGGAGTGGAGGACATCAATATGGGGCCGGATGGCAATCTCTATCTGGTGGTGCAGACCAGCAACACACGTGAGGTGCGACGCTACAGTCTGACCACGGGTGCATTGCTCAACACCATCGTGACTGAATCCCAGCTCGTGAACATGGTGCCGGGCGGGCAGTCTATTGCACTCATATCGGGCATCGACATCGAGGGGAACACCCTCTACGGCGTGAACCGTGCCGATGGCGAGGTGTTCAGTGTGGATCTGACCACGCCTTCCGCGCCCGGACAGCCGCAGCTCATCGCCACGCTCTCCAGCGCCGGCAAGGGAGATCTCGAAACGCGTGATGTGGAGTTTAACCCCACCAACAGCCGTCTTTATATTGCAGGTTATCACTGGAATAAACCGGTGAAGGCGGGATCCTATTCCAGCGGTGCGCTGGTGAGTGTGGACATCGCCCAAGCTCCGAATGGTGCGGTGAATGTGTACGAAGTGCCGATCCCGCGGCCGCCAGGACCGAACTTTGAAATCTGGGCTGGTCCGCGTGATCTTGCCATCGGGCGTCCGTATGCGCCTCTGGCCAGTTCGGTTTCGATCGGCTCTCTTGTTTGGAACGATGCCAACGCCAATGGTTTGCAGGACGCTGCAGAGCAAGGAATTCCTGGAGTGCGTGTGGAGCTGTGGCAGGATGTGAACGGCAGCGCAGGTGACGGTGCTGAATACCTGGTGGGCTGGACCTATACGGACAACAACGGCTATTACTATTTCTCCGGCGAACCTGCAGGAGTCTATCAGGTGCAGGTGGCAGCCTCAAACTTTGTGGATGGTCTGCCGCTTGCTGGCAACGGCTACAGCAGCCCGATCTCCACCGGTCAGGACGACCAGATCGATGGTAATGACGATGGTCTGCAGCCTGGCGGACCGAAGACGGTGGTGTACAGCCCGATGATCACACTTATTCCCGGCACAGAGCCGACGGGCAATGGCTCCACGGGCACCGAATCCGCACCCGGCGGAGAGCTGGATGACTACACCGTGGATGCCAACGGCGATATGACCCTGGACTTCGGCTTTGTGGAGCCGGGCACGATGGCTATCGGCAACCTGGTTTTCGTGGATGACAACGGCAACAACCGCTTTGACGTGGGTGAAGGCCGCGATGGAGTGACGATGGAACTCTATCGCTGGGGGGACACCCCGGGCACGACACAGCCTGTTGCCACTCAGGTGACCAGCAACGGAGGTCTCTACCTCTTCAGCGGCCTGTGGCAGGGGCAGTACTTTGTGTACCTGCCAGCGTATCAGTTTGAATCGGATGCCAACCTGCGCGGTCTTTTCAGCATACCGGTCATCACCCCCGGAGATGATAACGTGGGCCAGGACGCCCTCTCCACAGACTCGCCGTGGAACACTGGGGTGCGCACTGGCATCATCAATCTGGTAAGCGACCACGCTCCGACGGACGCCGACACTGAAACCGGCATCAATTACACCACGGATGATGCCGATGATGCCAACACGGACCTTACGGTGGACATTGGTCTCTTCCGCCCTGTGGCTCTGGGCAATCTGGTGTTTGAAGACAACAACTCCAACGGCCACTATGATGCCGGCGAAGGCATCGCGGGAGTGACCATGGAGCTGTACTCAGACACACAGTTCCCCGAGGTGGACACGCCGCTCTCAACCACGATCACGGACGCCGCAGGCCGTTATGCCTTCAATTTCCTCCGCCCGGGCAACTACCTGGTGCACATCCCGAGCTCTCAATTCAAGCAGGGCAAGCCGCTCTATCAGCGTATCAGCATCCTCGAAGGTCTCGTGGGGGATGATGATGTGGGTCAGGACGGCATCAACAACGGTGATGCTGCGGTGAATGGTGTGTCCACGCTTGTGGTGAGCCTCTATCCGGGCAACGCCCCGACCAACAGCAGCGGAGAAACAGGCTTTGAAGGCACTTCAGACGATCAGGATGATGCCTCGATCGACCTGACAGTTGATTTCGGATTCCAGTCCCCCGTTGGTGTGGGTAACCTTGTCTACATTGACACCAACCAGAATGGCATTGCCGATGTGGGAGAAGGCGTGGATGGAGTCACTGTGGAGCTATACAGCTCCAACCAGACACCGGGAGTGGGGCTGCCGCTCTTTACCACCACGACGAGCGCGGGTGGAGGTTACTTCTTCGATTCCCTGCCAGCAGGCAGCTACGTCCTGCACATTCCATACACTGAGTTTGAGCCCGGTCGTCCTCTCAATGGTCTGTCTTCCATGCCGGGCGTGAACAGCCTCAGCACCGTGGCGGATGACAATGTGCCCAGCAATGACAACGGCATCGATGACTCAGCACCGTTCCTCAACGGCATCAGCACGGCCGCGTTTACACTGACGGTGGACGGTGAACCCACGGACTCGACGGGAGAATCTGGCCAGTTCACCACGATGGACTCGTTTGATGACAACAACTTCGACCTGACGATGGACTTTGGCTTCTCGCCATCGAATCCTAACGGAGTGGGCGTGGGCAACCTGGTGTTTGCTGACCTTAACGGCAATGACCTCTTTGATGCGGGTGAAGGCCTGGATGGTGTCAAAGTGCAGCTTTTTGCAGCCGCTGCCAATCCGCTTACTGCAACTCCTCTGGCATCCCAGGTGACAAGCAACGGTGGTGTCTACTACTTCAGCAACCTCAGTCAGGGAGACTACCAGCTCTTTATTCCGCCCTCGGAGTTTGCCGCCGGCAAGCCGCTCTTTGGCTGGCGCTCGCTTCCTGGAGGTGGTGGTGACAATGGTGTGGATGATGATCTTGATGAAAATGGCGTAGATGCCGACGATCCATCAGTGACCGGTATCAGCAGCGGCGCATTCAACCTGACTCCTGGCGAGGAGCCAACGGACTCCCTGGGCGAATTTGGCTACAACGCCTTCATGGATGACGCGAACGATGCAAACTCCGACCTGACGATCGATTTTGGCTTCTTCCGCTTTGTGGGTGTGGGGAATCTTGTGTTCATCGATGCGAACTACAACGGACGTGCTGATGCCGGAGAAGGTGTTGGCGGAGTGACTGTGGAGCTTTACCAGTCCACGGCCCTTATTCCGTTTGACTCGCCAGTGGCCACCACGACAACTGCGTCGGACGGCTCCTATCTCTTCACGAACCTGAATCCAGGTGGCTACTATGTTAGCATCCCGGCTTCACAGTTCAACTTTGGCGGTCCGTTGCAAGGTTATGCCAGCGTGCTGGGTGCACAGAGCGGAGATGACAGCACGGGAGAGGACGGCATTGATGACGGCAATCCTAACTACAATGGCATCCGCTCTGCCGTGCTGGATCTGAGTCCGACCAATGCTCCTTCGGGCAGCAATGAGAACGGCTATCTGGGCAGCAGTGATGATCTCGATGACACTGCGATCAATCTGACAGTGGACTTTGGCTTCGTGCCGCGCATCGGCGTGGGCAACGTGGTCTTTAATGACACGAACAACGACGGTATCATGGATCCCAGCGTCGAGTACGGTGTCGACAACGTGACGGTGCAGCTTTGGAACAGCACGGCAGGCAGCGCGGATGTGCTGGTAGGATCCACGACCACTTATGGCGGCGGCTTGTACAGCTTCAGCGTGGCACCGGGCAGTTATTACGTGAGAGTACCTTCCTTCAATTTCGAAGAAGGCAGCGCTCTTGCCAATCTGGTGCCTTCGATGGCCACAACCTCGAACACCACCGTTCCCACCAGCACAGCAGGAGATGATGACGCCGGCCAGGACGGATACACACCCACCTCGGTGCTAGTGGACGGTGCACGCACGGCTGTCTTCACCTTGCAGCCGAATAAAGAGCCTACATCTGCTACAAACGAAACAGGCTATTACAGCGAAACTGACGACTATGACGACGCCAATGTGGATCTGACAGTGGACCTCGGCTTCACCATGAAGCCGCTGAGCGTGGGCAACCTCGTCTTCCGCGATGTGAATGGAAACGGCCACTATGACAGTGCTGACTTTGGCGTGGCTGGAGTGAGCGTCCGTCTGTTCCACGTGGGTGACAATCCGAACAGCGCGACTCCGGTCATGCAGACAACGACCGGG
The DNA here is from genome assembly GCF_014203095.1 of Prosthecobacter vanneervenii. Taxonomy (NCBI): domain Bacteria; kingdom Pseudomonadati; phylum Verrucomicrobiota; class Verrucomicrobiia; order Verrucomicrobiales; family Verrucomicrobiaceae; genus Prosthecobacter; species Prosthecobacter vanneervenii. The sequence goes on along the minus strand of NZ_JACHIG010000002.1, from coordinate 481,529 downwards.
CTGGATGGCAGCTTCCTTCTAAACACATACACCGAAGGCCAGTATTACCTCAATATTCCGGCCACGGAGTTTGCCAGCGGGCGTCCGCTCTATGGCACGACTTCGGTGCCTGGCTTTGGCGGCGACGACGGCAAGGATGATGACACGGATGAAAATGGCATTGATGCGACCAATCCATCCAGCACAGGAATCAACTCCAGCGCCTTTGCCCTGGCCTATGGCACGGAGCCCACGGCAGATGCTGGAGAAAGCGGCTACATGGGCTCGATGGACCAGTATAACGATGCGGACGTGAACCTCACGATCGACCTTGGCTTTACCGGTGGCACGCTTCCTTCGCTGATGAGCATCGGCAACCTGGTCTTTTACGATGCCAACAACAACGGTGTGGCGGATTCCGGAGAAGGGGTGCCGGGCGTCTGGATGCTGCTTTACTCCGGCACTGGCACGGCAGGTTCCAGCAGCTACATCCGCAGCACTTACACCGATTCTAATGGAGCTTATCTGTTCTCCAATCTCAGCCCTGGCACCTACACAGTGCATGTGGCGGCAGACAACTTTAAATCCTCCATCAGCATCAATGGCGGACCGCTTGGTCACGGTCCGCTCTATTACATGATCTCGCTGCGCGGCAATCAGACCTCGAGTGACGACAATCTGGGCGAGGACGGCATTGATGCGCAGAATCCTGAGCAGGTGGGCATAACCTCAGCTCCAGTGACGCTGGCGTCTAATGCAGCACCTGCCGGAGCACAGGAAGGCGGCTACCAGGGCAGCTCTGACGACAGCAATGACAGCAACGTGGATCTGACCATTGACTTTGGCTTTGGCAAACGTCTCGGGGTGGGCAACCTGGTCTTCCGTGATGCCAATGCTGACGGCATCTATCAGAGCAGCTCAGACACCGGACTGGCAGGCGTGACGCTGGAGCTGGTGTACAACGACGGTGCCACTGCGACGAACACGGTGGTGGGAACGACAACGACGGACGCAAACGGCCGCTATATTCTGTATGCGCCGCCGGCCATCGCTCCGAAGACCTACTTTGTTCGCATCCCTGCCTCACAGTTCACGACCACTTCAACGCTGAACTATCTGGTGCCCACTGCTCAGACAACCAATGGCAGTGATGACAACACGAACCAGAATGCCCTTCCTTCCACCAGCCCGAATGTGACGGGAGTAAGCACTGCCGCATTCTCCCTGGTGGCGGGCACGCTGCCCACGGATAGTGATGGTCGCGAAACCGGCTACGACAAGACGAGCGACAATGAAAACGACCCCGACAACGACCTCACCATCGATCTGGGACTTAAAGCCAAAGCCCTCGCTGTGGGCAATCTCGTCTTCAACGACGTGAACAATACCGGCACGTTTGAGTCTGGTATCGATCAGCCGCTGGCTGGCGTGACGGTGAAGCTCTTCCAGCAGGCGCAGGCAGTCACGGACACCCCTGTGGCGCAGACGGTCACAGGCACAGACGGCACCTACATGCTCTACGCCACCTCTCCTGCCGCCTACTATGTGCACATACCAGCAGCCATGTTTGCGACGGGTGCACCGCTTGCGGGCATGAGTTCTGTGACGGGCTCTGGCAATGTGGTGTCCACGAACAACGCAGACACGAGCAAGGATGACCGCTACGACGAAAATGGCATCGACACCTCACTGCCATCCAGCTCAGGCATCTCTTCCGGCATTATCAATCTGGCTTATGGAGCCATGCCTCTGAACAGCAGCGTGACGGCCACCTATGGCGAGAATGGTTACAATAGCTTCATGGACGACCTAGCGGATGACGCCGGAATCATGACAATCGACTTTGGCTTCGTGGCAGGAGCGGGCAGCCCTGCGGCCGAGGTGGTGACGCGCAATCTGGCGTCAAATCCCGGCACGGTCACTGCTCCGACCACCTATACTGCCTGGCAGACGCAGAACAGCCTGGGTGGAGTCAATGCACCGAATGATGATCCAGATGCAGACGGGCAGGCGAATCTGCTGGAGTACGCTCTGGGCACGGCTCCAGACAGCGGTTTGGGCGCTTCACGCTTCAAGCTGGTGAACAATACCACGACGGGAGCCATCGATGCGCTGCTGACTCGCCCGGTGGGCACACGTGCGGATCTCCGCTTCTACCTGGAAGGCAGCAGTGATCTGAGCACATGGAGCACGCTGACGCTGACTCCGGCCAGCTCAAACAACACGGACCAGACCGAAACACTGCGTTACAGCCAGGTGGACTCCGCATTCGGTGGTGCCACACGCGGCTTCCTGCGCATCAAAGTGGCGCTGGATGCCAACCTGGACGGAACGCCGGAGGCCACGGCCACCACGGGTGTGCTGGGATGGGCACGCATGAGCTTTGCCGCTGGCCGCCAGTCTCTCTCCATGCCGCTGCTGCAGGCCGCTGTTTACACTGGCAAGGTGAGCTCTGTGAACGGCAGCACGCTGGTACTCGGCCTCACAGGAGACATCCGCACGCAGCTGCAGAGCGGTGTGAGCTATTACGCCGAGGTGCTGGACGGCACACTGGCAGGCCGCACTTATGAGGTGGACAGCACGGCCTCCACTGGCAGCACGCTGGTGCTGAGCAGCAGTGCAGACAGCGCACTCGCTGGGGCGGGCATCCGCATCCGTCCGCACTGGACGCTGGCTGCGCTGGTGCCGGCGGGCAGTGTGCAGGCTGCCGCCACACAGGATGCGGCCGACCGCGTCATGTTCTTTGACAGCGCCAGCGGCCAGTTCCAGATCGACTGGCTCTACAGCGCCACCAACGGCACGCCGAAGTGGGTGCGGGATGGAGATGCCGCTCTGGCGGATGACGGCACACGCCTTGTGCCGCCGCAGGCGGGCATGCTGCTGCAGGTGCGCAGCACGGTGGCCACGCTGACCTTCATCGGCGAGGTGCGCACCGTGGCTCTCGCGCTGCCTCAGACCAGCGGAACGTCTCTGCGCGGCACTGGCCTCGGCCTCCCGAAGGCTCCGGGTTCGCTGCCTTTCAGTGCAGGCTCACGCATCCGCGTGTGGAGCGGTGATGTCGATCCGAGCACGGCGTCGTATCAGAGCTACCTGCTCAATCCGTCATCCGAATGGGTGGATGAGACGACAGGCACAGACGTGACTCAGCAGCCGCTGCTGGATGCCTTCCGGGCGTTTTTCCTGGTGAAGCCGTAAAACGGTGGATGCACGGTATGAGGCACCGCTCACGTACGTTCAAAAATTTAACTGCAAAGTTTAAACTCTCCTGCGCTGATTTTCGGCGGAGCGGCAGCATTGCTGCGGGGCATGATGCCACGCCGACTGCTTACTTTTCTCGCGCTCAGTCTCGCCAGTTGCAACACGATGCAGACGACGGGCAACAATGCCTTTCATTACAGCCGCCGGTTTGTGACGCAGGAGATCCCGCGTGCCTCGCGTTTTGTGTGGAAGGGGGTCACGGGGCTCTTCGGTCCAAATGATGGTTCTTTCTGGTATGCTGATGACATGCGGGGCCGGCCCAGCGTGGTGATCAATCTGAGCGAGCAGATGGTTTACCTCTTCAAAGGAGGACAGCTCGCAGGGGGATCTCCCATTTCCTCTGGTTCGGAGGGGTATGACACACGCCCGGGCAGGTACAGCGTCATTGAAAAAGACATCGACCACAAGTCTTCCATCTACGGCGACTATGAGGACTATCAGGGCAATGTGATCATGCAGAACATCAACAACCGGACGGATCCGCGCCCGCCGGGCACGCGTTTTGAGGGGGCAAAGATGTACTACTTCATGCGTATCTACGGCGGCGTGGGCATGCACCAGGGCTACCTGCCGGGCTACCCCGCCTCCCATGGCTGCATCCGTCTGCCAGGGCACATGGCGGAGAAGTTTTACCGCGAGGTGCGACTGGGCACTCCGGTGGAAGTGGTCCCGTGAGGTGGCGAAAATTACTATTTAACCATAAGTATGGCCGTGCTAGAATAGGCGCATGGCCACTCTTTCCATCAAGAAGCGGGAGCAGATCGTCAGCGCCTACGACAAAGGGAAAAGCACCCGGGATGAAATCGCCGAGCGTTTCAAGGTGTCTCTGGGAATGGTGAAGAAGCTGCTGCAACAGCGGCGGGACACTGGCAGCATCGAGCCCAGGCACCATCTGGCCGGACGCAAAAAGCTCATTCAGGACAAGCACCGCGACAAAATGCGCAGGCTGCTGGAGCGCAAGCCGGGGCTGACCCTGGCCGCGCTGCGGGACGCCCTGGGGCTGGAGTGCACCCTGCCAGCCATCCACTATGTGCTGGCGGACATGGGGCTGACGCGCAAAAAGCGCCAAGCCGCAGCTACTCCCAGGAAAGCCGGCAAACCCGCCAAGCGCGTGGTCTCCAAGAGCAGGCGCAAGGCGCGCTGAATGCCCGCCACGTGAAACTTGGCAGCTTTCTGAACGCCGGGCTTGGCATCCCCTGAGGGCATGCTCTCATGCAAGGCATGAACTGGCCTGTGATCAAAGCCGTGCTGCTGCTGCTGACCTCCAATATTTTCATGACCTTCGCCTGGTACGGGCACCTGAAGGACCTGAAGTCCAAGCCTTGGTTCATCGCGGCCCTGATCAGTTGGGGGATCGCGTTTTTTGAATACATCTTCCAGGTGCCGGCCAACCGCATTGGCAGCGCTTCTTTGACACTGCCGCAGCTCAAGATCATCCAGGAGGTCATCACCCTGACGGTCTTTGTGCCTTTCGTGGTGTTTTACATGAAGGAGTCTCTGAAATGGGATTACCTCTGGGCTGGCCTTTGCATGTGCGGGGCGGTGTATTTCATTTTCCGGAAGTGAGGGCGACCGCGTTCTGGGAGCTGAGCGCACGAGGGCATCGGCTGTATTTACAGTCGGTTTTGCAACTGTGAAGTGACTTTGGCGGCGTTACGTTTGCGTATGAAGTTGAGGGAACCCCGTCAGAAACTCGGTCCTATCCGCGCCTGCCTACGAAGAGTGGGGGAGGCTGTAGAGCTGATCGCGGACGGCATGCCGCACGTGTTGTTTGGCTTGGTGGGGGCCTTTCTTGGTCGGGTATTGAGCCTGGGTTTCTACCAGCCCAGCCCCAGCTCGTGGGAGGCGATTGGAATCGGTTACGTTGCCTTTCTGGCGCTCGTGGTGATGTGGAATGTTTGTGGATAATACCCACAACTTGTTCACATGTTCACAATTTAAATTGTGAAGATGTTTAATAAAGGTTAAATAACTCTATTCTTCCCATGCCCACTGCGAACATCCGCAGACACCTCCATGAGACCCGCAACCGCCCCTCCGGTATTAACAACCGGAAGGACGTGCAGAGAGATCGTTTCCTGCTGCTGACAAAGCGCTGGATCGGCGGGGCGGTGCTGGCTCCGGCATGCCTTGTCACGGCAGTCACGCTGATCATGATGCTCTGGCGGGCGGTGGCTCGGATGGGGTTTCTGCGCTCGGAGGAATTCATTTTCTTTGCCTTTGGTGGTGTGCTTTGGGCGGTGGCCTACCTGGCCGGAGTGCGACCGGTCACGGCGTATGTGTTTGGCCATGAGTTCAGCCACCTCATGACCGCGCGACTTTTCGGCGGGCGCATCTTTGACTGGAAGGTTAGTGCCGAGGGCGGTTACGTGGAGACGGACAAGTCAAACACCTGGATCACCTTGGCCCCCTATCTCATCCCGTTTTACACGCTGGTGATCATGCTGCTTTTTGGCATCTTGGGGCTGGCGCTGGATATGCAGCAGGGGCATGACCTGCACCTGTGGAAGCTGACGGTGCACCTGAAGCCGCTGCGGCTGCTTTATGCACTGGTGGGCTTCACCTGGTGGTTTCATGCCACCTACACTTACAAAACGGTGGTGGCAGAGCAGGGAGACCTGAAGCGCAATGGGGAGTTCTTCTCCATGATGCTCATTTTCCTGATCAATGCCTTTCTGCTTATCGCTCTGTTTCTGGCCTCGTCGCCCTCGCCGGGGCTGGGCTTTCTGGAGGTGGCGCGCTGCTGGTGGTCGGTGGCTACGGGGATCCTGGGGTGGGTGTGGCATCTGGTGTTTTGAATCCGGCCCCGGCTGGACTTTCCACTCATCCCAGTGCATGACAGTGAGCCATGCCTGAAGACGCCGACGTCCTTTCCGTCACCCAGCTCACGCGCGAAATCCGCGATGTGCTGGAGGGCCACATCGGCAGCGTGTGGGTGGAGGGGGAGATCAGCAATCACCGCCTGCAGTCCTCCGGGCACCAATACTTCACGCTCAAGGATGCCGGGGCTCAGCTCTCCTGTGTGATGTTTCGCGGCGCGGCGGCGCGCACCAGCGTGCGCATTCAGGACGGCGCGCTGATGCAGGTGTATGGCGAGATCAGCGTGTACGAGCCGCGCGGCCAGTACCAGATGGTAGTGAAGCAGGTGCAGGCAAAAGGGAAGGGCACGCTGCAGGAGAGATTTGAGGCGCTGAAGCGCCGCCTGCATGCGGAGGGGCTCTTTGATCCGCAGCACAAGCGCGCCGTGCCGCGCTTTCCCCGCGTGGTGGCGCTCGTCACCTCGCCCACCGGTGCGGCCATTCAGGACATGCTGAACATCCTCACGCGGCGTGCGCCTTGGGTGCGGGTGTTGGTCTTCCCCGTGCGGGTGCAGGGGCAGGGGGCCGAGCTGGAGATCGTGCGTGCGCTGCGCGTGATGGGCGCGGCGGAGGATTTTGGCCTGCCGGTGCCGGACACCATCGTGGTAGGGCGTGGTGGTGGCAGCTTGGAGGACCTGTGGTGCTTCAATGAGGAGGTGCTGGCTCGGGCCATCGCCGAGTGCCCCATCCCCGTCATCTCCGCTGTGGGGCATGAGATTGATTTCACCATCGCCGACTTTGTGGCGGATCTGCGTGCGCCCACGCCGAGCGCTGCTGCCGAATTGCTGGCCCCGGACAGCGCCGAGTTGCAGCGGTATTTTGATGGCATCGCCCGCATGCTGAGCACGCGCGTGACCACCGTGCTGGAGCATCAGCAGCAGGTGCTGGAGCTCACGGCCAAAGGAGCGCTGCGTCATGCGCCGGAACGCCTCATCCAGCAGGCCGAGCAGGGGATCGACGACCACGAGTCACGCCTGCGCGAGGCCGTGCGCGAGCAAATCCGCACCTGGGCGGACGATCTCTCTCAGAAGCAGCAGGTGCTCGCCGCGCATCATCCGCGTGTGCAACTCACCGAGGCCGTGCACCGCGCGGAGACCTGTGCGCACCGCCTGCAGCAGGGCTTGCTTCATCGGCTGGATCGTCTGGCCGACCGCCTGCAGTCGCGGGCGGAGCTGCTCCGGCACATCGGTCCGGACGCCGTGCTGGCCCGCGGTTTCTCCTACACCACCAATGCCGAGGGCAAAGTGCTCAAGGACGCCACCGAAGTGCAGGCCGGAGAGGAAGTGGTGACCCGCCTGGCGAAGGGCGCGGTGAGGAGTGTGGTGAAAGGCTAAGTGGTGTTTTCGAAGCTCGCGGCAGCGTTTTGGACTGCGCCGGCCCTCCGGCGCTTTTGAACGTTATATGGCCTGCGAAAAGCTCCAGGGGGCTGGAGCACTCCAGGACGCTCTCGCGTTCTTTCGCATGCGGCACCTGTCTCCGCATGTCCTCAGAAGATTTGGCCTGCTGGCTGCGTAGGAGGTACCATGCTCCCCACGCGCCGCTCCTTTCTAAACCGCTCCGCCTACGGCATCGGCGGCATCGCTTTGGCCACGCTGCTCAAGGAGCAGAATCTCCTGGCCAGCCCGGAGCAGATCGGGCCGCGCCACTTTGACCTCAAGCCCAAGGCTCCGCACGGCTTTGGCCAGGCCAAGGCCATGATCTCCATGTTCATGCAGGGTGGGCCCAGCCACATGGACCTCTTTGACCCGAAGCCCGAGCTGACCCGCTACGATGGCAAAGACTTCCCCGGCGAGGTGAAGTACGACGACGCCGCAGGTGCCAGCCGCGAGTGCATGGGCAGCCCGTGGAAATTCAAAAAGCACGGCCAGTGCGGCATGGATGTCAGCGAACTGCTGCCGCACTTCTCCAACATCGTCGATGATGTCACGCTCATCCGCTCCATGCACAGCGGCGTGAATAATCACGGCCAGGCCATCTACGCCCTGCTCAATGGCCAGATCACCGGAGGCCGCCCTACGCTGGGCAGCTGGCTAACGTATGGCCTCGGCTCAGAAAACCAGGACCTGCCCGCCTATGTGGCGCTTACGGACCCTCGCGGCCTGCCCGTACTGGGCGTGGACAACTGGAGCAACGGCTGGCTGCCATCGCTTTATCAGGGCACCGTCATCCGTCCCAAGGAGCCGCGCATTCCCAATCTCGACGCGCCTCTCAGCCTGCAAGGCGATGCGCAGGCGCGTTACCTCAACTTTGTGCAGCGCCTCAATCGTGAGCACCTGGAGGCCCGCCCCGGAGAAGCGGATCTTGAGGCGCGCATCCAGAGCTTTGAGCTGGCCGCCCGCATGCAGACCGCCGCCAAGGAGGCGCTGGACATCAGCAAAGAAAGCGCCGCCACCAAGAAGCTCTACGGTCTGGACAATCCCGCCGCCGCCGAGTTCGGCACGCGCTGCCTCATCGCCCGCCGCCTGGTGGAGCGCGGTGTGCGCTGCGTCTCGCTCTTCACAGGAAACCAGACCTGGGACAACCACCAGAACATCCGCACCCTGCTGCCCGCCGCCTGCCTCTACGTCGATCAAGGTGCTGCCGCCCTCGTTATCGACCTCAAGCAGCGCGGCTTGCTGGACACCACCATCGTCCACTGGGGCGGCGAGATGGGCCGCCTGCCCGTCATTCAAAATCGCTCTGGCTCCAAGGACCGCACCACGGTGGGCCGCGACCACAACACCTACGGCTTCAGCATGTGGGTGGCCGGCGGCGGCTTTAAAGCCGGTCACATCCACGGCGAGACCGACGACTTCGGCCACAAGGCTGTGAAAGACGTGGTGAACCACTACGACTACCACGCCACCTTGCTGCACCTCTTCGGCCTCGATGCCAAGCACCTCAGCTATCGCCGCAACGGCACCGAACAGGTGCTGGTGGAGAACCCGCAGGCGCGGGTGGTGAGTGAGATTCTGGCGTGAGGGGGGGATTTTATCTGAAAGCGATTGGAGTCTAGGATTGCTAGGCTCTATCAATCCTTGATCTTGGGAGGTCACCCGACGAAGATGCCTCAAAATTAAGAAACTCATTTCATGGCTAAACCATCTGAAACTTTAACAATCGAAGGATTTGGAGGGCTGAAGAATGCCCAGATTGTTTTGCGACCTTTCACTTTGCTGATCGGCCCGCAGAGCGCGGGCAAGAGTATTATCACCAAGTTGCTGCATTTTTTTAAAAAAGTTCCGTCGGAGGTTTTTCAGGCTGCAAAAAATGATCAGAGTTGGAAAAATTTCTCAGATAGGTCTGTTCAACGATTTTTGAAGTACTTTCCTGATGAGGCGTGGCCCAAGAAGGCTTTCAAAATCACGCTGACTAATTCAGATGCAACATACACCATTGAATCCAGTCGAAAGAGTGATGCGGGGGTTTCGATTCAATTCCCAAATTTCCTGCATACCGAATTGGACGAATTAAAGCATTCCACGGTAGATCAAGAGCTTACGGAGAGGCTGTTTGTGGAAAGATCGAAACAGCATCTCGGCAAAACCATGTGTTATCATCAACGACTGATTCCTGCTGGGCGATCATTTTTTGCCTCATTGGAAGACAACATATTTTCACTCGCATCCGAAATAGATCTTGACCCTTTCATTGCGGAGTTTGGTCATTATTACAGAAAACTTCGTCAAATTTCGAATCAAAACAGTGGTTCTTCGCGCGCACGTAACAAGCTACTGACATCAGCAGCTGATTTGATCCAAAGTATTTTGAAGGGCACTCATCACAGAGATGGTAAGCGAGATTATGTGTTGATGCCTGATGGTAGGCGAACTCCATTGAGTCTTTGTTCTTCGGGCCAGCAAGAAAGTCTTCCTTTACTTTTGTTTCTTCGTCATATTATTGGCTCACAATCTTTGGGGATCCCGGAAGGGCTTTCGATTGAAGAGCCTGAAGCTCATCTTTTTCCTGATTCGCAGAGGGCCATTGTTGAATTAATCGCGTTCGCTTTTAATTCTTCGGACGACCTTGCTCAGGTCACCGTGACGACACACAGTCCATTTATTTTAGGCGCGGTTAATGTCCTGTTAAAAGCAGGAAGTTTGCATGGTTCAAGAAGCTTAAACAAGAATCAGCTTAAAAAACTTGATGCGACTGTTCCAAAGTCGCGAGTACTCAAAACTCAACAGGTGGCAGCATGGTTGATAGATAGAGGGACTTGCCAAGATTTGATTAGTCCACAAACAAACTTGATAGACGACAATCCGGTTGATGCGGCATTAGGAGGACTAATCCAAGATTTTGATACACTTTTGAGCCTTGAAAACTGACCCACTCCCACTGTTACAGCAATGTTGCACTCAGTCTGAGGATTCGATTGTTGTGTGTAAAGAGGGGCGAGTGCAGATGCGCTTTCTCCACCCTCGAAGACGTAGTCTTAGACGTTATAAGGTTGATGGTTGCTTGGTGTCCACAGACGATAATCGCCTTGCGTGCGACTTCCTGGTCATCGATCACTGTCAATGTGGCTACTTTGTGGAATTGAAAGGTGGTCATATTCGACATGCGCTTTGCCAATTGGAAAGCTCGATTCTTAGCTTTAAGCGTCATCTTAAAACAAGTGAGCGGATTCTCTGTTTTATAATATGCAGTGGTAATCGTCTTCCTGCTGCAGAGTTAATTTCCAAAAAAGAATTTTTTAGAAAAAAGTTTAATGCCGATATAATTATTCGCACAGCGGTTGGGGAGCATGAAATTGAATAGCTAAAGTCAGTCAACTCACTTGTTGACGCTATCAAAACGGGATTTCCATCGTACGGAACCTTACACGCTTGTAATGCTCCAGTAACGCAAAGGCCATGCCCCGGATGTTTTGGTTGGGCGGAAATCAATCCACCCCAATCCACTACCCAACAACATCCATGAAAACCTCATCCTCCAATCAAACCCTCTGGAAGCGCACGGTCGTCCTCGGCTCCGTGTGCGTCCTGAGCGCTTCTCTTGTGGCGTTTACGTCCGCCAAGGACGCCGCCAAACCGGCGCTGCACATTCAGCTGAATGAAGCGCCGCTCTCCGCTTCGGCTCACGGCTTTCCCAGCTTTGCACCGGTGGTGAAGGCCGTCTCTCCCAGCGTCGTCAAGGTGGCCGTGTCCAGCAAGGCCAAGGTCAGCCAGATGCAGATGCCCGAAGGATTCGACCTGCGCCGCTTTTTCGGCCCCGGTTTCCAGATGCCCGAGGAGTTCCAGCAGCAGGGGCGGCACCAGCGCCAGCAGCACATGCCGCGTGAGCAGGGCGTGGGTTCCGGTGTCATCGTGACCACGGACGGCTACATTATGACCAACAACCACGTGGTGGACGGCGCCGACATCATCAAGGTGAACCTGACCGACGGACGCGAGTTTGACGGCAAGGTCATTGGCCGCGATCCCAAGACCGACGTGGCGGTGATCAAGGTCGAAGCCACCGGACTACCCGCCATCACCTTTGCCGACAGCGACAAGATCGAAGTGGGCGACATGGTCCTCGCCGTGGGGCATCCCTTCGGCATCGGCCAGACTGTGACCACCGGCATCATCAGTGCGAAAGGCCGCGCCACGCTGGGGCTGGACTATGAGGACTTCATCCAGACGGATGCCGCCATCAATCCGGGCAACTCAGGTGGTGCACTGGTGGACGTGGAAGGCCGTCTCATCGGTATGAACACCGCCATCCTCAGCCGCAGCGGCGGCAATCAGGGCATCGGCTTTGCCGTTCCGACCAATCTCGCCCGCTGGGTGATGGAAAGCATCGTGAACCACGGCCATGTGGAGCGCGGATTTCTGGGGGTGAACATCCAGGATCTGACCCCGCAGCTGGCCAAGCAGTTCAAGATGGACGGTGCCAAAGGCGCTCTCGTCTCCGCCGTCACTCCAGGCAGCCCGGCTGACAAGGCCGGTGTGAAGAGCGGCGACGTGATCACCGACTTCAATGGCAAGGCCGTGACTGACAGCCGCCATCTCAAGCTGCAGGTCGGCTCCACCATGCCAGGTGCCGCAGTGCCCATGAATGTGCTGCGCGATGGCAAGAGCATGAGCCTCTCCGTGACCGTGAAGGAGCTGCCGGGCGATAAAGTAGCCTCAGCCGCTCCCGTCTCCAATGACAACGAAGATGCACTGCATGGTGTGGGCGTATCCGACCTGGACAAAGCCACTCGCGAGCAGCTCAAGCTGCCGTCCCACATCAAAGGTGCGCTGATCTCCTCCGTGGAGGAAGACTCCGCCGCCTATGAGGCCGGTCTGCGTGAAGGTGATGTGATCCTGGAGATCAACCGCCAGCCCGTGAATGATGCCGAGCAGGCCACCGCCCTGTGCGCCAAGCCCGAGACCAAGGTTTCCTTGGTGAAAGTCTGGAGCCACGGCGGCACCCGCTATGTAGTGGTGGATGAAAGCAAGGCCGGCTGAGCCATGCAGCCGTGACCTCCCACGCTCGCCCCTGCTAAAGTGGGGGCGGGCTTTTTCTTCGCCTTTAGTAGCGGGGGCAATCCTGCCCGCAGCGGACGCCCTCTCCATCGGGCAGGATTGCCCGAACTACTTCTGCCTACATTGGACAACCTGTGTATCACCGCTAATCGTATGACTCCTCCGCCAGCCATGCGCCTATTAGTGATCGAAGATGACAGCAAGATCGCCTCGTTCATCGTGAACGGCCTGAAGCAAAACAGCTTCGGCGTGGATGCCGCCGCCGATGGCGAGCGCGGGCTGGATCTGGCGTGCACCGTCAGCTACGACTGCATTGTGCTGGATCTCATGCTGCCAAAGCTGGACGGCCTCTCGCTGCTGCGCCAGCTCCGCAAGGAGAAGGTGAACACGCCGGTGCTCATCCTCAGCGCCAAGGCCACGGTGGATGATCGCGTGAAGGGCTTGCAGGCCGGTGGCGATGACTACCTGACCAAGCCCTTTGCCTTCTCCGAGCTGTTGGCCCGCGTTCAGGCGCTCATCCGTCGCGCCACGCATACAGTGGAGCCCACCACGCTGACCGCAGCGGGCGTCACGCTGGATCTGCTGGCCCGTGAGGTGCGGCGAGAGGGGCGCACCATCGAGTTGCAGGGCCGCGAGTTCTCCCTGCTGGAGCTGCTCATGCGCACGCCCGGCCGTGTGGTGACGAAGACGATGATCCTGGAGCATGTGTGGGACTACAGCTTTGACCCGCAGACCAATGTGGTGGACGTGCTGGTGCACCGCCTGCGTGCCAAGCTGGACAAGGACTTTGACGTGAAGCTCATCCAAACCATCCGCGGAGTCGGCTATGTCTTCAAACCCGCCTGAGTCCTGGGGGCGCAGCCTGGCCGTGCGTCTCACGCTCGGTTATGCGTCCATTTTCACGCTGAGCGCGGTGGTGCTTTTTGGGCTGCTGTATGTGCTGCTGGCCACTGCCATGGAGCGCAAGGACCGCGAGGTGATCGAGGCGCGCGTGAAGGAATGCGCCGCCGTGTACGCCAGCGGCGGCCTGCCTGCACTGCGGAATCTCGTGCAGCTCAACAGCAGTGACAGCGGCAAGTCGAAGTCCTTCTTTGTCCGCGTGACTGGCGTGCTGGGCAGCGTGCTGTTTGTGAACGTGCCCAACGACTGGCTGCCGACGGATGCGAGTGCGCTCCAGCCGCAGGCCGATGCTTCCAGCCTCGACTGGCTGCGCATTCCGAAGGACGAAGAGCGCGATCTGACCGTGGCCACGGCACGACTGCGGGACGGCTCCATCCTGCAGGTGGGTCGCAGCACGAACAGCCGTGAGACAGTGTTGCAGCCCTTCCGCCGGAATTTCATGCTCGTCATGACGCCCACGCTGCTGCTGGCGGTGCTGGGCGGCGCCTACTTCGCGCATCGCGCCACCAAGCCTGTGCGAGATGTGGTGGCCACTGCGCGCACCATTTCAGACACCGGCGACTTTTCGGCCCGCGTGAGCGCGCAGATGGACCGCACGGAGCTGGAGGAACTGGCCACGGAGTTCAACCGTCTGCTGGACAAAAACCAGGCGCTCATCCAGGGCATGCGCCATGCGCTGGACAACGTGGCGCATGACCTGCGCACGCCGCTGACACGCCTGCGCGGCACCGCCGAGAGCGCCGTGCAGACCACACCAGACCCTGTGGCGCGCGAGGCGCTGGCGGACTGCGTGGAGGAATCCGACCGCGTGCTGACCATGCTCAAGGCGCTGATGGACATCAGCGAGGCCGAGGCCGGCATGATGAAGCTGCACCGCGAGCTGACCTCAGTCCCCGCACTGCTCCGGCAGGTGATCGAGCTCTACGACCTCATCAGCGAGGAAAAGCACATCGCCATCACCACCGATTTTGCCACCGACTGTCAGGCATCCGTGGACCCCACGCGAATGAGCCAGGCCTTTGCCAACCTGCTCGACAACGCACTCAAATACACCCCCGAGGGCGGCCAGGTACACTTGGTTTGCCATGCTGCTGACAACACCGTGACCGTGCGCATCCGCGACACCGGCATGGGGATTCCCGCCAGCGATCAGCCGCATATCTGGGACCGCCTTTATAGAGGAGACAAAAGCCGCACGCAGCGCGGCCTCGGCCTTGGGTTGAGTTTGGTCAAAGCCATTGTGGAGGCGCATCAAGGCAGCGTCTCTGTCGTCAGTGCGCCGGGGCAGGGGGCGGAGTTTGTGATCACGGTGCCGCAGATTCCGCTGGCGGGGTGAGGTATGGCACTAGCTATTTGCTTTGTGTTTGGCCAGAAAGGGGAAAAGAATCTTCGTATGTCGAAGATGGTGCGCGATACAGGGTTCGAACCTGTGACCCCTACCATGTCAAGGTAATGCTCTACCACTGAGCTAATCGCGCAAATCCGGGGGCGAAGTCTATAAACGGTCCCTGCGGTTAGGGCAAACGGTTTTTCTCACGAGAGAAATCAGCCGTTGTTCACCTGCTTGCGGACGGTGGTGCCTTGGTTCATCAAATCGTCGCGCTCCAGGCCGGTGAGGGCGGTGATAGAGCGCAGCAGCCAGAGCAGCAGCGCCAGCGTGACGCCCATGAGAGGGATGCCGATGACGAGGAAGCCACTCCAGTTCAGGCGGCCGATGGCCTTGGCGTATTCCTCGCTGCCGGGGGCTTTGTCTCCCAGCAGGTAGAGAGCGAGGGCGAAATTCATGGCGGATGACAGCAGCATGGTTCCAGCCATGCCCCAGGAGGCTTTTTTCAGCAACAGCGCGAACTGATGGTGCTTCTCAGGAGTATCCAGCGCCTGATGCAGCGCGGGCTGGTTGATCACCTGCGGATTGAGCAGCATCTCGCTGACGAGCGGCTTGCCCCAGCGGTGGCTCAGCGGAAAGGCGATGCCGAGGAAGACGGGGAACATGGCCTCCTTGGCGGCAAACCACGTGGCATTCAGATTCCACAGCCCCAGCACGCCTGTGACAATGACGGCGACCAGGCCGAGAATGGAGAAGAAATTGAGCCCGCGCTTGTTGATGAAGCACCAGATGCCAAAGCCCAGCGGCAGCAGCAGCGCCACGATCAGCGCCCAGAGCGGCCCCAGGCGGTCTGGAGCGCTGAGCTTTTCCAGCGCAATAGAAGGCAGGATGACGGTGAGAGCGAGATCGAGCAGGGGATGGGGCTGTTTTTGGGTCACGCAGGGACTTTGGAATGGAGCAGCGGGGATGTCGAATGACGAATGCAGGAGATGTCTCGCGGAACCGGAATGAGGCGTAATGATCGAGAAAGAGGGGGGGATGCTTCCCGCGACTCCCTCTTGCTTCCGCTCGGCTTCGTTTTACGCTCTCCTTCCCCCTCATTTCCATGGTCGCCACCGCCGCCCCCAGCCTCACCGAAGAAATCCTCCGTCTCAAAAAGGAACGCAATGCCGTCATCTTGGCGCACAACTACCAGGACAAGGCCATTCAGGAAATCGCCGACTTTGTGGGTGATTCCCTGGGGCTGGCCTACAAGGCCAAGGAGACCGAGGCGGATGTCATCGTCTTCTGCGGCGTGCATTTCATGGCAGAGACCGCCAAGATCGTGAATCCCGGCAAGATCGTGGTGCTGCCGGATGCCAATGCTGGCTGCTCGCTGGAGCAGAGCTGCCCCGGCCCGCAGCTGGAGGCCTTTCTGAAGGCGAATGCGGCCAAGAATTATTATGTGATCGCCTACATCAACTGCAGTGGCCACGTGAAGGCGCTGAGCGACTGCATCTGCACCAGCGGCAATGCCGACAAGATCGTGGAGGCGGCACCGAAGGATCGCCCCATCCTCTTTGTGCCAGACCAGAACCTGGGCTCCTGGGTGATGGAGCGTACGGGGCGCAAGATGGATCTGTGGAAGGGGGCCTGCTACGTGCACGTGGAGTTCACCCGGGACAGCATCCAGAAGATCAAGGACGAACACCCAGACGCCAAGGTGGTGGCGCATCCTGAGTGCACCTATGCCGTGCGCCTGCTAGCGGACGAGGTGTGCAGCACAGAGAAGATGGTGGGCTACTGCCGCAGCAGCCCTGCCAGCACGTTTATCATCGTGACGGAGAGCGGCATGCTGCACCGCCTGGAGCGCGAGGTGCCCGGCAAGAAGTTCATCCCCGGACCCACCGGCCACTGTGCCTGCGCCGACTGCCGCTACATGAAGCTGAACACGCTGCAAAAGCTGCACGATTGCCTCCGCGATCTGACGCCGCAGGTGGAGATGGACGAAGAGCTGCGCAAGCGTGCTGAAAAGCCGATCCTGCGGATGCTGAAGCTGAGCAAGTAGTTTAGCCGGGATTGAAGTGCTGCGGGCACTCCTGCCCTCAGCGAGCGCGCACAATTGCAGGCAAGAGTGCCTGCATCACTTTCCTAGCGCCACCAGCTAGGCAGATCTGTCATCGTGTCTTTCAAAATCGTGCGGATAGCGAGGCGCTCTGCGGGCGGAATGTGCGCATGCTGAGAGTCGGGCTGCTCGCGCAGATAAAGGGCCATGTGGTAGTACACGCGCTCCTTCAGCTCCTTGGGTGCAGCCTTCCAGGTGTCTGAGTAGAGCATGTAGCTGCAGCGGTGTTTGAACATGCGTGTCTTGAGGTCCAGATCCTTCAGCGAGAGGCCGGTCTTGGAGAGCTTGCAGTCGCGCAGAAAGTCCTTCGCGTAGGTTTCGTCTCCGACCATGCCTTTGGCGGGAAATTTGGCCTCATCGGCAAACATGATGTAGCGCGCCATCTCCTGCGCGCGTTCGTCGATCTCCGCCTTGGCCGCTGCGCCCAGCATACCCTTGTCATCGCTTTTCAGCTGGCGCACGGTGTAGATGGCATAGACCAGCCGGTTTTCGAAGCCCATCTGGTGCTCGTTGACCAAGTGCGGCAAGATGTCGCTGGTGGGCAGCAGGTGCAGGCTGAGGTCGGAGTACTGGCCGGGTTCCACCGGCACGATCTGGTTTTTTCCCGCATTGGGAATGCCCATGATGTTGGCCTTGGTGCTGGAGAGATTGTGCTGGCCGGTCAGGTGCCAGCCGCCAAAGCGTGTCTCCAGCGGTATCTGGTGGCCCTGTACGTCGCGGCGGTAGGTTTCCAGGCTGGAACCTGCGCGGGAGACGAGCAGGGACTCCGCCACCAGTCCAGGCAGCCGCCGTGTGGCATTGCCGGCGTGGCAGTTCATGCACTTGGTGGAGCGTGTGACCCTGGGCACCGCGCCGCCGGGGCGCAGACGGTCAAAGACATAAAACATGGGCCCCATATCCGGATCCTCGGCAATGATCTCCACCAGCCCGCCGGGCACCCAGCCGAGGTAGGTGTCCTCATTGAAGTAGAGGGCGCGTGGGTTGCGTGGATTGATGATCTCGCTCTGCAAGGAGCTGGCGGAAAACACCAGGAGCTGGGAGCTCACAGGGATGTTCAGCGCCTGCAGCAGGCTGGTGAGGAAGGCCTTGTCGCTCTCTGTGTCCAGCTTCACGGAGCCGTTCTCCACTTTTTCCTGCAGTTCGGCAAAGCGGTCCTTCGGCTTCCAGTCCAGGTAGTTGTGCGGCGGGCCGCGGAAATCGATGACACGTGGCGCTTTAGTCTCCGCAGCAGGCGCGGCGGAGATTGCCAGAAACAGCAGCATCGTCGATATTTGGGAACGCATCGTGCTCTTTATACGTCTGCGAAGTTACTCAAATCGCAGCAGACAGCCATCATTCATTCGTCCATTCTGGTACAGCCTCTCACGCCATGCCCACCATCCAGCCTCGCCGCGCCGGTATTTTGATTCCTGTGTTTGCCCTGCGCACTGCGGAGGACCTCGGCATCGGAGACATCGGCGGTGTGCGCCAGCTGATCGACTGGGCGGCCGACACGGGACTGGGCTTTGTGCAGTTTCTGCCCATCAATGCCACGGGCAGCGACAGCAGTCCCTACAATGCCATCAGCTCCGTGGCGCTGGACTACCTGACGCTGGATCTCTGCCCGGCAGCGCTGCCGGAGCTGGATGAGAAATTTTACAGCTCTGTGACGGGCATCCTGCGTGTGGATCTGCTGCGTCATGGCTCGGTGAACTACCCCAAGGTGCGGCGGCTGAAAAACACGCTTCTGCGCCGCGCCTTCAGCCAGATCGAGAGCCACCCGGACCGGATGGCGAAATTTGAAGCTTTCTGTGAAAAGGAGGCCGCGTGGCTGGATGATTTCTGCCTCTTCAAGGTGCTGATGGAGGAGCACGGGCATGAGGACTGGATGAACTGGCGCGAGGACCTGAACAGCGCCGCCAAGGCACGCGCCTGGCGCGATGCCAAAGCGGACGAGATCGACGACCGCATCCTCTTCCACGCCTACGTGCAATGGCTGTGCTTCAGCCAGTGGGGAGAGCTGCGTGCTTATGCCAATGGCAGAGGAGTAAAGCTGATGGGGGACATCCCCTTTGGCATCTCCTGGTGCAGTGCGGATGTCTTTTTCCAGCCCGGGCAGTTTGACCTGGAGTGGTGCGGTGGTGCGCCGCCGGAGACGTATTTCAAAGACGACTACTTTGTGCAGCGCTGGGGGCAGAACTGGGGCATCCCGCTCTATCGCTGGGATGTGATGGAGAGCGGCGGCTTTCAGTGGTGGCGGCAGCGCACGCAAAAGCTGACTGAGGTCTTTGATATCTTCCGCATCGACCACGTGCTGGGCTTTTACCGCATCTACAGCTTCCCCTGGCGGCCCACGCGCAATGCGGAGTTTTGCTATCTCACCGATGAAGAGGCCAAAGCCCTGACGGGAGGCCGCCTGCCGCACTACAAGGAGCACGAGGACGATACGCCTGAGCACAAAGCCGCCAATCTGGCCAATGGAGACAAGTACCTGCGCATGATCGTGGATGCCGCCGCCGGGCGTGCCGAGGTGGTGGCCGAGGACCTGGGCACCGTGCCCGATTATGTGCGCCCGCATCTCCTCAGCCTGGACATTCCCGGCTTCAAGGTCAGCCAGTGGGAGCATGGCAAAGATGGCCGTGTGGTCATGGGCAGCGCGTATGACAACTGCTCCTTCACCACCTATGCCACGCATGACCACGAGCCCATGAAAACCCTGTGGGAGCATCGCCGCCGCGATGCCGCCAGCGAGGAGGAAACCGAGCGCGCCGTAGGGAACAAGGAGCTGGGAGATCTCGCTGAATTTGCTGGTCTGCGTTTTTCAGACGGTGGCTGGCCGGAGTATGACACGCACATCCGCCATGCCCTGCTGGAGGCTTTGCTGGCCAGCCGTTCGCGGTTTGCCGCCTTCATGCTCACGGACCTCTACGGGCTGGAAGATCGCTTCAATGTCCCCGGCATCGCCGCCGACAGCAACTGGAGCGCCCGCCTGCCCATGACCGTGGCTGAGCTGCGGAACGCCACGCCGTGGAAGGAAGAGGGTGAGTGGCTCAAGAAGGCGATTTCAGAGGCGGAGCGTGCCGACTAGCGACCGCTGCGTCTAAAAATTCAATCAAGGCAACCCCCACGCGCCGCGCAGGGCGGCGTAGTCGGCTTTGGGCAGGAGAACGTAGTGCGGAGAGGCAGATGGGTCCAGCCAGCGGAGCAGACGGGTCAGGTCTCCCTCGGCCATGGTAGTGCAGCCGGCGCTGGGTTTGTCCGGGCCGCGGCGTACGTGGAAAAAGATGGCGCTGCCATAGCCCGGTGCCGATGGGTTTTGATTGTGCCGGATTTCCAGCATCCATTTGTAGGCGGCATCTCCGAGCCGCATTTTTTGTTTTTCAAACCACGGCGGGATGCCCTGGCTGGGATCGATGCGGATGTGGCGGTTGTAATACTGCGGGAGAGTGGAGTCGTCCACATAAGCGTCCCAAGGGCCTACCTGGATGTAGGGCCAGCGGGCTCCGCCGGGCGGGGTGGGGGCGTAGCCAAAGAGGGAGCCGAGCTGGAAGACACCCGCAGGGGCCCGCCAGTCTTTTTCCACCTTGGGCGGGATGCCGTTCTGGGGCGGTGAAAACACACCACGGCCCCAGGCCAGCCCTTTTTTCCCCAGCAGCACTGGGATGGGTTTTTCAAACACCGCCTGCCAGGGAGCCCCGGCAGAGGCGCGCTGATAGCACTGCATGGTGGCGGTGTGGGCGTCCCAGGAAGGGGCCTGGCTGACGATGACCTGGCGCACGGCGCGGCCTAGTTGCGCGTGAGACTCCGAGGACAAAAGCATGAAAATCCCGATGGCCAGCACTGTGTTTAGGAGCGTCTTTTTTCGATGGAAAACTTTTTGGTATTGCATGGCGAAGCTGTTTCCGAATATATTCAATAAATCAACCCTGCCGGGTTAATTGGATTCAGGTTTTGGGGGTTTTTTTCCTGAGCTCCGAGTTCCGGCAGGGTTGTTTTTTTTGCCTCGACGAAGACTTCCCATGAATCTCGTGCATTGATTCGCGTCCAAGGGCGTTCTAATGATCCCGCCCATGAACTTTCGGTGCTTTTCAGCCATCCTTCTCGGAACCGCAGCCTGCCTGACTCTTTCCTCCTGCGGCAATTCTTCGGTCATCAGCCTCGACTACATCCCGCAGCCCGGACTCATGGTGCGCGGAGATCCTGACTTTGCGGTGGGCCAGTTCAAGGACAAGCGCGGTCAAAAGCCCCAGACGCTGGGTCATGTGCGCCTGCCCATAGGCCCCAAGGTGGACACCATCCAGACGCGCCTGCCGGTCAGCGATGTGGTGCGAAATGCCTTTGCCTACGCCCTTGAGGCACGTGGCATGTTGGCTACGGATGTGAAGGGGCACTATGTCCTGACGGGAGAAATCCAGGACCTGCGCTCCCAGCTTCTGGTGCACCCGTATGGCTACGCACGCATCCGTGTGAATGTGGTGGAGGCTGTCTCAGGCCGCGTGCTCTACTCCCGTGTGTATGAGGGGGAACGCCAGAGCAATGCCTACCGCCCCGGCAGCGGCTCGCCCGTGCCCCTGCTACGAGACCTGACCTCCCGCGCCCTTCAGGATGCCGTGGACCGCGCTCTGGATGACACCACCATGCGTCAGCGCCTGGGCACCAGTGCCACAGACCGCCCGCGCTACACGCCGGGAATGCTGTAAAAAGCAGTCGATCTCATAAGGGCGTGTGCCCTGACTCGGCTCTGGCATGGAGCTTCCTTGCCAGCTCCTTCTGTCGGCATTCGTAGCAGCGTTTCGGTTTCTTGTAAGGCGATGCCTTTGTAATTTCGAAATACTGCCGCTGCGAGTCAGCAGACCAAAGCTCAGGCTTGCCGCAGTCAGTGCAGACAAAACGGATGTCTATGTAACAAGCCGCAGGTATAACTCTGTTGGCCCTCTGCGCGATATCCGGGTCGATGGGAATCGCGTCCTCGGGAATTTCAGAGGCATCTTGGATCAAGCCGAGTTCGATCAGCCTTCGAATGCGCCGTTGCCGTTCGTTCAACGTTTTGCGCTGCCGTTGATTGGACTGTTTATTGCCAGCGCTCTTCATGAGTGGCCAGGATCATTTCGCCAGCGCCTCGTCCAGCACGCGGCCATCGGCACCGGGGAAGGGGATGCCGAGGAGCCTGGCCATCGTGGGGGTGACGTCGATGTTTTTGATCTCGTCGACCACCTTGCCCTGCTGCACGCCTGCACCGCTGATGACAAAGCCGCCGTAGAGATTGGCGTCCAGCTGGAAGTGGCCGTGCGCGCCTTTGGGAGGATCATTCGGGATGATGACGTCGTTGTCGGCGAGGGAGTCGGTGAAGGTGTAGCCGTCGGCGGCCAGCAGCACGAGGTCGGGCTCGCGGCCATCCTTGGCGGCGGTGATGTGGTGCAGCTTGGAATCAAAGTCCTTGGCCTCGACCACGCCCTGCACGCCTTCGAGTTTTGCGAGCGTTGGCGTGATCTGCTTGAGAATGGTGGCGCGGTTGGCGTCATCCAACACGTAGACAAAACAAGCGCCGCCTTCGGCCATGGCAAAGACCTGGGAGTCGGGCGCGAGGCTCTTGCCCAGCACACTTTTGACAAAGCCGTCTTTTTTCAGCGCGGCGTTGGCATTGATGGATTTGGTGAAGGTGACGAAGCCGTGATCGGTGGTGATGATGAAGGTGGTCTTGTCGCGGATGCCTGCCTCTTCGGTGGCACGTACGAGGTCGGCCACGCGGTTGTCGGAATCATTGGCGGCCCAGTAGGCCTCGGGGACCTGGCGGCCATTGGAGTGTTCGAAGGAGTCGAGGCTCACAAGGTGGATGGCGAGGAAGTTGGGCTTGTGCTTTTTGATGATGAGCTGGGCGAGCTGCGAGTACATGTAGTCGCGCTGAGCCTTGCCGGGGTTGCCCAGCTTGCACCACTCGGCTTGCTTTTCGATGGGGATGCCAGCAGCGCGTGCATCTTCCAGCAGGGAGGGGCTGCCGTATTTTTCAAAGAGCTCCTGATCGCCCACATCCGGCACGGTCCAGTCGAGGGTCTTGGCTCCGCGGGAGGCGGGCCAGATGACGCCTGCGGTGGTCAGGCCGGCGGCCTTGGCGGCATCGTAGATGGTGGGGGATTTGACGATTTCGTCCTTGTTGAAAATGGGATCGGGAATGAGCGGCACCTTTTTCCGGGTGGCGCGGTCAAAGTATTCGTTGGCCAGCACGCCATGCTTGGCCGGATGCACGCCTGTGACGAGCGTGGTGTGGTTGGTCCACGTGACGGTAGGGAATGAGCACTCCATGCGCTTGGCCCTCACGCCTTTGGCCGCCAGAGCCTTCACTGTGGGCATGTGGCATTTGGGATCATCAAAGTAATGATGCGCCCAGCCGTCGATGCTGACAAGGATGACGTGTTCGGTAGGAGCTGCGTGGACGAGCGTCGTGGCAGCAGCGAGCAGGGCGAGTGTGCGATGGAGCATATGGGAATGAGCTGAAAATGGAGGGCGGGCATCCATGCCGTGGAGGAATGAGATGCCCGCCGGATCATGGCGATGCGCCTGGAAAATCTGCCGGAATCAAGGAGCCGCCTGCACCTTCTTGCCGATGCAGAAGAGCTTGTCCTGGGAGCGGATGAAGAGGCAGCCGTCGGAGACGGAGACACTGGCGCGCACGCTGGCGGCGTTGCCGTTGGGCTTGGTGCCGTTGCCCATCTCGTTTACAGAGAGCAGTTCGAATTTGTCGGTGTTGGCCTTGGCCACATAGACTTCGCCCCAGAAGTTGATGCAGTAGACCTTGTCGTCCACCACGGTGGGGCTGCTTTCAAACTTGGTCTTGCCGCCGAGTTCACCGCTCCACAGGACCTTGCCGGTCTTGGGTTCCAGGCAGCTGAGGACCTTCTTGCCGCCGTCGAGCACGTAGAACTTGCCCTTGTAGAAGGCGGGGGTGGGCACGTCGCTGGTCACGCCCTTGGGCTCGGTCTGCCAGAGGGGCTTGGTTTCGCCTTTGGCATCCAGAGGCAAGGCAAAGACGGGAGAGTTTTTCGGAGCGCATACGATGGCCACGCCATCGCCCACCACAGGGGAGGGGACGAGGCGGAAGAACTTGTTGTAGCCTTCGCCGGGAGGATTCCAGGTGGCAATGCGGGAGAACTCCTTGCCGGTGGCGGCGTCATGGATCGTGAGGGTGTCACCACCGGAGATGAGCATGAGGCGCTGGCCTTTGTAGGTGGTGAAGACGGGGCTGCTGAAAGCTTCCAGAGATTCGGTGTTGGCCAGGCTGGGGCGGATGTGCTTCCAGAGGTCTTTGCCGGTGGTGGGATCCACGGCCAGGATGTAGCTGCTCATGTCCTTGCCGGGTGTGCCCTTGTCAAACTTGCCCTGGAACTGGAAGGCTTCGTTGCGCTGGAGCACCTGGATGTAGAGCTTGCCGCCGTCGAGTGCTGGGCTGCTGCCATAGGTCCACTGGGTGGCAAAAGCGCCGTGCGTTTCCTTGAAGTCGCGCTTCCAGAGGATCTTGCCATTGAAGTCGCAGGCGGCAGCGATGGCATTGGCAAAGAGGAAGTACACGCGGTCGCCGTCCGTCACGGCGGAGGGGCTGGCGAGATTGCTCTTATCATCCCACTGCACCTCTGAGCCCTCGCTGATGGTGGTGCGCCATTTTTCCTTTCCGGTCTGCTTGTCATAGCAGAGGGCCACGAGCTTCTGCTCGGCAGCGACGGGGGCGGTGATGAAAATATTGTCTCCCCACACGACAGGCACGGAGGCGGCGATGCCGGGGACATCGGCGGCCCAGCGCACGCCCTCGGTAGCGCTGAATTTTTCCGGCAGGCCGGTCTCAGGGGAGGAGCCGTCCTGGCTGGGGCCGCGCCAGCTGGGCCAGTTTTCGGCGAGGGCGGCGGAGGAGAGGAACAGGCAGGCGAGCAGGAGCGCGGCGGGTGATTTCATGGCGGAAGGGAGAGAAGCGAATACGTGCTGGCATGTCGAGATGTTTTCGCAAATTGATGGCTGCTCCGCGTGAACCTCTCCCTCTGGCAATCGACCGCGCTCTCCCTCCTCGGCTTTGCCGCGGGGCTGGCGCTGCATCTGCGCTGGCACCCGCTGCGCAGACACCTGTCGGATGCGTGGGATCTGCTGCGGCTGCGCCCGGTGCTGGTGCTGCTGGCGGCCACAGCCATGCTGCTGGCGGCGCTGTGCAGCCCAGCGCGTGCGCCTTATGCGCTGGAGCAGCTCACGGACTGGCAGGAGGTCATCCGCCCGCTGGCGCTTGCGGCGGTGGCTCACATGGCAGTGCTGCCACACGAGGCGGTGCCAGCATGGCCGCTGGCGGGTGTGGCGCCGGTGCTCCTGGTCTTTCTCACCCTGCGCATCTGGCGCTGGCCCTACCGCTACGGGGAGCGCCGGCCGGGCTCAGAGCAAAAGTTTGCACTGCTGGCCGCCACGCTGGCAGGTTTTGTGTGGCTGGGGCTGGAGGCTCGCGGGCTGCGGCTCATGCTGCCAGAGAGAGTGGAGATGCTGCGGCTGGGGCTGCGCTATGTCTTCACCGCGCTGGCCGCCGCCAGCGTGCAGGTGTGGCTGGTGCGCTACGTCATGGCCTGGGAAAAGCCGCAGGCCATCGATGCTGGCGGAGATGCGGCGGCGGCGCTGGAGCACGCCTTTGCCCGCTGGCAGGGCGTGGCGTGGCTGGCGGCCTTTGATCTGCTGTGGATGAGCTGGCGCTGGTGGCAGATGAGCACGCCGCAGAGCATCGGCGCGTGGGGCTGGGTGGAGCTGCTGCTTTTTGCGGCGCTGCCCGTGGCTGTGGCGGCGGTTTTCGGCTCCTTCTGGCAGCAGGGGGCGGCGGCGCTGCGGGTGCTGGGGCGCTGCGCTGTGCCGCTGCTGATGCTGGGAGTCACGGCGCTGGCCTTCTTTATCCTGGGTGCCTACGTGGTGGAAATGGCGCACGCGCTGTGCGGAGATTCGCAAATCTGGCGTATCCTCGGCCTGCCGCTGGGTGCATTGGTGCTTGCCATGCTGGATTGCTGGCTATTGCTAGCGGCTCTACTCATCATGCTGCGCCTCGGCTTTTCACGTTCTACTTCCGCATGACCAGCGGCACGCTCTCTACAGACCAGATCGTGCGGCGGGCGAAGTCGAACCTGGCTTTTGCGCTCGCCTGCCTGCCCAAGGAACGCCGCCGGGACATGATCTCCTTTTATGCCTTCTGCCGAGTGGTGGATGACATCGCGGATGATCCGGAGGCCTCGCCTGCGGACAAGGAGCGCGAGCTGGCGCACTGGAAGCGCTGTGTGGAGGCGGGACAGCCGCCCGGGCACCCTGTGCTGGACGAGGCGGTGCTGCTGCCAAAGAAGTATGACTTTCCCCGTGCCTGGCTGGGAGAGATCATTGACGGCGTGGCCAGCGACATCACCAAGACGCGCTACGAGACCTTTGAGGAGCTGCTGGGCTACTGCTACAAAGTGGCCAGCGTGGTCGGCCTCGTGAGCATTGAGATCTTTGGCCATCAAAACCCGGCCACCAAGGACTACGCCATCAATCTGGGCTACGCCCTGCAGTTTACCAACATCATCCGCGACGTGGGGCAGGACGCCCGCGAGACCGGGCGCATTTACCTGCCGCGTGCGGAGCTGCGGAAGTTTGGCGTGCTGGAGAGCGAGATCATGGACGCCCGCCCCAGCGAGCGCTTCATTAAGATGATGGACTTCCAGTACAAGCGCGCACGCGGCTACTATGAGGCCGCGCAAAAGTGCCTGCCGCCGGAGGACCGCAAAAGCATGGTGGCCTCCGAGATCATGGGGGCTATCTACTCGCGCATCCTGGAGAAGCTCAAACGCGAGCGCTACCCCGTCTTCACCAAACGCGCCCGGCTGAGCAAGCTGCACAAGGTGTGGATCCTCGCCAGCCACTTGATCAAGGCGCGATTTGGGAAGTGAAGTAGTCCAGTCTCACCGCAACTAGGCAACTTGGTTCACATAGTACTTTTCTGATAGAAACCCCGCCTTTTGTGCGGCTACTGCTTTCCCCCTCTTCTCCATGCGTCCCCTAGCACTCCTGCTCCTCCTCTCGACGGCCATTCTCGGCCATGCTGAAACCAAGCCTCTCAAGGCCCTGCTTGTGGCCGGTGGCTGCTGCCATGATTACGCCAAGCAGCATGTCATCCTCAGCCAGGGCATCCAGGCGCGGGCAAATGTTCAGGTGGATGTGGTGTGGACGGACGACAAATCGGTGACACCGCCGCTGCCGCTTTACGACAACCCCGACTGGGCCAAGGGCTACGACATCATCATTCACGATGAGTGCGCCGCCGGCGTGAAGGACATGGCGCTGGTGAAGCGCATCCTGGATGTGCACCAGACCATTCCCGCCGTGCACCTGCACTGCGCCATGCACAGCTTCCGCACCGGCACGGACGTGTGGTTCAAGCACCTCGGCATCCAGTCCGCCTCGCACGGTCCGCAGGAGCCCATCGCCATCACCTTCGTGGACAAGGAGCACCCCATCACCAAGCCGCTCGCCGACTGGACCACGATCAAGGAGGAGCTCTACAACAACGTGAACATCTTCGACGGCCATCCGCTGGCCATGGGCAAGCAGGTCGTCAAAGGCAAGGACGTGGACTACGTGGTGGCCTGGACGAATGAGAAGGTGGGCGCGCGCAGCTTCAGTACCACCATCGGCCACAACAACGACACCGTGGCGGATGACCGCTACCTCGACCTCGTGACACGCGGCCTGCTCTGGGCCATGGACAAGCTCACGCCGGAATACCTCACGCCCTTCAAGGGACAAAACAAGATCACCTTTGTGCCTGCCAAGCCCGTGGAAGCTCCCAAGCCGCCCGTGCTGCCCAAGGATGGACTGCCCGTGAAGGCCAGCGCCAGCAGCGAGGAAAAAGGCAAGGGCAACTATGCCTGGAAAGCTGTGGACGGCGACGATAACACCCGCTGGTGCGCCAACAACCCCAACTACCCGCAGTGGCTCCAGCTTGAGCTGGAAAAACCGCAAGCGCTCACCGGCATCCAGACCGTGTGGGAAAACGCCGGTGTGTATCAGTTTAAAGTCGAAGGCAGCAGCGATGGCAAAACCTGGAGCACGCTGGTGGATGGCAGCAGCAACGCCAACAAGGCTCCCTACACCAACGAGTTCGCCAAGGTGGAAGGCATCCGCTTTGTGAAGATCCACGCGCTGGGCAAGACCAGCGGCGGCTGGGCGAGCATCCGCGAGGTGCGTCTGCAAGGCCCTGGCATCAAGGCCGTGGCTCCGAAACTCAGCGCCGAGCAGAAGAAGGAATACGACAAAGCCAGCGATCCGCTGAAGGACGCGGGCAATGTGACGCCGAAGATCGTGAAGCTCACGCCGGAGCAGGAGGCCGCCATCCTGAAGGATGTGAAGGTGGCTGACGGCTTTGAGGTCTCCCTCTTTGCACCGCCACAGTCGGCGAACTACCCCGTCTTCATCGCCGCCGCCCCGGATGGCACGCTGTATGTGAGCAGCGATGGCAACGGCTCGCTGGGCCGCAATCCGCACCGTGGCCGCATTCTGCGCCTGAAGGATCACGATGGCGACGGCCGCGCCGATGAGGTGAAGGAATTCGTCAAAGACGTGGATGCTCCGCGTGGCCTCGTGTGGGACAAGGACCGCCTCTACCTCGTGCATCCGCCGCACCTCAGCGCCTACATCGACAAGGATGGCGACGGCGTGGCCGATGAGGAAAAGGTGCTGGTGAAAAACATCGCGTTTGGTTACAAAGACCGCCCCGCCGACCACACCACCAACGGCCTCAGCCTCGGCATCGACGGCTGGCTCTACATCGCCGGTGGCGACTTCGGTTTCATGGACGCCGAAGGCACCGACGGCAGGCATTTGCAGCATCGCGGCGGCGGCGTCATCCGCGTGCGCCCAGACGGCACCGGTTTGGAAATCTACAGCACCGGCACGCGCAACATTCTCGAAGTCGCCATCAGCCCGCTGATGGACATCTTTGCCCGTGACAACACCAACGACGGCGGCGGCTGGAACGTGCGCTTCCACCACTTCACCGGCCTCGATGACCACGGCTACCCGCGCCTCTACAAAAACTTCAATGACGAGTGCATCCAGCCCCTCGCCGACTACGGCGGCGGCAGCGGCTGCGGTGCCGTGTACATCGACGAACCCGGCTTCGGCCAGTGGAACAATGCCCCCTTCACCTGCGACTGGGGCACCGGTGCCCTCTGGCATCATCAGGTGAAGCCCAAAGGCGCGACCTTTGAGGAAACCCGCCCTCCTGAGCCTTTCATCAAAATGACCCGCCCCACCGACGCCGATGTCGATGGCAACAGCCGCGTCTATTGCGCGAGCTGGAAAGGCGCGACGTTCAACTGGGAAGGCCCCGATGTCGGCTACATCGTGCAGGTGCGTCCGAAAGGATTTAAGCCTGAGCCGCTGCCGGATTTTGCGAAGGCGAGTGATGCGGAGTTGGTGAAAGCGCTGGAGTCACCAAGCCATCGCCGCAGGCTGGATGCGCAGAGGGAGTTGGTGCGGAGGCTTTCTTCAAAAAGAAGGCTGCGTGGAGGTCGAGAATTTCAGGAATCATCATTTACTAAACTCATCAAGCATGAGCTGAATGAGTCATTAACCCTACCCAATAGGGCGGCGGCTTTGTATGGGCTGGAGTGCCTTGGATTCGACGAAAACGATTTGGCTCTTCATGTTCATCATCAAAATGCCCAGGCTCAGAGCATCAAAGATCTCGTTCCGCTTCTTGCAAAAGCATTGGCTGTCCAACCTCCGCATCGAGTGCCTGTTGAGAGGGTGATGCCGAGGCATAAAGAGATTCATTATTGCCCTGAATTTGCAGGTCCCAGGGAGTGGCCTTCTGATGGAATTCAATTGCGCTTGGCGGCGGCAAGGAAACTCGGCGCTGGGCTGGTTTTGCCAGAATACGCTACAAAAGTTTTGATCGGAGCGTTTAGTGATTCTGATCTCATCGTTCAGCACACTGTCGCAAACGCTACGGCTTGTGCCTCTCTTAACTTTGACGGTAAGAGTGTGACTGTTAATTGCTCAGATACGACCTACAACGGAGGGAAAAATGCTTTGGCCCTTAATGCCCTGGAAGCATTTGATGCATTGTCTTCGAGGCCAGATCACGCCGCTAACTGCTTGCGTGCTTTGATGCGTATCCACACCCCCGAAGTCGTCACCGGCCTCATTGAGCGCCTGGGCAAAGCCACCGATCCCGCATTGCGCCATGGCATCCTCTCCGCACTTTGCCGCCTGCATTTCCATGAGGGCGAATGGAAGGGCGATTCTTGGGGCACGCGCCCGGACACACGCGGGCCGTATTACCAGCCCGAGCCATGGAGCGAGACGCCGAAGATCGCAGCGGCGCTGAAGGACGCGCTAGCGAAGGCTTCGCCGGAAGAGGCAGCGTTTTTGGTGAAGGAGATGAACCGCAACCGCATCCAGTCGAATGATGCGCTGGAGCGCATTCTCGTGCTGGCGAAACAGGATGCGAAGGTGATCCCGGATGCGGTGGCGCAGCTCGCCACGGCGGAGACGATTCCTGCCGATGCCATCCCGCTGCTGATCACTGCGGCCAACAGCAAGGATCTCGACCCGCAGAGCGCCGCAGCCACGCTGGCGAATACGCTGACGGCCATCGCCAAGACCGACAACGCGGACGCCTGGATGGCTGCGCTGAATGCACTGATCACGCTGGATGCCCAGCAGGGCTCCGGCAAGGAGCAGGAGGCGGGCAGGACGGCCTTCCTCAATGCCGCGAAGCTGGAGAACGTGCATCAGGCCTTTGAAGCCGAAGCCGCCAAGGTGGGCACGCCCACCGCCGCCTGGGCGGAGGCCGCACTGCTGAGCCTCGCCGCACGCAAGACCGGCAGCCCTGAAGCGCGCGAGATGTCGCAGAAGGCGCTCGATGCCGGATGGGCGGATGCGAAGCGCCGCTTCCAGATCATCAACACCGCCGTGAAGATCAAGAGCCACGTCATGGATGACAAAATCCTCGCCGCCATCTCCGACAGTGACCCTCGCGTAGTCAATGCCGCACAGAACGCCGTGAAGAACCTCAAGCTTGTGGCCAAAGGCCAGGACAAGACTCCGAAGGTCGGCGCACTCAAACCCGAAGACGCGCTCACCGCCGTGCTCAAGACCAAGGGAGACATCGCCATCGGCGAGCAGATCTTCACCAAGGCCACCTGCGTGGCCTGCCACACCACCAAGGAGACAGAGGCGCAGAAGGGGCCGTATCTCGGCAACATCGCGCAGACCTACAAACGCCCTGAGCTGGCCCAAAACATCCTCGATCCGAACAAGACGATCGCGCAGGGATTTGCCAGCGAAGTGATCACGCTCAAAGACGGCACGCAGCAGATGGGCTTCATCACCCTGGAGTCCGCCGACAACGTAAAGATGCGGAATGTTGCCTCCCAGGAGTTCACCTTTGCTGTGAAGGACATCAAGAGCCGCCAGCGCCTGCCCATCTCCATCATGCCGCCCGGCCTGATGACGAACTTCAGTGTTTATGAGTTCGCCAGCCTGCTGGATTACCTGGAGTCATTGGCGAAGAAGTAGGCGGCAGCAAAGTAGCCTTGTTGCTGTGCAACAAGGTTGGGCTCCGCTGCGCACATGGCTTACGGTGGTTCCATACGTTGGTGCTTGCATCGCCCTCCCCTGTTCCGCAGGAACAGGGCTACTTTGAGACGAATTTGGAAATTCGTTTTACGCCAGCAGTCCCTTCAGCACGCGCCCATGCACATCCGTGAGGCGGAAGTCACGGCCTTCGGCGCGGTAGGTGAGGCGTTCGTGATCGATGCCGAGCTGGTGCAGGAGGGTGGCGTTGAGATCGTGCACATGCACAGGATCGCGGGCCACGTTGAAGCAGAAGTCGTCCGTCTCGCCGTATTGCAGGCCGGGCTTCACACCGCCACCGGCCAGCCACATCGTGAAGCAGCGGCCGTGGTGGTCGCGGCCGTAGTTGGTGGGCTCCAGCTTGCCCTGGGAGAAGGTGGTGCGGCCAAACTCACCGCCCCAGATGATGAGCGTGTCGTCCAGCAGGCCGCGCTGCTTGAGGTCGGTGATGAGGGCGGCGCAGGGCTGGTCGATGTCGCCGCACTGCAGGCGGAGGTCGCTGGGCAGATTGTAGTGCTGGTCCCAGCCGCGATGGTAGAGCTGGATGAAGCGCACACCGCTCTCCGCCATGCGGCGCGCGAGGAGGCAATTCGCCGCAAAGCTGCCGGGCACGCGAGACTGCGGGCCGTAGGCCTCGAAGGTGGCGGCGCTCTCGTCTTTGAGGCTGCTCAGGTCCGGCACGCTGCTCTGCATGCGGTAGGCCATTTCATACTGTGAGATGCGCGTCTCGATTTCGGGATCAAGCTGCTGGGCGAGCTGTTTGCGATTGAGCGCCTGGATGACGTCCAGCTCGTCCCGCCGTGTGGCGGCGCTGAGGCCGGGAGGATTGGAGAGATAGAGCACGGGATCGCCGCTGCTGCGGAAGCTCACGCCCTGATGATTGGAAGGCAGAAAGCCCGAGCCCCAGAGACGCGCATAGAGCGGGTCCGCAGGACGCGCAGCGCTGCCACGGGAGATGAGCACCACAAAGGCGGGCAGGCTGGCATTCTCGCTGCCGAGGCCGTAGCTGGCCCACGCGCCAAAGCTGGGCCGCCCGGGCTGCTGGTGGCCGGTCTGTAGCAGCGTCACGCCCGGATCATGATTGATGGCCTCCGTATGCATGGAGCGGATGATGCACATCTCATCGGCCACGCGGCCCATGTGCGGCAGCAGCTCGCTCATCCACGCGCCGGACTGGCCGTGCTGCTGAAAGCGGAACATGGATGCGGTGACGGGTTTGCTCTTCTGCCCGCTGGTCATGCCGGTGAGGCGCTGATCTCCCAGCACGGAGGCCGGGAACTCCTGGCCGTGCAGTTTTTGCAGCCCGGGCTTGTGATCAAACAGATCCAGCTGTGACGGCCCGCCGTGCATGAAGAGGTAGATCACACGCTTGGCCTTCGGCGCGAAATGCGGCGCGGTCAGCGCCCGTCCCTCACCGAGCAGTGAGGCCAGCGCGGCGGTGCCGATGCCTGCGGAGGCACGGCCAAAAAGCTGGCGGCGGGTCATCTGGGCGGCGTTCATCGGCGGGAGATGGTTTCGTCGAGGTTGAAGAGCGTGTGCAGCGTCACCGTCCACGCGGCCAGCTCGGCGGGGGCGAGGTTGTGGCCTTGTGTGGAAGCACCTACGGCGAGCAATTTCGTAGCGGCATCCGGCTCGGCTGCAAAGCGGGTGCGCTGTCGGCTCAGCAGGCCGCTCAGGAGCTTGATCTCCTCCGCATCCGGCATGCGGCACAGCACGCGGCGGAAGGCGAGGGCCAGCCTGTCATTCTCGGCCCCGCGCTGCGTCAGCGTCCAAGCGGCCAGGGCGCGTGCGGCCTCGATGTAGGTTTCGTCATTGAGCAGCACGAGGGATTGCAGCGGTGTGTTGGTGCGTGCACGGCGCACGGTGCATTTTTCACGCGTGGGTCCGTCAAAGGTGAGCAGGGCAGGGGGAGGCGACTGGCGTTTCCAGAAGGTGTAGAGACTGCGCCGCCACAAGCCGTCATCGGTATCGGGAGTGTAGGTTTCCTCGCCGTTGTAGGACACGGCTTCCCACAGACCTGGCGGCTGGTAGGGCTTCACACTTTGGCCACCGATCTTGGGTGCCAGCAGGCCGGACACGGCGAGCGCCTGATCCCGCACCATCTCGGCGCTGAGGCGGAAGGAGGGGCCGCGTGCCAGCAGGCGGTTGGTGGGATCGTGTGCGGAGAACTGAGAACTTTGCCGATACGTCGCGCTCATCACCATGAGCTTGAGCATCGCCTTCACATTCCAGCCGCTCTGCATGAAGCGCACGGCCAGCCAGTCGAGCAGCTCGGGATGGCTGGGGGCCTCTCCCTGCGAGCCGAAGTCATTCACGCTGCGCACGATGCCCTCGCCAAAACACTGCATCCACAGCCGGTTCACGGCCACGCGTGCGGTGAGAGGATTGTCTTTTGCGACGAGCCAGCGTGCAAAGCCAAGACGGTTGGGCGGGGCGTCCTGCGGCCATTTGGAAAGCGATGCCGGCACTCCGGGCTGCACCTCCTCGGCAGGGTGATCGTACTGCCCGCGTGTGAGCAGGTGTGCCGTGCGCGGCTTGGGCAGCTCTTCCATCACCAGTGTGGTGGGGATGCTCTCGCGCAGTTTGACTTCCGCTGCCTTCGCGGCATTCAGACGCTGGTGCGCGGCGCGTGTAGGCGCATCGGCATGATGCTCCACAAACCAATCCTGCAGCAGCGCGGTGTCGGCGGCGCTGCGTTTGGCAGACGGAGTGGCGGCGATGCCGCGCGAGCGCTCGCTCCAGAACCATGACTGCACCGTCTCCGGTGCCACGCTCTGCTGCAGCAGGCGCAGCTCATCGAGCTGACCGTAGAAGCCGAGTCCTGTGTCCCTCCTGCCGATGCGCAGGGGCTCGCCGCACTGCGTGGAGCCCTTCAGCGTATCGTTCATGATTTTGGTCGCGGCTGGCTGGCCGTCGATGAAGACGCGCATGCCATCAGCACGTCGGCTGCCATCATGAGTGACTACCAGATGATGCCATTTCTTGCCGGTGGCGGGTTCCTGCGTCACAAGCTCGATGGCATCCGTGCCCCACTGGCTGACGAGGTTGATCTGAAAGCGCCCTTTTTGCCAGACGATCTCAAGCCCACGGCGGCGACCTTCGGGCTCGATCTTGGAGAGCACGCCGCTGAGAGATGTGTCCGCCATGAGCCAGATGCCCACAGTCCAGGCGGCGTCTGTGTCAAAAGAGCCCTCCCACTCCGCGTGCTGCGTGGCGTCAAACTTGGCCGACTGGCCGAGGATGCCGCTCTGAAACACCAAGCTGGTGCCAAAGTGTCTGGTGGGGATGTCTCCATCGAAGGAGAAATGCGCGACGAGCTTGTCCGCAGGCGAGGGCGGTTGCGTGGAGGTGGCAGTTTTTTCCCACTCGGTGATCTGCGTGTGGAGCGCGGCGTTTAAGGGCTTGAAGGCTGCTTCTGCCTGCTGTGCCGCTGCGGTCAGTTGCTTCAGTTCCTGCTCCTGAGCTTGCGAGGGGACGCTGAGCAGCGGTGGTGGGTTGTCGCTTTTGATGAGGCCGGATTCGGGCACGTTGTTGAAGAAGGAGAAGAGCTGGTAAAATTCCCGCTGCGTGATGGGATCATACTTGTGATCATGGCAGCGCGCGCAGCCGATGGTGAGGCCCAGCCAGGTGGTGCCCGTGGTTTCCAGGCGGTCGGCCACATACTCCACGCGGTACTCTTCATCGATGATACCGCTCTCGTTGTTGGCCATGTGGTTGCGGTTGAAACCAGTGGCGATGCGCTGTGCCGTGGTGGCATTCGGCAGCAGATCGCCAGCAAGCTGCTCGATGGTGAACTGGTCAAAGGGCAGGTTGCGGTTGTAGGCATTGATGACCCAGTCTCGCCAGGGCCAGAGGCTGCGCGTTTTGTCGCCAAAGTAGCCGTTCGTATCCGCGTAGCGTGCAGCGTCGAGCCACTCCACGGCCATGCGTTCGCCATAGTGTTTCGAGGCCAGCAGGCGGTCCACGGCATGCTCATAGGCCTGCGGACTCTTGTCGGCTAAAAAGGCATCCATTTCCTCCAGCGTGGGTGGCAGGCCGGTGAGGTCCAGGCTCACGCGACGTAGCAGAGTCTCGGACGTAGCCTCGGGGCTGGGGGAGAGGGGTTCCTTCTCAAGACGGGCGAGGATAAAAAGGTCGATCTCATTACGCGGCCATGCTTCGTCATGCACCTCCGGCGGTGCGGTGCTTTGGGGAGGGATCAAAGACCAATGCGCTTCGTATTCCGCACCTTGCGCAATCCACCTTTGCAGCGTGTGCTTTTCCTCCTCCGAAAGCGAGAGCTTGGAATCCGGCGGCGGCATGAGGTCATCCTCATCCGACGTGAGGATGCGCTGCATTAGCACACTCGCCTCCGGCTTGCCGGGCACGATGGCCTGTGTGTCCTTGCGCTTGGCGGTGGCGGCTTCACGTTGATCCAGGTGGAGATCTCCCTTGCGTCCCTTTTCATCAAAGCCGTGGCAGCGGAAGCATTTGTTGGAGAGGATGGGGCGGATGTCTCGGTTGAAGCGCAGTTTTGCTTCTGCCGCCGGGGAGATGCCCTCTCCGCTCACGAGCATCAAGATCGTGAAGGGGATGAAAAGCATGCGACAGTGGCCCATGAGAGAAACACGCCCCTCGGCTGCCGTTTTATCAGCGGCCGTTGCCTACGCGATCACTTCCTTCACCACGTGGCCGTGCACATCCGTCAGTCGGAAGTCGCGGCCGGCGTGGCGGAAGGTGAGCTTTTCGTGGTCGAGGCCGAGCTGGTGCAGGATGGTGGCGTGCAGGTCGTGCATGTGGACTTTGTCGTCCACGGCCATGTGGCCGATGTCGTCGGTCACGCCATGGGCAAAGCCGGGCTTGAAGCCGCCGCCGGCCACCCAGACGGTGAAGCCCAGCGGATTGTGGTCGCGGCCGGTGCCGTTTTTCTCGGCATAGGGAGTACGGCCAAATTCACCGCCCCACCAGACGATGGTGTCTTCGAGAAGGCCGCGTTGTTTGAGATCGTAGAGAAGTCCGGCGATGGGTTTATCGACTGCGGCGGCGTGGTCGCCGTGCTTGGGCAGGTTGGAGTGCTGGTCCCAGGCGGGGTTGTTAGAGTTGTCCCCGTAGTTCACCTGGATGTAGCGCACACCCTGTTCGGCCATGCGGCGGGCCATGAGGCACTGGCGGCCGAAGTTGTCGGTGGGCTTCTCGTTGATTCCGTAGAGCTTCAGAGTGGCCTCGGATTCGCCGCTGATGTCCATGGCACCGGGGGCGTTGTTCTGCATGCGCCACGCCAGTTCGTAGCTGCGGATCACGGCGTCGATGTCTGTGTCTCCGGGCATGGCATGAGCGGCCTGCTCGGCATTGAGTGCGCTGAGCAGTCCGAACTGCTTGCGCTGCTGCTCGGGCGTCCAGATGGCGTTGGTGATGTTCTTGATCGTGGATTCTTTGGCAGGCATGCCGCTTCGGCCCACTGGGGTGCCTTGGAAAACGGCAGGCAGGAAGGCGTTGCCATAATTGCGCGGGCCGCCATTCCCCAGGCTGGGGCTGATGGTCATGAAGCCGGGCAGGTTTTCATTCTCCGCGCCGAGACCGTACATCACCCAGGAGCCCATGCTGGGGCGGATGTTGCTGGTGGTGCCGGTGTGCATGAAAAGGGTGGCCGGGCCGTGCGCCACGCCCTCGGTGTGCATGCCGTGCAGGAAGCAGAGGTCGTCCACATGCTGGTTGATGTGGGGGAAGAGATTGGAGGCCCAGCGTCCGGATTCGCCATGCTGCTTGAAGTTCCACAGCGGCTTCATCACTCGCTGCAGCGCGCCCTTGCCGGTCTTGGCGATGGAACGGGAATCCGCCACCTCGATGATCTTGCCGTCGTCTTTAAAGAGGCGCGGCTTGTAGTCATACGAGTCCACATGGCTCACGCCGCCCTGCATGAAGAGGAAAATGACGCGTTTGGCCTTGGGCTGATGGTGAGGCTTTTTGATCGCGAGCGGATTGGCCAGCGCCGCCTGGCTCTGAGCCATGGCCTGCCAGGCCAGGTAGCCAAAGCCACAGCCTGTCGTCTGGAGGAAAGCGCGCCGGGAAGAGAACATGCTGCCTAAACGTGGGCAGGGACGGAGATTCTTCACGCGGGCACAAAAAAGCGGCACCCGTGTAGGTGCCGCTTCGTGATAGCTCTGGTGCCAGCCTATTACAGCATCGAGGCCACAAAGGAGCGCTCATCGACGAGCTCCTTGTTGGTGGCGGCGATCTTGGACTTGGCGAAGTCGTCCATCTCATAGCTGGTGATGACTTCGTAGCTGCCCGGGGTGGTGGTCTTCACCGGCATGCCGGCCCAGACTTCAGGATCAAAACCGTAGAGTCCGTTGCTCTTCACGGCCACGGAGTGGATGGCACCCGGAGTAACGAGGGAGCGGACATGGTCCACAAGGGCGTTGGCGGCAGAGGCGGCGGAAGAAGCGCCACGGGCGGCGATGATCGCTGCGCCACGCTTGCCGACGGTTTCCAGGAAGGGGCCTTCCAGCCAGGCCTGGTCGTTGATGACGCCAGCGGCAGGCTTGCCACCGATGGTGGCATGGGCAAAGGAGGGGAACATCGTGGGGCTGTGGTTGCCATATATGAAGATGTCCTTCACTTCCGTGAGGTCCACGCCTGCCTTCTGGGCCAGCTGGGTCTGGGCGCGGTTCTGGTCCAGGCGCACCATGGCGGTGAAACGGTCCGGAGTCAGGCGCTTGGCCTGGGAGGCGGCGATCATGCAGTTGGTGTTGGCGGGGTTGCCCACCACGGCCACGCGAGCGTCATCGGCAGCCACGGCGTCGATGATCTTGCCCTGCTCGATGAAAATTTTGCCGTTGTCCTTGAGCAGGTCGGCGCGCTCCATGCCGGGGCCGCGGGGCTTGGCACCCACGAGCAGGCACCAGTTGGCGTCCTTGAAGCCCACGCTGGCGTCGGAGGTCTGCACGATGCCCTTGAGCAGGGGGAAGGCGCAGTCGTCCAGCTCCATGGCCACACCGGCGAGGGCTGCCATCGGCTTTTCAAAAGGGGCCTCGATGAGTTGGAGGATCACCGGCTGGTCCGGTCCAAACATGGCGCCGGAGGCGATACGAAAGAGGAGAGCGTAACCGATTTGACCGGCGGCGCCGGTGACTGCGACTTTGATGGGGGCTTTGGCCATGGATTTCTGAGGATGGAGCCGCCACCAGAGCAAGATGCGGCGGGAGGGCAACCCCGGTCTGAGATTCATGGCAGAAAATGCTTGGGCGTGGGGCGGAGTCCTGTTATAAAATTGAAATTTACCCATATAGATGCTTCTGCAGCCCTTCCCGAAACGCCCTGAACCCACGTCACTCCGCCGTCTGCTGACCCGCAGTACGGCTGCCTGCTTGATGACCGTTCTTGGTGGCCATGCAGTCCTGCCAGTCCAGGCGCAGTCAGTTTCCGCCATGGCCCAGGCCGAGGCCCGCCGCCGTGCCATTCAGGTCAACAAGCTCAACGACGACATTGAGCGCGGCTACCAGCTGATCGACCAGGGAAAAGCCGCCGAAGCGCTGGCTCTCTTCTCCCAGACCTACAAGGACATTCCCAATATCCCGATGGCTCAGGAATCACGAGCCGCTGCCCGCAATGGCTATGTGGTGGCCGGTTGTCTGCAGGCCCAGGTGCTGGCCTCCAAAGGGAACACCGCTGGCGCTATCAAGCTGCTCGACGAACTTCTCGCTCCAGAGGTGGCTCCTAAGGATGCCCGGGTGACCGTGCTGAAGCAGCGCCTCGAAGACCCGGACCGCTTCCCGCCCGCTCTGACCGCCGAGCACGTGGACAGGGTGGGGGCAGTGCAGACTCTGCTCCTCAAGGCCAACTCCTTTCTCGAACTGGGAGATTACGACAAGGCGATCACCACTTTTCAGGACGTCCTGAGAATCGATCCCTATAACAGCGCCGCCCGTCGAGGCATGGAAAATGCCGAAAGGGGGAAGCAGAGCTACTACAAGTCAGCCTTTGACCACCAGCGCTCCAAGATGCTGAGTGATCTTGCGCAGAGTTGGGAGGACCCCGTACCGCTGACAGACATGGACCGCAGTGCTCTGTTTGGTGCTAGCGCTGAATCACTCCGAAACAAGAAAAGCGGTAGTGAGATCATTCGCGATAAACTGCGGAAAATCATTCTTCCCAAGGTAGATTTCTCCGGAGTGACTCTGGATGAAGTGGTGGAATTGCTCAGGGTCCGCAGCCGTGATTTGGACGATGAAGGTAGGGGTATTAGTTTCATCATCAGCGCACCGCCAGAGTCGCGTGGCAAGACGATCAGCCTGAATCTTAGCAGTGTGCCCCTCGAAGAAGTGCTTCGGTATGTTGGAGAGATGTGCGGTGTTACATACAAGGTGGATGATCATGCGGTCATTTTTGTGTCCCTGTCCGAGCGCAATGGAGCGCTGATCTCCCGCTCATTCCGAGTGCCGCCAGATTTTATTCAAAACGCCCCTGCGACAGATGCCGGACCGGCTGCCGGAGGCGCTGCCGACCCGTTTGCGGCTGACAAGCCAGCTGCTGGAGGCGGGCTGGTCGTGCGCAGAATGGGTGCGCGCGAGTTTCTTGAGGGACGTGGTGTCACCTTCCCGGAAGGGGCCAGCGCCAGCTACAACGCGGCCAGCAACACGCTGGTCGTGCGCAATACGCTCCCGAATATGGAGATTATTGAGATGGTCGTGGAGCAGGCGACCAAGGCCGCTCCCAAAATGGCTGTGATTCATGTTCGAATGCTGGAGGTAAACCAGACCAATCTGGAGGAACTGGGCTATGACTGGCTTATGGGGGCTGCGAGCTTGAATGGCAAGGTGTACTCAGGTGGCGGCACCGCAGGTAATGGCACCGCGTTTAATGCAGCCAACTACCCTTTCACCTCGCCAGCTGTTAATCCTGGATACACTGTTAATGGCCAGCAGGTCTTCCCTGCAACACCCGTCGCCGCTGCTCTAGCTGGCCCGCTGCCCCTCGGCACCAACACTGCATTCCCTTATGCAGGCGGACCTGTTACTTCTGGGCTACGGACCGGAAGCTATGCTGTGGCAGGAGATTCGATTGATAATCTGCTCAAGACAGGCTCGGCTACCGCCACGCCGACTGTGGCACCTGGAGTTCTATCCCTCGCGGGGGTGTTTACAAATCCCCAGTTTCAGTCGGTTCTACGTGGGCTGTCACAGAAAAAGGGAGTGGATGTCAATTCTTCTCCCAGCGTGACCACCAAAACTGGCCTCAAGGCCACAGTCGAAGTTACTCAAGAGTTCATTTATCCAACGGAATTTGATCCTCCTCGTCTGCCTCAGCTTTCGCGTCGTTCTAGTGGCGGTCAGATGATTGCCACTCCTACGACGCCGACAGCTTTTGAAATGCGCAAGACGGGCGTTCAGGTGGAGGTTGAGCCTGTCATCTCAGAAGATGGCCGCACTGTGGAGCTGACCATAGCGCCAGAGCTCACTGAATTTGAAGGCTTTGTGAACTATGGTTCACCCATTTTTTCGCCGGCAAGTCTGGACGTGCTGCCCGTTCAGGCGGGAACAGTCTCGGGGTATGTTCCTCTCAGTTCTCCTGATGAGCTGATCACTCCAAACAAAATCCTGCAGCCCATTTTCAAAACACAAAAAGTGGTTACAGGCGTCAAAGTTTATGATGGAGCGACAGTGGTACTCGGCGGAGTCATAATCGACAAACACAATCTGGTGGAAGACAAAGTCCCTGTGCTTGGAGATCTTCCCTTTGTGGGGCGATTCTTCAGGAGCAACACCAAACAGAAGGAGAGCAAAAACGTGATCATTTTTGTCACGGTGGATGTGGTTGATCCTTCAGGG
Source organism: Prosthecobacter vanneervenii (assembly GCF_014203095.1). NCBI lineage: Bacteria > Pseudomonadati > Verrucomicrobiota > Verrucomicrobiia > Verrucomicrobiales > Verrucomicrobiaceae > Prosthecobacter > Prosthecobacter vanneervenii. The sequence continues at coordinate 440,265 of NZ_JACHIG010000002.1, read as the reverse complement.
CGGAAAGTCAATCGTGACACCGCCGCGGTGACTCAATGAGGCTGTCAGGTCTGCCTCTCAGAGGCGGACGGGACTGTCTGAATTTGCCGCGCCAGCTCAAAATCCAGCTCAGTGATGCCACCTGCGCTGTGGGTGCTCAGCCGGACTGTCACCCTACGCCATCTGGCTATGAGATCAGGATGGTGATTCATGGCCTCCGCCAGCAGAGCCACCCGACGCACGAATTCAATGCCGTCCAAATACCTGGAAAAGCGGAACTCCCGCATCAGTTCCTGTCCCTCAACCTGCCAGCCGGGCAGGGTGGCCAGGTGGTGCTGAATGGCCTCAGCGTTTAAAAGTTCCCGTTTCATGAGAGAGCCTGCTGCGGGTAAATGCGGCCTGCAAGTATCGGAATTGCATTCCTCCCGGCTCTGGATTAGATACCTACCCCCCTCGACACCCCAGCTGAATGTCCATTTCCCGCACCCGCAATTTCTCCATCATCGCCCATATTGACCATGGGAAGACCACGCTTTCCGACCGTCTGCTGGAGTTCACCCAGACCATCACCGTGCGGCAGCAGCAGGATCAGCTTCTGGATGCGATGGATCTCGAACGTGAGCGTGGCATCACCATCAAGGCGCACCCGGTGTGCATGCAGTACAAGGCCAAAGATGGGCAGATCTACAAGCTTAACCTCTTGGACACGCCCGGGCATGTGGATTTCAGCTACGAGGTGAGCCGCTCCCTGGCCGCCTGTGAGGGGGCTCTGCTGCTCATCGACGCCAGCCAGGGCGTGGAGGCCCAGACCGTGGCCAATCTGAATCTGGCGCTGCAGCAGGACCTGCACGTCATCCCTGTCATCAACAAAGTCGATCTTCCCAGCGCGGACATCGAAAAATGCAAACGGCAGCTTGAGGACATTCTGCAGCTTCCCTCTGACGAGGCTGTGCCCGCCAGCGCCAAGATGGGCATTGGAATCCAGGACATACTCGAAGCCATCGTGGCCTACGTCCCACCGCCCAAGGATCCCGGAGACGGCTACCTGCGTGCCTCCGTGTTTGACTCCGTGTTTGATGCCTATCGTGGTGTGGTGAGCTATGTGCGTGTCATGAGCGGCACCATCGTGCGCGGGCAGAAGATCCGCATGATGTCCACCGGGCTGGACTACGAAATCAAGGACGTGGGCATCTTCCGCCCGAAGATGACGACCTGCGAGAAACTGGAGGCAGGAGATGTGGGCTACCTCATCGCCAACGTGAAATCGACTGCAGATGTGAAGATCGGGGACACGATCACCGAAACCAAGCGTCCCTCTCCAGAGCCGCTGCCTGGCTTCAAGGAAATCCATCCTCTCGTCTTCAGCGGCATTTATCCCGTCAGCACGGACGACTTTGAGGCGCTGAAGCTCGCCGTCGGCAAGCTGCAGATCAATGACGCCGCCTTCACCTTCATGGCAGAGAGTTCCGCCGCGCTGGGATTTGGCTTCCGCTGCGGCTTCCTGGGCCTGCTGCACATGGAGATCGTGCAGGAGCGCCTGCGCCGTGAGTTCGACATGGACGTCATTTCCACTTACCCGTCTGTGATCTATGAGGTGCGCAAGACCGACGGCACCGAGATGGAGGTGGACAATCCATGCTTCCTGCCCTCCGCGCAGGAGATTGATGAGATTCGCGAGCCGATGGTGAAGGTAAATATCATGATCCCGAATGAGCACATTGGCGACATGATGCAGCTTGTGATGGACAAGCGTGGTGTGGTCAACAACACCGAGACGCTGGATGACCGCCGCGTGCTGCTGCACACCGTGCTGCCGCTCAATGAAATCCTCGTCGATTTCAACGATAAGCTCAAGTCCATCACCCGCGGCTACGGCAGCATGGACTACGAGCACGCTGGCTACGAAGCCGCCGAACTCGTGAAGATGGACATCCTCATTGCCGGAGATCCCGTGGATGCTTTCTCCTGCATCGTGCACCGCAGCAAGGCCGAAAGCCGCGGACGCCAGCTCTGCGCCAAGCTCAAGGAGGTCATCCCGCAGCAGCTCTTCGTCGTCGCTATTCAGGCCGCCATCGGGGGCAAGATCATTGCCCGTGAAAGCATCAGCGCCCTGCGCAAAGACGTGACCGCCAAGTGCTACGGCGGTGACATCTCCCGTAAGCGCAAGCTCCTCGACAAGCAGAAGGAAGGTAAGAAAAAGATGAAGGCCATCGGCAAGGTGAACATCCCGCAAGAGGCGTTCATCGAGGTGTTGAAGACGAATTGACCTGCACCCTTGACCCAGGTCTTTTCGTCCTAGGGGCTCCAATGACGGCTTTTACCCGAGTCTGGAGCAGGGCTGTCTCTTGTCGTTGCATTTTTGTGCTATTTTACGGCTCGACACAAACTTAGGGGTGAGTCAATTTGAGCTTATGGTTGCCTCGTATCTTTTCTGAATCTCGGTGGTTGCATTGATCGTCTTGATGAAGGCTGAAGGGCTTTCCCCAAACTTTTTCTTGAACCCATGAGAGTGCTTTTTGTGCGGGTGGCCGCTTCGCTTATGCTGATGATGTCCGCAGTAGCGGCACCGTTGTCCGGTACCCGGTCCATTGGACCTACCGGGGACTATGCCAGCATTGGTGCGGCCGTAGCAGACATACAGGCCCAGACGCTAGGTGGGGCACTTGTTCTAGAGCTGCAAGCTGGCTACGTGAGCAATGTCGAGACTTTCCCGCTGGTTTTCACCAATCTCGGTACCTCCGCGGCCAATACGCTGACTTTACGCCCGCAAGCTGGAGCCACGGCGTTGTCCATCTCTAGCGCAGATGCCACGGCGGCCACAATAGACTTGAATGGCGCGCAGTACGTGATCATTGACGGCCGACCTGCTGGTGTGGGCGGCAACGCCGGCAGTGGCGGCGGCACGGCTTCTCAGCTCACGATTGCCAATACCAGCACCGCTGGTGTGGCGCTGCGCTTCATCAATGAGGCTGCTGGCAACACCGTCAGCTACACCACGCTGCGTGGTGTGAACACCAGCGCCACCAGCGGTACCGTCGTCTTCAGCACCACCACAGGGGCCAATGGCAATGACAACAACACTCTGGACCACTGTGACTTGTGTGATGGCGCCAGCACCCCCGCCAACGGACTCTACGCTCTCGGTTCCACAGGAACGACCGCACAAAACAACAGCAGCAACACCGTTTCCAACTGTAACATCTTCAATTTCTACGCCGCCACGGCCGTGGATGCCGCAGGCGTGCGGCTGGATGCTGGTAACACCGCGTGGACGCTCAGCGGCAGCAGTTTCTACCAGACTGCCAGCCGTGCGGCAGTGGCGGCCAATGTCCGCGCCATCTATGTCAACAGCTCTTCCGGAAGCAGCTTTGTAGTATCGGGCAACTCGATCGGCGGCAGTGCACCAAACGCAGGCGGCCCAGCCTGGACCACGACAGGAACCACAGTCGCGTATCAGTTTCAGGGTATCTGGCTGTCTGCGGGGTCCGTAGCACCGAGCAGCAGCGTGCAGGGAAATACTGTCCAGAATTTTGCATGGACGAGTAATTATCCTTCGATTTCGCATCCGGGCGTGTGGAGCGGGATTTATGTGATGGGAGGGGCGGTGAATGTTGGCACGGTGACAGGAAACAACATCGGCAGTGGCACAGGTGCGGGATCTGTGTCTGTGACAAACTCAGGGAGTGGTGGCACCGTTTTCGGCATCGCCTCCGATAGCACGGCTGCCATCAGCATCTGCAACAATGCCATTGGTGCCATCACGGTGAACAGCACAGCCACTACAGTGGGCACCTCGATCGTTGGCATCTACACTCTTCAGGGGACGCCGGCCATTCGCGGCAATATCATCGGCAGCACCAGCACATCCGGAAGTCTCAATGCCGCCACCTCTTCCACCTACGGCCAGCATATCACAGGCATTCTATGTTCTACAAATGGTGCCGTGATCGCAGACAATACGGTGGCCAATCTCAACAACAATGATATTGGATTCGGATATATCATCGGCATCAACACCTATGATGGTGCGAACACGGTCACGGGAAATGTGGTGCGCAACTTCACCACGACGAGTCAGAGTTCCAACACCACCACCCTGCAGTCGCTGTGTGGCATCCTGATCGACACCGCCACCTCTGCGCAGACAGTGTCTCAGAATGTCGTGCACTCGCTGGCTAACACCGCTTCTTCGGCACCAGTGTGCGTGACCGGGATTTACTACGACGGCAATGCGAACAGCAGCGTCATCTCGCGGAATCTGGTGCACAGCCTGGCGGTTTCTTCCAGCAGTGCATCGGCGCAGGTGAACGGGATGTCTTTCTATGATGGTGCCTTCACGGCGCAGAACAACATGGTGCGCGTCGGTCTGGACTCGAGCGGAGCTGGAACGGCGGCCGCATGCATTGTGCGAGGCATCTATGACAACGGCACGACGGCTGGCCGGAACTTTTTCCACAATTCCGTTTATGTCGGTGGTGCTCAGACCGCCGGGACAGCCAGCACCTTTGCTTTTGACGGAATAGCAGGCGTGACCAATGCCCGCAGCTATCAGAACAACATCTTTGTCAATACGCGCAGCTACAGCGGCGGTGCTGGAAGGAACTATGTCGTTCGCTACGGGGGCACGAGCGCCAGCCCGCAGGGACTCACAGCGGGAGGAAATATTTTGCAGGCTGGCAGTACGGGGGGCGTTCTCGGTCAGTTCAACGGTTCCGACGCCGTCACTCTCGCCGCCTGGCAGACCGTAACAGGGCAGGATGTCTCCAGCGCTGTGGTGGACCCGCTCTTTGTCAATGCCTCTGGCAGCGCCACCACGCTGGATCTCCACCTGCAGGCTTCCAATCCGGCCGAAAGTGGAGGCACCCCGCTCATGGATGCCCTGACCAAAGCGCCTGCGGCTGTGACGGATGACTTTGACGGACAGACGCGCAGCACGCTGACTCCTGCAGATATTGGGGCAGACGCCGGAAACTTCACTTCTTCCAGCGGCGACATCTATGCGCCCGTCATCACCGTTCCACTGCTCCTCAACGGTTCCACGGCCAATCGAGTGCTCACCAGCTGGGCCACTATCGCGGACAACAGCGGCAGTGTGGCCGGCAGTGCCGGCGCACCACGCCTTTACTTCAAAAAGAGCACAGATGCCGATGCCTTTGGCACCGCTAATGATGCCAGCGGCAACGGCTGGAAATACGTGGCCGCCACCAACACCTCCAGTCCCTACAGCTTTACCATGGACTACACGCTTCTGACAGGTGGCGGCGCTGCAGTGGGGGACTCCATCCAGTACTTCATCGTGGCGCAGGATGGTGCAAACAACCTGGGCTCCAGCCCCGCAGCAGCGGCGGCCTCGGGCAGTCCTGCTGTGACAAGTATCAGCGCCAAACCCGGCGCGGGTGTAAACAGCTTTAGTATCGTTTCGGTCATCGGCGGTACAAAGACCGTGGGCAGCGGCGGCGACTATGCCAGCCTTAGTGGCACGGGGGGACTCTTTGCCGCCATCAATACCGGTGTGCTTACAGGCAATCTTGTCATCAACATTACAAGCGATGTGGTGGAAGACGGCACCGTGTCCTTGAACTCGTGGCTTGAGGAAGGTCCAGGCGGCTACACACTCACACTCAAGCCTGACAGCGCCACCATGCGCACTATTTCAGGCAATATCAACGGCAGCCTCATCACCCTCAATGGTGCCGACCGTGTCGGCATCGACGGCAGCATCAGCGGCACCGGACGCTATCTGACTTTCCGTAACCTGAGCACAGGCACCTCGGCCTGCACCATACGTCTGGCCAACGATGCCAGCAGCAATACCGTGAGCAACTGCGTGGTAGAGGGGGCGACGAAAAGCACCACACTTGGAGTCATTGGCTTCAGCGCTGCCGCGACCAGGGGAAATAACAACAACCTCATCACGGGCTGCCAGGTGCGCGATCTGAGCACCACCAGCGGTGTGCCCAACAGGCTGATTGGAGTTGCCACCAGCAGCGTTAGCAGTTCGGGCAATACCGTCTCTAACAGCGAGCTGTTCAATTTTAACCTTCAGGGCATCCTTCTCCCGGCGAGTGGCAGCGGAAAATGGTCGATCTCAGGCAACAATATTTACGAATTGACTCCGGCTGCCTCAAGCAATGTGGGTATTTCCATTCTGGGCGGCGGCTTACACACCATCTCTGGCAACTATATTCACGACCTGCTCACCACAGGTGCGCAGAGCATTGGCATCAGTTGCACCGGCGGCGGCTCAGCGATAATCAAGGGGAACCGCATTACCGCACTCAGTCTCAACTCCGCTACGACCACGGTCTATGGCATTTTCGCCAATTCCACTACCATAGCTGCGCTGCAAATGCAGAACAATCAGATCACTCTCTATCCTTCGGCGCCGACGAGCGCGACCCTCTACGGACTTTACTTTAACGCGACCAGTCCAGGCGCTATGTCTCTTGCCATCAGCTACAACAATAGCGTCGTCATCGGAGGAGTGGAGAGCGGTACACGCAGTTCATGGGCGGCAGCATGTCTGGGGCTTTACTCAGGCATTTTTCAAAACACGCTGCTGATGAACTTCAGGTCAGGGACTGCTGGCTGCCTCACACTGATTCCCAATCTTTACACATCTCTCAATAATAACGTCTATGCCGGCACTGGGGCCACGGCGGCGAATTTTATGAGCTTCAACAACGTGCCTGTGAGCTTTGCGGCCTGGCAGTCCTCAACTAAAGATCAGAACTCTCAGGCTGGCATTGCCGGCACAGGCGGCTTTACCGCAGCCGTGTTTGCTGATGCTCCGAATGGAGACCTGCATCTCGTTTCTGGAGGCAGCTCTCTGGTCAATGCCACGGGCATTCCCATCTCTGGGTTGGCTGATGACTATGACGGCGACCGGAGAAACTCTGCCACACCCAGCATCGGCGCGGATGAATTTCCTCAGCCAGACATCATCGTCACGCAGACAACCATCCTAACCGATGGTGCGGGAGTAACTGATTTTGGCAATGTGACTCTCGGTGGCAGCAGTTCCAGAACCTTTGTCATCACCAATGCCGGCTCGGCGGATCTCACGAGCCTGGCCCTCAGCGGAGGCTCCGGAAGTTTTGCCGTAAGCGCATTGAGCGGCACAACTGTCTCCACCGGCGGCAGTGCGAATTTTAGCGTGACTTTCACCCCTGGCTCAAGTGGGACAAGCACCAGCGTCATTCACCTTAGCAGCAACGTGAGCGGATCCAGAAACCCATTTGATGTCAATTTGCAGGGGACAGGGCTGACAGCTGTCGATAGCTGGCGGCAGCAGTACTTTGGTGTCACTGGCAATGCAGGCAATGCCGCCGACGCTTTTGATTATGATCATGATGGACTGCCCAATCTGGTCGAATGGGCGTGCAACCTTAATCCGACCACGTCAAGCAAGCTGCCGGCCAATACGGTTCTCAATGGTATGAACCTCGAATTTACCTACACACGCAGCCTGAGCGCTGTCAATGCAGGAACGGTCTTTTCCGTGGAGTGGAGCGACACACTGGCCAATGACTGGCAGGGTGCCGGGGTGGGCGAGACAGTCTTATCCAATGACGGCACCGTCCAAGTTGTGAAGGCCACTCTGCCAATCGGCAGCTCAGGGCGCCGCTTTGTGCACCTGAAAGTGACGGCGCCACCTTGAGTGCGCAGGCTTGCTTTTGGCTGAAAACTGAAGGAATATTCTCTCAGCCGTGACTCCTTCCAACCTCAGTCCTGCGGACCGGCGGCGGCTCGACGAGCTATACAAGCGGCTTGGGGCGTGCAGTGCGCGAAATGTGGGGTATCCGACGAACCAGGCGTTTGATTACAGCGAACTGTTTCGGTTTCTGGAGTTCAGCATCAACAATGTGGGAGATCCATTCCACAGCACAAACTACCGGCTCAACACAATGGAGTTTGAGCGCGAGGTGCTGGCGGATTTTGCACGCTATACGCGTGCGCCAGAGGGAGAGTGGTGGGGGTATGTGACGAGCGGCGGCACGGAGGGAAACATGTACGGCCTTTATGTGGCGCGGGAGCTGTTTCCGGACGGCATCTGCTACTTCAGCGAGGATACGCACTACAGCGTGGCCAAGGTGCTGAGGCTGCAGCACACCGCAACATCATGATCAAGAGCCAGCTGGACGGTCAGATGGACTATACGGACCTGCGAGAGACGCTGCGCATCCACCGCGATGTGCCGCCCATCCTCTTCGCCAACATCGGCACCACGATGAAAGGCGCTGTGGATGATCTGGGGAAGATCCGCGCTATCCTGAAGGACCTGGCCATTCCGAATGCCTACATCCATGCGGATGCGGCGCTCAGCGGAATGATTCTGCCCTTTGTGGATGAGCCGCAGCCGTGGAATTTTGCGGACGGGGCGGACAGCATCTCCATCAGCGGGCACAAGATGCTCGGCTCTCCCGTGCCCTGCGGCGTGGTGCTGGCGCGGAAGGCGCATGTGGACCGCATTGCGCGGTCCATCGAGTACATCGGTGCGCTTGACACCACCATCGCGGGCTCGCGCAGTGCTTTCTCGCCCCTGCTGCTATGGCACCGGCTGCGCACGCTGGGGGAGGTGGGACTGCGCAGCATGGTGCAGGCCTGTCTGGGCAATGCGCTGTATGCGGTGGAGCAGCTTCGTGCACAGAGCATCGATGCCTGGTGCCACCCGAATTCTGTCACGGTGGTTTTCCCCAAGCCTCCACCGGTGATGATGGAAAAATGGATCATCGCCCCGCGCAAAAACATTGGTCATCTCATTGTGATGCCACATGTGACGCGGGCAGTGATCGACGCCTTCGTGGCCGACTTTGCCGCCGCCTTGAACACTTGAACCCGCCGCCGACTTATGAAACAGCTCACCGTTCTTGTGCCGAACGAGCATGGCATCGCCGCCAGGCTCACCGCCGCGCTGGCCGAGCGAGGCATAAACATTGAGGAAATCGATGTCGAGAGCGTGGCGGACCATGGCATTGTCGTGATGAGCGTGGACCGCTATGACGAGGCGCTGCGCGCGCTGAGCGATCATGGCTTCCGTGCCATCACCCAAGACACGCTGCTGGTGCGGCTGGAGGACCGCCCTGGCGCACTAGCCGCCGTGGCGCTACGGCTGCGGGACGCCGGGTTGGACCTGCGCTCCATGCACATCCTGCGGCGGGACGCCACCACCACCACCGCCAGCCTCGTGTGCTCGGACAATGCGCGGGCTGCCGAGGTGCTGCGGGATGTGCTGGTGGTTGAGCGGCCTGCTGAAAGGGATTAGAACTGAAACTCGATGAGCGAGCCCGCTGATGAATACGATCCCATGTGGGAGCTTCGAGTCCTTTACCACGACGTGTTGGCCTACGAAGGGAAGGATCTGTATTTTGGCCTGCTAGCGCCCTGGCTGGAAAAGAATGGAGCCGCTAGAGAGTGGCTGCTTAGCTTTGCTCAAAGGAGGGGAGAACCGATACCTCCGGCACAAGAGTGGGAGATTCATGCGCTTTATGCTGTGAATCGCGTGAACGACCTCCTGCTAGGGGGATTCCAGCCTGCCACGGTTTCAGAATGGCCGAACCTACCCATCACTCTGGACGAATATGTGGCCTTCATGACCGGGCTGGGCTTCGAAGTAGTCGATGTCACCGCCTATTCTCCGTTTTACCATGAGGTCATGGAGGTGGCCCAGAGCGATGAAGACGCAGCGCCTGTGGAGCTGGTTTCCATCGTCTGGCCGTGTCTGATGCTCGGATGCATGCTCTTCTCCCGCGCTGGAGTGAAAGTGAGGTCTGGCCGGAAGCGGCTGAGTCCCGTGTTGGCCGGCTCCTCAACACTTTACTGGGCGTTCTGCCGTCGCTACCGTCCGTGCGAAGATCTGTCTCACGGGTGGGGCAGCAATTCCCAATGGCGGACCGAGTTCCGCCGTGATTACCGGTTTGGCTCTCAGATGTACCTTAATGTGGACAGAGCATGGGATGTGTCGCTGGGGGACAAACCAGGGTATTCCCCAAGCGGGCTTAGCCTGGAGGAGCGCACGGAACTGGTGATCCACCGCTGCTTTGTCACCCGGTCAGCATCGAATGAGGACCCGTTTCCATATGTGCTTTCATTAAACCTGACTGAACGAGAGTGATGAAGAAGGTGCACTCCGGCACTTGAGCATTGCGCGCCACCCCCTAGTATCTGGCCCGGCCTCCCATGTTTTTCCTGACCCCCCGTTATCTCAAGCACGCCAAGCTCCTGCACAAAGGGGTGACGCGCTTCATCAACTATAAGCGCGACGTGCTGCCGCCGGCCAAGCTGGACGAGATCTGCGCACTGCGCACCCGGCTGGAGGACGCCATGCGCGCCCGCGACAAAGCGCAGATCGCGGCGCTGAATGACGAGATCAATAAAACTTGCGAAAAGGCCCTGCCGCACGAGGAGCATTCGGACATCGGTGAAAACGTGGAGGTCTTCTTCGTGGCCATCGTCATCGCGCTGGGCATTCGCAGCTACGTGGCGCAGCCTTTCAAGATCCCGACGGGCTCCATGCAGCCCACACTTTACGGCCTGGTGGCCAACCATACGGAGAAAGACGTGACACCCAACCCGATTGCCCAGGTGAAGGACTGGGTGGCGGGGCGCAGCTACTATAATGTGGTGGCCAAGCGCTCCGGCTGGCTGAGAAGGGACGAACCCCTCACGGAGCACAGCTTTCTGGGCTTTTTCACCCACTGCCGTCTGCACTTTGAAGATGGTGGCACGCAGTGGATCTGGGCGCCCATGCGCCAGTTGGCCACAGACCCGGATGGCTTCAATCTCGGCCTACGCACCTACCTGAACCTGCCCATGAGCGAGGCGGGGGAGAAGATCACCCCGGATGCGCGTGTGGAGCTTCAGATCACCAAATCAGGCGGCACCTTCATCACCGAGGGCCAGCTGCTGGCCCGTGGTACTCTGGACACCGGAGACCACGTGTTGGTGAACAAGTTTGCCTACAACTTTCGCAGCCCCAAGCGCGGGGAGGTTTTTGTGTTCACCACCAAGAACATCCGCAGCGCCTACATGAACATCCCGCCAGAGCAGGGCTCGCAGCACTACATCAAGCGTCTCGTGGGCGTGCCTGGAGACAAACTGGAAGTGAAGTCGCCGGTGCTGTGGATCAATGGCAAGCCCGCCGAGGAATTTGGCATGAAGCGAGTGGGTGGCATGCAGGGCGACTACAAGGGCTACGGGAACTTTGGCTACCTCTCCAGCGGCAGCACGCGCGAGCTGGCCAACCGTGAAGACAAGCGCGAATACTGGGCTATGGGGGACAACAGCTACAACAGCTCCGACAGCCGCTATTGGGGCGCCGTTCCCGAGCGTAACCTCGTAGGCCCCGGTCTGTTCTGCTACTTCCCACTGGGGCGGAACTGGGGGATAATCTGGTAGTAGGGCATAAAAATAGCGGCTTGGAAGCCAAGCCGCTATTGATTGAGAGGAATTAGGGAGCAGGAGAGGGCTACTTGCTCTACGCTCACATGTTTTCCTGGCGCAGGAAGTTTTCCACCCAGGTGATGTCGTACTGTCCGTTCTGGAAGTCCGAGGTGGTCATGATCTTGCTCTGCAGTGGGATGGTGGTCTTGATGCCTTCGATGGTGAACTCCCCGAGGGCGCGGCGCATGCGGCGGATGGCGATGTCGCGGGTGGCGCCGGTGACAATGAGCTTGGCGATCATCGAATCATAATATGGCGGCACGGAGTAGCCGGAGTACACGTGGGTGTCCACGCGGACGCCACGGCCACCGGAGGTGTACCAGAGATTGATCTTGCCGGGGCTGGGGGCGAAGTTGCGGGCCGGGTCTTCGGCATTGATGCGGCACTCGATGGCGTGGCCACGGGGCTGGGCGTCCAGCACGTGCTCGCTCAGCGGCAGGCCGGCAGCGATGCGGATCTGCTCCTTGATCAGGTCGCAGCCATAGACCTCTTCGGTGATAGGATGCTCCACCTGAATACGGGTGTTCATCTCCATGAAGTAGAAGTTCTCGCACTTGTTATCGACGAGGAACTCGATGGTGCCGCAGTTCTCATAGCCGATCTCCTTGCAGAGCTTGACGGTGGCCTCGCCCATGCGCTTGCGCAGCTTGGCGGAGATCTTGGGGGAGGGGCACTCCTCGATGATCTTCTGGTTGCGGCGCTGCATGGAGCAGTCGCGCTCGCCGAGGTGGACCACATTGCCGTGGGAGTCTGCCACCACCTGGAATTCGATATGGTGGGGCTTTTCCACCAGCTTTTCCATGTACATGGAGCCATCTCCAAAGCACTTCATGGCCTCAAGGGAGGCGGCCTGGAAGCTGGAGCGCAGGGTGGCCTCGTTCAGAACGGGGCGCATGCCACGGCCGCCGCCACCGGCGCTGGCCTTGATCATGACCGGGTAGCCGATCTTGCGTGCCCATTCGAGGGCTTCTTCTTCCGTGTGGATGATGCCGTCGGAGCCAGGGGTGATGGGCATGCCCGCCTTGAGGGCGGTCTCACGGGCCACGTTTTTGTCCCCCATCATGCTGATGACGCGGGCGGACGGGCCGATGAACTTGATTTTGCACTGGGCGCAGATCTCGGCGAACTCGGCCTTCTCAGAGAGGAAGCCGTAGCCGGGGTGGATGGCGTCCACATTGGCAATCTCCGCCGCACTGATGATGCGGCTCATCTTCAGGTAGCTCTCGGTGCTGGGGCCTGGGCCGATGCAGATAGCTTCATCGGCGAGGTGAACGTGCATCGAATCGACATCGGCTTCGGAGTAAACGGCGACGGTTTTGACGTCGAGTTCTTTGCAGGCACGAATGACGCGGAGAGCGATTTCACCACGGTTGGCAACGAGGACTTTTTTGAACATGAGAGCGCTAGAGAGGTAGTGGAGGTCTGGCTTGCCCGGCCGCTGTCACGCGCCGGGCCCGGGAGTGCCAGGGCATCAGGAGATCAGTTGCAGAGGAGGGCGGTGGATCAGGCTTTCAACTCAAAGAGGGGCTGGCCGTACTGGACGGGCTTGCCGTCTTCCACCAGCACGCGGGCGATGGTGCCGCGCACGCCTTCGGGCTTGATCTCGTTCATCACCTTCATGGCCTCGATGATGCAGACCGTGGTGTTTTCATCCACATGGTCGCCCACATTGGCGAAGGCTTTCTCTCCGGGGGCGGAACTGCGATAGAAAGTACCCACCATGGGGGAATTGATGGTCGGACCCACAGCCTCAGGGGCAGAGGATGCGGCAGGGGCAGGAGCGGCAGCGGCGGGGGCTGCAGCTGCTGCCGCGGGGGCAGGGGCGTGAGCTACAGGGGCGGCGGCGTAGGTTACCGGAGCACCGGAGGAGGCAGGGAGGCTCTTGAGGAGCTCTTTCACGGCTTCCAGGTCGGAACCACGGCGAAGCTCGAGCTTGGCTCCATTGCGCTCACTGTAGAAATAGGAAACATCGTTCCCCGCCATCAGCTGGACGATCTCACGTATGTGGCTGAGATCGTTCGAGGAGGACGATGCGGAAGGGGCGGGGGCGGCAGGTTTGGATTTGGTGCGTTTGGCCATGTCGGGGAGAGTGTGTCAACGAACGGGTTCCGATCATACAAACTCAGCCGGAGGTGGCAACCATAAAGGCATCCTTGACTTTTAAGTTCGGATTTATCCGAGCCTTTCAAGGAACACGCGGAAATTTGGAAAAATCGGGCTTCCGTTTCTCCACATAGGCGTTTTTGCCCTCCTTGGCCTCTTCGCTCATGTAATAGAGGAGGGTGGCGTTTCCGGCTAGGTCTAGCAGGCCCATCTGGCCGTCGCAGTCGGCATTCAGGGCGGCCTTGAGGCAGCGCAGGGCCAGCGGGGAGTGCTGGAGCATCTCGCGGCACCATTTCAGGGTTTCCTCCTCCAGCTGCTCCAGGGGCACGACGGTGTTCACCAGGCCCATTTCCAGAGCTTGTTTCGCATCATACTGACGGCAGAGGTACCAGATCTCGCGGGCTTTTTTCTGTCCCACGATGCGGGCCAGGTAGCTGGAGCCCAGGCCGCCGTCAAAGCTGCCCACCTTTGGCCCGGTCTGGCCAAAGCGGGCGTTTTCGGCGGCGATGGTCAGATCGCACACCACATGGAGCACGTGGCCGCCGCCGATGGCGTAGCCTGCCACCATGGCCACAACGGGCTTGGGGATGGTGCGAATCTTCCGCTGCACATCGAGGATGTTCAGGCGGGGCACGCCGTCATCGCCGATGTAGCCAGCGTCTCCACGCACCTTTTGGTCGCCACCGGAGCAGAAGGCCAGGGGGCCTTCGCCGCAGAGGATGATCACTCCCACATCCCTGTCCTCATGCACGATGTCAAAGGCCTCCAGCATCTCCTTCACCGTCAGCGGGCGGAAGGCATTGCGCACCTTGGGCCGGTTGATGGTGATTTTGGCGATACCGTCGCTGGTTTTTTCCAGCTTGATGTCCTTGAAGGTCTTGATGGAGGTCCACATGGGAGGTTTGCAGTTGTTGGCGGTGGTTGGCAATGGATTGCAGTTGTTGGCCGAACCTCCGGAGAGGGCTGTTTGCAGCAGTTTGGAAACAATCGCAAACCACTGCAAATAATGGCAAACAACCGCAAAATCAGAACGCAGTGAAGGAGCGCAGCTCGGAGATACGCGCGGCGATGTCCTTGAGAGTCACCGTTTGCAGCTTGTGGGTGCTGAAGGCTTCGCAGGTGTAGCTGGCGGTCACGCTGCCGTGGACGACGGCCGTTTTGAGGTCTTCAAAGGTGGGCTTGGTCTTGCCATTGGCAGCCAGCCAGCCGGAGAGGCCGCCGAGGAAGGAGTCACCAGCGCCGGTCGGGTCAAACACGCTGTGCAGCGGGTAGGCGGAGCAGGCGAAAAATTCCTCCGGCTTTTCACCAAAGAGGAAGCTGCCGTGCTCACCACGCTTGACGATGACGAAGCGGGGGCCCTTGGCCTGCAGCTTGCGCCCGGCTTCCACGAGGTTGGTGGTGCCGGCAAATTCCTTGGCTTCGCCGTCATTGATGACGAGGAGGTCGATGCGCTTGAGCACGTCGTGCAGGCGCTCGTTGGCGATGTTGATCCACAGGTCCATGGTGTCGGCGGTGACAAAGTCGGCCTGGATCTGATCCAGCATCTGCATCTGATTGTCGGGGCTCATGTTGGCGGCCACGGCCACCTTGGCGGCTTTGGCGGCGTCGGGGAGCTTGGGCTGCCACTGCTCCAGCACATTGATGCCCACCTTGTGGGTGGTGCGGTTGTTCATATCCTCATGGTACTCGCCGGTCCAGGTGAAGGACTCGCCCTCGCTGCGCTCCAGACCGTCCAGCGTGATGCCACGGGAGGCCAGCATGTCGAGGTGGGGCTTGGGGAAATCATGGCCGATGACGCCCACGAGGTGGATGGGCTGGCAGAAGATGCTGGCGGCCAGGGCGGCATAGCTGGCGGAACCTCCGAGCAGGTTCTCCTGGGCATCCTGCGGGGTTTTGACATTGTCGAGGGCGACGGTTCCTGCGATGACGACTGACATGAGCGTGATTTTGGGGTTAAGTAATTGGGGTACAGTTAGTCCTTGCCTCGCCGTCCGCGTACTTTTAACGGTACCGCAGGTCAGCGGGGCCGCGGATTATCGGTTCCGCGTCCGCTGTGTCAATTGCCACTCCGCCACTCTTTCATGCGTCTGAAACTGCTGCTTTTCATGCTCATCCTGCTGCCCATGGCCACAGGAGTGCATGCCTGGCTCTTCTGCCGGGACAATCTGCCGGTGCTGACGCAGGTGGCGATGGAGAGGCTGAAAGCCGCCGGGGTACGAGATCCGGTGGTGGAGCTGCGCTTCTTTGATCTGGCGGTGTCTGGAGAGGCTCCCGACCCTGCGGCAAGGCAACGGGCTCTGGCCTCCATGCGCACCCTGGTGCCCCTGCGGCTGAGGCCTGGTGCTGAGCACATCGTGGTGCGTGCCAGCTTGAGTGGCAGGCTGGAGGGCGGCACGCTGCACCTCAGCGGCTGGTTTCCGCAGGGGGACGAGATCAAAAAACTGAGCCGTCTGCTGGCGGATCTGCGTCCGGACCTGAAGCTGGACACGAAGGAGTTGCACACCTCCGCCGAAGTGAGCTGGCCGGAGGGCGTGAAGCTGCCGCTGACCACCACAGGCCCAATGCTGAAACCGCTCATTGACACCCTGCGTGTGCCTGCAGAGCTGCACATTCGCGCTACGGAAGAGGCCATCGTCCTCAGCGGCTTGCTGCCGGACATCACGCTAAAGGCAGAGCTGGTGGCCGCACTGGCGGAGGCCGCCGCAGGCCGTGTGGTGGACCCCGCTGGGCTCAAGGCCAGTCCCCACGTGCTTCCTGCCTCATTTGCCAAGCCACACGAGCTGGCGGCTTTTGTGGGCGGCTACTTTAGAGTGCCCGGTCCGCGCTCCTTTGACATCCTGAGCGATGGCATCCCTCACCTGCGAGGCACGGCCACGCGCCAGCTGGAGAGCGTGTGGCTGGCACTGCTGCGGCCGGTGACGGGGGCTGCCAAGGTGGACGTGCAGTTCACGCTCGTGCCCTCGGTGTATCATTTCCCAGGTTATCATCCTCTATCAAAGATCTCTCCGGAGGCGCTGAAGCCATTGCGTGAGAGCCTGCATGCCAGCACCATCTTGTTTGATGCAGGATCGGCCAGCCTCCCGCCGCAGGAGCAGACCAAGCTGGCGCTGCTGGCGCCTGCGCTGCTGGCCGCTGGTCCGGCACTGGGGCTGGTGATTGGTGCACATCCGGACCCGGGAGCTCCGCTGGCTGCTGAGAAAGCCCTGGGGCAGGCGCGTGCTGAGGCCGTGCTCTCTTTTATGGTGCAGCAGGGCGTGCCGGCGGCTGACATCAGTGCCACCGTTTTTGACTCCGTGCCTGCAGGCTCCCCCTCCGCACCTGCCAGTCCGCGCAGTGTGGAACTCCTCGTCAAATAACCCCAGATCATGAAATTTGATTTCGAATCCCTCACCGCCGAGCCGCTGATCTACATGCTCATGCACAGCGGCATTTTCGTTTGCGTGCTGGGGGGCATCTTCTTCATCGTGGGTCTGCTCTTTGGCTATGCCACATGGGGGCGCTACAAGCGGCAGACAAGGGCGCTGCTCAAAGAGGCTGAGGCCATGAAAGGAGAGATCGCCGATCTGAAGCGCAAGATCGCCGACCACACAGTGAAATCCGGACAGGTCATCGCCATGGCCACGGAAACCATTCATATGCCCAAGAAAGAGGCGGCTGCCGCTTCGGCTCCGCAGGCTGCTCCATCGGCCCCTCTGGCACCGCCTTCATTGGTGGAATCTCCCGCACCTGCCAAGGTCAATCTCATCCGGCCCAAGACAGCGCTGAAGCCAGAACCGCCAGCCACGGTGGAGGACTCGACTGTGGCAGCAGATGCTTCATCATCAGAAGGGCCTGCTAAAGCCAATCCATGGGTGGTGTCCCAGCCGAAAGAGAAGGACATCTCGCCGCTGGCGGCCATCATTGCCACTCACCCACATGCGCAGGGCCAAACAGCCCCTGCGGAGACGAATGCCATCGCCATTCTGAGCGAGCTCTCAGTGGCACCGCTTCCCGAAATCGAAATTCATGCTGAGCCGGAGATCGCCAGGCAGGAGCCGCAGACCCAAACCGAGCCGGAAATCAAACCAGAGGAGGACCCTATGCTGGGGCTCATTTACAAAACCCGGCCTGAAAAAGTCGATGATCTCACCAAGCTCCAAGGCATCGCACAGGTGCTGCAGCAGCGACTCAATGAATACGGCGTCTATACCTACGCGCAGATCGCCGCCTGGAATGAAGAGAATATCCGCGAGTTCTCCAGCAAGCTGGCCTTCAAGGACCGCATCCAACGCGAGCACTGGGTGGAGCAGGCTGCCAAACTGGCCGCTGGCGGCAAGAAGGCCGCGTGAGAGACGGCCGAGCGCTGAACGGCTGCAACTGATGCCTGTGATGAGTGTTGAAGCTCCGCATGAGCACGCGCCTTTCTGTCCTTCTTCTGCTTTCCACATCGTTCACCCTCGGCGCCGCGGACTGGCCGCGCTTTCGCGGGCCCAATGGCAGCGGCATCGCGCCCGATGATAAACCGGTGCCGGTGGAATGGAGCGCTACGAAGAACCTCAAGTGGAAGACCGACCTGCCCGGCCCCGGTTCATCGAGCCCCATCGTCGTGGGAGACCGCATCTTCGTCACCTGCTGGAGCGGCTACGCCACCGATGGCCCGCAGTCGGCGGGAGACATCACGGCTTTGAAGCGTCACCTCATCTGCGTGGAGCGTGCCACGGGCAAGATCCTCTGGGACCGCTCTGTGGCTGCGAAGCAACCGGAGGAGCGCTACGGTGGCATGTTTGCGCAGAACGGCTACGCCAGCCACACGCCCGTCTCAGATGGGAAGAGCGTCTTCGCCTTCTTCGGCAAATCCGGTGTGCACGCCTTTGACCTCGAAGGCAATGCCCGCTGGCAGGCGGATGTGGGTGATTGGGACGACCGCCGCGGCTGGGGCAGCGCCTCCAGCCCCGTGCTGCATGGAGACGTGCTCATCGTGCCCGCGCTCGTGGAGAGCCAGGCGATGTATGGCTTTGATAAAATCACTGGCAAGCAGCTCTGGAAAGCTCCCTCTGAAGGTTTCGCCGGCACCTGGGGCACGCCTGTTC
Organism: Prosthecobacter vanneervenii; assembly: GCF_014203095.1. NCBI lineage: Bacteria > Pseudomonadati > Verrucomicrobiota > Verrucomicrobiia > Verrucomicrobiales > Verrucomicrobiaceae > Prosthecobacter > Prosthecobacter vanneervenii. The sequence goes on along the minus strand of NZ_JACHIG010000002.1, from coordinate 421,672 downwards.
TCGCCGGAGCGGATCTGGCCATCGCCGTCCCTGGCGAAGTCTGGGGCTTTAATCCCGACACCGGCAAGTTGCGCTGGTACGCCACCGGCCTGCAGAGCGACTCCGTGTGCAATAGCGTCGTGACTGATGGCAGCGCCGTCTTTGCCATGAGCGAGCGCGGCGGTGGCTCCGTGGCCATCAAGGCCGGCGGCAAAGGAGACGTCAGCGCCACCAACACCCTTTGGACCGGCCCCAACGGCTCACGCATCGCCACCCCCGTGCTCTATGATGGTCGCCTCTACTGGATCAGCGGCTCCATCGCCACCTGCCGTGATGCCAAGACCGGCTCCGAGATCTACAATGAACGCATCGAATCCACCGGCGGAACTTCTCAGCAGGGCGGCAATCAGGGCTTTGGCGGCGGCGGCGGACGTCGCGGTGGTGGCGGAGGAGGCGACTATGCCTCTCCCGTCGTTTCCAACGGCCACCTCTACCACGTCAGCCGTCGCGGCGAAGTCCTCGTCGTCAAACTCGGTCCCAAATTCGAACTCATCTCCCGCAACACCATCGAAGGCGACACCTCCGACCACAGCGCCACTCCGGCGATCAGCAACGGGCAGTTGTTTCTGCGCTCGGCGAAGACGCTGTATTGCATCGGGGAGTGAGGTGAGCGACGTTCAACTGCCGACAGTTTTTCCCATCAGTTCCGTCAGTCTTGCGAGCACGGCACGCCGTCTAGCCTGCAAAGTCAGACTGAGCAGTTTTTCCGCTTCCTCAGGTGTGGCGGAGAGCGGAGGCATAGGGGCCGCCTGATGATCGCGTCCCAGGGTTAAAACGCGGATGATGCTGTTGACCGGCTCCTTCACTTTTTCGGGATTGAGCTTGGACGACTGGTCATGCAGCAGCGCCTCCATCAGTTCTGCGGCAAGGACGTGGTGTGGATTTTCATAGGACTCCACCGCCCTGTGTGCAAACTCACGCAGCAGGGAGTAGTCATTCGGCGCATCGCTGGCCAGCTCGCGTGCCACTGCGAGCACTTCATCGATCTTGTCCACAAAGTGCAGCCGGTAGGCCGCCCAGGTGGGGAACAACAGCCGCCGCAGTTGCGGCAGCGGCTTCGAGGCCTGCCAATATTGATCCATCAGCGCACGGCGCGCACGATTCAGCGTCAGTTGTTCCGCCGTGTACAGCTCCTTCAAGTCCAACGGGCATTCCCACAAGGCCCAGAGATGGTGACGATCATTCCCTGGCGGTATTGCCCCCGCGATGATCTTGGTCAGCCCATCCGAATCCAGGTTTCTGTAGGGAAGTGGCGAAGGTTTGCCATAGATGGCGTCAAGCATCTGCAACCCCAGCTCTGCCAAACGCAGCCGCGGGCCACTGCTGACCCGTGATTCAAATTGACTTAGCTCGTGGAGGTAATCAAAAGTTAGCTCCGGTTTTTCAGCCAGACCCTGTTTGATGGAATCCACCAGCGCAGCGGCATCCGGCTGCTGGTCCGCCACATAAGCCATCAGCAGATAGTGCAGCGTCTCGCCTAACCATTCCGGATGTTTTAGGGACAGTTTGCAAAATTCCACGAAGAGTTTTTTCCGTGCCGCCATTTCATTGGCGCTGGCAGGATTGGCCGCCGCGTTCGGATTGGGATCGGAATGGTTAAAAGGTTCCAGTTCAGGATACAGCTCGGGGGACACGATGCCCCCTGCTTCGTTTTTAACCGCATCCGCCAGCAGCGCAAAGGTGCTGGACACAGTCCAGCCTCTGGAACCCTCCTTGGGAGTCAGGATGCTGGGTTGCTGCCTGGCCAGCCGCACCACCGCACCGGCCAGCTTCAGCCGTTGGTCGCAGTCCGTCGTGGCCTGCGCTGTTTTCAGCATCGTGTAAAGGTTGCGATAGGCTTCGGCGGGAGGCTGTGTTTTTAAAGCTTCCACCAGATTATCGGGGTCGCCGCTGGGGGATCGCAGTCGCGCTCCGGCAATGACCGCCTTCAGCGTTGAGTTGTCTGTCTCAAGTTCAAGCGCCTCAGTCGCCCAGGCAATCGCCTGCTCCCAGTCCTCGCAGGCTTCCGCCGCCTGCACCGCTTGTACGAGCCGCCGCCACGTGGGAGCCTTGCCCGGATCGGCCGCAGCCAGCACGCTCTTGGCCAGACCTTTCGGTACGATGATCCGCTGCCATCGCTCAAGCTGACCCCTGTACCCATCTTTATCGAAGAACCGCCTGTCTGCCTCATTCCGCAGGAGACGTACCAAGACCTCCACCGTTGCTGCGGTGGGAGTGGCTTGCTGGTGCTCCACCACCCACACGACATCATCGCTGAATGGCAGGTCATTGGCTTGGTTCAAGGACTGTTGCAGCAGATTAAAATACGCGTTGTTCTCTCCATTCCAGATATGCTCCAGGAATTCAGCCTTCTTGTTGGGCTTGTCACGCAGGGTGTCCGCTTCAGCCAGAAGCCCCAGCCCCCGCAGGATTTCTGCCCAAGGCGCGCGTTGACCGTTCGGAATTTTTTGCAGCCGGGGGAGTAGCTCTGCCGCCACTGCTTGCAGCCGTTTCACGTGGGCCGCAGGAGGTGGTGCTGGCGGCTTCTCGGTCATGCCTTCACGCCTTTCACCCCGATAAGTGCCGGCCATCAGGTATATGATTTGCGCCAGCTGCCGTTCCTCAGGTTTCTTTTGCACTTGCATTCGTGCATGCAGCAGGTCCAGCGCACGTGGCAGGTCTTGCTCCGCCGTGGCCAGCCCGGCGGCCGCCTGCAACGCATCACCATTCTCTGGCTGGGCCTTTAGCCAGACAGGCACCATCTTCTTCGCAGCGGATTCATCGCCGCCGGCCAGCTGCCACTGAATTTTGAAGAGCCAGTCCTGAATCTTCGCACCAGCAGCCAGGAAGGAGGCTGTCTCTTCCGCTTTGATAAGCTCCTTTTCTGGGGCCATGCGGAGATAGTATTGGAGTTCTCCGCTGAGACGGTTCGGAAATTCCTTCAAGACAAACGGAGATGCCAGCGTGCTCTCGATCCACTTCTCCGCAGGAAAGGGATCTTCCCACAACGGTTCACGTGCTCTGGACGCCAGCGCAGCATCGGCCTCCCGCGCTGCTGTTTCCCATTCACCCAGCCACAGGGCGCACTGCAGCATCTCCCGGTGCATGCGTGCCAGGCGTGTAATATCCGTGACTTTTTGTGACAGCGCATTCAGCTCCTTGATCAACTGCTGCGCCACCTTGCGCCGCACCTCCAGCGGTATCTGTCCTAGATCCATTGCCATCTGAGAGATCAAAGAGGCAGCGTTGTCCGGCTTGCCGCGTGCCAGGGCCGCCGCCACCGCATCCAGCGCGGCAGGGTTCTGCGGCGCGAGGCGACAGGCCAGCAGCGCGGCCTTCAGCGCTGTAGGCACATGGGTCTCCAAGTTGACTTGTGAAGCTCTCAAGGCCAGTTCCGAACTGACAGGCCCCAGCGGTTCGCGTCTGGTGGCCATTTGCACCCATAGCGTTCCCACCCAGGGCAGATCCAGATGCTGTTCGAGCCATGCCGGATCCAGCGCCAGCCTTGCCTCGTCGCTTTTCTCCTGGAGCATCCTGCCCGCCACCAGGAGTTCCGGCATCGGCAGTCTCGCCATTCGAGCCCTCTCCGCCCATGCTTGCCGCTGCGCTTCGGGCAGCTCTGCCATCAGGATAAACAAATGAGCCATGCCCCATGCTGCCGCATACTGGACCCTCGGCGGCGTCACCGGGTTGAAATAGCTTGTGCCATAGTAGCCATTTTTTTCCTGCTCTTGCTGGTCGGTCCATGGCCGCAGCCCCAGATCTTCCCGTTGTGCGTTGATGACGGCCCGCTGCATTTGCTCCCATTTCTCCTGGAGATAATTGCCTGAGTCTTCAGTGGGGGCACTCATCATGCCCAATTCTTCGAACCGTCCGTATCCCTGCGTTGACGTGATTTCCTGCTCAAATCCGCCCATCTCCAGGAACACCTCAGCTGCCTTATCAGGCTCGCCCGCGCCTCTCAGCGCCAGTCCGTGCAGCGCTGCCAGCCGGTAGTCTGCGGGAAACCGCTGCCGTTGCGCCGCCAAAAAATCCACCGCATCCGCCCACTCACGCCACGCCATCAGCCCGAGGCTCAGTGTCTCCGCCATGGTCGCGTCCAGGGCTTCATCGCCCGCCATGGTAAAAATCGTTTTTGTAGCCGCATGCAGCCGCCCTTGGAACAGATCGATGACCGCCGTCTCCAGGTGTGCCACTTTTCGCAAGTGGGGAGTCGTCAACCCGTCCATCAGGTGCAGTGCCTCTTCGACCGCTCCATTACGCCAAAGCGCTTTGGCCAGATCAAACTTCGTTCCTTCGTTTTCAGGAGCGAGCCGCGCCGCCTCAAGCAATGACGGCGGGTAGTATCTGTTTTGAGACTGCGTCAGTGCCTCCCAGTATTCGATATTTTCACCCATGCGCCACCGCACGGAGTGCCACCACCCCGCCGCGACATCACTAATGGGCGCCATCCTCATGCCAGTGTGTATTTGCTTCAGAGCGAGCTGCCGCCACCATGCCCGCCGCGCGGTGCTGTCCGCACATGCAAAATGCGTTCGCAGGATCACCTGCTGCATCTCCGCCTGCTTCCACTTGCGGTCGTATGAGCAGAAGCGTTCGATCAGTTGCAATGCCGCCGCGTGGTCCTGTGGATTCGCCTTCCATAGTTCGAGCAGTTTTTTCAAGCGGGCCTCCGGGGCCAGTTTCTTCACTTCCGCCTGCCATGCTGGAGCTGCCGCTTGTATTCCGCTGTCTTCCACTTTGCTCACCGCCGCCATTCTCGGGCGTTCGATCAGCTGCGGTTCGCGCCAGTCTTTCTCCTCCCAGTCAGAGATCAGCTTCCTCGCCCCTGCGTCTTCATTCAGCAGGCTCAGCACTTTTTGCGCGGTGTCGGTGGCACCGGCTGCCCGCAGGCAGATCGCCATGCGGCGCACCACAGCAGGCCGGTCTTTGAACTGCCCGGCCAGCTCTTCCTCTTTCGGTATGCCTTCCTTGGATGGGTTGCGGCGCCCTTGTTGCAGCGCACGTGTGAGTCGGCCCAGCAGTTGCCATTCTTCCTCTGAATTTGGCTTGCTTTCCACCAGGCCTTGCAGCGCTTCCTTTGCGGCCTCTAAGTTCTTCTCCTGTTGTATTTCGCTGTCGAGCACCACCAGCCGCCAGGCCAGCTTGGATGGTGCATCTTTTGCCTGACTCAGGGCTTCTTTGGCACTGCGCGTCGTCTCAGGTGAGAAACCTCTGGCCGGTGGTAGCCGTGCTAGCAGCAGCTTGAGTTCCGTATCGTCGGGTCTTTTCTCCACCATGCGCTGTGGCAGTGTCAGCAGGGCTGCCTGCGCTTGCTGACCGCTCTCGGTGGCCATGCTGTGCAGCAGCCAAACGGCCTCCTGCACGCAGTGCATGTCAGCCTTGGCTGCATCCATCTCCTCCAGCACCTTCACCGCTTCATCAAACTGGCGCTGATGAGCCAGTGCATGCGCCAGTCCCAGTTGTATTAGCGCCGTGACGTTCTGCGGGCTGGCGCAGGCTTTTTTCCACGCCGCCAGCGCTTGCGTCGGGCGCAGCAGATGCTCCTCCACACAAGCCACAGCCATCCATTCGGGCGCACTGAGCTGCTTCGCCCCCTCAGTGGCATCCAGCGCCTCCAGCGCCTCCTTCAGGCGGTCAAAGCCTTCCTCATCCAGCCACGGCGTAAGCGCCTTTGACATCACCTCCGGCCTGCCTTCACCTGAGGCAATGTTGGAAAGGGTCTCGGACAAATCCTGCCCTCGCAGCCAGCAACATGTCAGCCAGACAAAGCCTAGGGCGAGTGAGCGCATTTTTTCGATCATTTCAGAATTAAACCCTGATGGGCATAAGTCTGCCAAGGATTCAATTTAAAAACTAACGCCACTCATGCTTCGGATAACGCCCTCTCAACTGCGCTTTCACCGCCGGGTATCCCTCGCGCCAAAATCTTCCAATATCTCCCGTCGTCTGAATCGGTCTTTGCGCGGGTGACAGCAGATGTACGGTGACGCTGATGCGGCCTGCTGCGACCTTGGGGTTTTCGTTCACATCATACATGTGCTGCAGCACGGCGCTCACGCTCGGCGGCTGCTTTTCGTCATAGACGATGCGCGCGGTCTTGCCGTTCTTGAGCGGGTAGCGTTCGGGGGCGTATTTGTCGAGCAGCTCGCGCTGGCTGTGGCTGAGCCACTGGTGCAGGGCGGGGAAGATGTCGCGGTCTTTGAGCTGGCGGTAGGCGATGCAGCCGGTGCACACCTGCTCAATAATAAGATGGCGGTCCTCCTCGCCGATGGCCGGGATTTCGAGGTCGGGCATCCATTTGGAGAGGCAGTTCACACGGGTGATCCACTGCTCCACCTTCTCGTTCCAGTTGGTGAGTTGCAGTCGGCCCGCGATGACCTCCGCAGCGAGCAGGCTGGCGGCGGTGGATTCATCGGGCTCGCCGCGCTCGCGGCTGCTGAGCACGAGGCTGCGGAAGCGGACTTCTTCAAGGTTCATCACACGGCGGTTCACGGCGTCATAAGCCGCGCGGTTGCCGGTGGTGAAGTCTTCGGGGAAGAGTTCGCGCAGCCACTCCTCTTCAATGCGGGTGCAGTTGTTGAGCTGCACGGTGAGCGCCTTGCCCTGCACCTCCACGATCTCAGAGGCGACGATGAGGCGCGGCGGGCGGATGTGTGCGTCCTTGCCAAGGTGGCCGCTGTAGCCTCCGGCCAGACGGTAGATGCGGCTGCCGGTGCTGGTCTCCACGCCGAGGTGATCGCTGAAGGCGGCGAGCAGTGTGCGGGCGAGTGCAGTGGGATCTGCCACCTCGTCATTGATGGGCAGGCCGGAGCGTTTGGCGAGCTGCAGGAACTGATCGGCGCTGCGTGCGGCCTCGCGCGAGGCGGTGGCGTGGATGCCGTAGCGGGCACAGTCGTCAGGGTTGAAGTTCATGGCCTCGGCGCGGATGAAGGCGCGCAGGATGGCCTGAAATTCGGTGATGTCGTCATGTTCCCAGAGGTCTTCGTTTTTGTGCGAGGCGTTGTTTTTGCCCACGAGCAAAATGTCACGCCCCTGTGCGGCGGCGGCGCAGAGTGTGGCTTCGCGCAGACAGCCAAACTGCGCGGCGGCGAGCAGCATGCGGGAGAAGCGCGGGTGCAGCGGGAAGCGGCTCATCTGCTTTCCAAGAGCAGTAATGCGGCCTTCGTGATCGAGCGCGCCGAGATCGTGCAGCAGGTTCTCGGCACGGGATTGCGAGGCAGGCGTGGGCGGCTCGAACCAGTCGAAAGGCTCGCGTGAGAGCACGCGCAGGGCCAGCAATGCCTCGCTCAAATCGAGGCGTTGCACCTCCGGCAGTTCGCTTTCAGGCCGGAGCAGGTGCTCGCGCTGTGTCCACAAGCGTATGGCGATGCCGGGGCCGAGACGGCCAGCACGTCCCGCGCGCTGCTCGGCGGAGGCGCGGCTGATCTTCTGCACGGTCAGCGTATTGATGCCACGGCGCGGATCATACGAGGCGGTGCGGGCCAGCCCACCATCCACCACGGCGCGCACGCCTTCGATGGTGAGGGAGGTTTCTGCGACGTTGGTGCTGACGATGATTTTCGGCTGCTCGCCGGGTGTGACGGCGGCGTCCTGATCCTGTGGCGTTAGCTCACCATGCAGCGGCACCACGCGGCGGCCCCGGGCAAAGCTGCGCCCCTGGATTGCGGCGATGGTCTTCCTAATTTCATGACCACCCGGCATGAAGACGAGCATGTCTCCGCTGAAGCCGGGGGAGTTTGCGAGGTCTTCGCAGGCGCGTGCGGCCTGATCCCAGATCGGCTCCGGGTAGCCAGTCTTGAGCTGGAGCGGGGCCTGATAGTGCACTTCCACAGGGAAGGTGCGGCCTTCGGATTCGAGCAGCTTGGACGGCTGCATGAAATCCACCAACGGCCCTGGCACCAGCGTGGCGGACATGACGATGATCTTCAAATCCGGTCGGCGTGTGCGCTGAAGCTGGCGTGCAAAGGCGAGCACGAGATCGCCATCCAGATGCCGCTCGTGGAATTCGTCGATGACGATGCAGCCCACGCGCTCGAGCTGCGGGTCCTCCAGCATCTGCCGCAGCATCACGCCCTCGGTCACATAGCTCAGGCGCGTCTCCTTGCTGGTGATGTTTTCAAACCGCACCTGATAGCCCACCTCGCCGCCGAGTCGGGCATTGCGCTCCCGCGCCACGCGCTGGGCCAGCATGCGTGCGGCGATGCGGCGCGGCTGCAGCACGATGCAGCGTTTTCCCTCCGCCAGCAGGCCGGAGTCCAGCACGAACTGGGGGATCTGAGTGGACTTGCCGGAGCCCGTGGGGGCTTTGATCAGCAGATTGGGCAGCGCCGGGTCAAGCAGAGCGGCGGTGAAGGTCTGGCGGAGTTCAAAGATGGGAAGCGTGGCTGGGCTGGACATGGACTGCCATGTGTTGGCCCATGATTGCCATCAAATACACGAAAAAATGATCCTGCTGGCGCTCAATAGTTCAGCGTCAGCATGCAGTAGCCAAAGTCGGCGTCGTCGCTGGGGCCGGTGGCGGCGAGGTAGGCACCGGCAAAGAAGTGGGAGTAGCCGAGGAGGAGATCGAGGTGCGGGGTCAGCTTGGTGCTCACGGTCAGGTCCAGTTCGCATCCGGCGTGGCTGTTCGCATTGGGGCTGATCGGGCGCACAGTGGTGGTGCCGTTGGCGCGATACCAAGCATCTCCGGTGGTGGTCAGCCAGAAGGAGTGAAAGTCCAGCGTGGTTTTGGTCTTGGGGGTGGGATTGGCCGCCAGGCGCAGCGCCAGGTTCTGCATGTTCTGCCAGGAGAAGAGATCCATGAAGCCGTAAGGCGGGTGGTTGGTGGGAAAGAGGTTCTGGAAGGTGTGGGCGTGGCCGTCGTTGGGATTGCTGTCGCCGCTGCCTGCGCTGTACTCGATGGCGAGGCGTGGCTTCCACGGGCTTTTAAGCCAGTTGTAGCCGCCTTCCAGATGGTAGGCGTAGGCGGTGAGTGATTTGCCGCTGAGCTGCCCCACCTGGCCCACGAGTTCCACGGTGTAGTCCCAGCCGCGCAGCTTGGTGGGGTCCCCTTTGTGGCGGGTGCCGAAGGTGACGAAATTGGACGTGCCGGCGGTGTTTTCCTCGTGCAGGTGAAAGGCGTACAGGTCCGTGGTCTGGAACGGGATGGCCTTGCTGCTGAAGTAGAGGCCGCTGAAAAACTGGTTCCGTGAGGCGGAGTTGTTGATCCAGTCGGACACATTGAACTGCGAGCGGCGGATGCGCACCACGCTGGAGGTGAAGGCGTCCAGCCACCACGTTTGCGCCTGGTAGTGCAACTTCACGGCGTCAAAGGTGCGGCTGAAGTTCTGCCACTCCAGCGGGCCGACGAGGCGCTCGTCTCCATACATCAGCACCTGGCGGCCAGCCTTCACACTCAGCCCGGTGGGCTTGCCGATTTCGATGCTGGCCAGTCGGAGGTCAAAGCTGTCGTCTCCCTCCGCGCCGTTTTGCAGCGGGACGTTCGGCCGCTTGGAGAAGGCCTCACGCGTGTCCTGCCCCTGCAGGGCGATGCGTACCCACTCATCCGGCTGCCACTCCACCCCGAGGCGCACGCGGGCCAGCACAAAGGTGTCGTCCGTGACGGAATTTTTGGCAGAGTTGAAATCGAAAGTGTTGTTGCGTGACTCGGCGCGAGTGCGGGCCTGGAAGTTCCACTTGAGCTGGTCGGCGATGCCCTCGCCACGAGTCGGTGGGGCCAGAAGAAGCAAGGCGGGCAGGAGCAGGGCTGAGCGCATGAGCTCCATTTTTTCCGCATGGAATGCAATAACGGAAATAGACTTTCGGCATGGCTTTGATGCTGGATGGTTATGATGGTGGAATCATGCCGAAGTGGCATCAAGGCGATAGCGAGATGAGATTTTCGTTAGGCGCGGCGGCGGCTTATCCGTGCAAGCCCTGGAGAGGGGCTTTCTTCTCATGAACTACGACGCGCTTATCATCGGTGCCGGGCCTGCTGGGTCCAGCGCAGCCGCCATCCTGGCTGAATACGGCCACAAAGTGCTCATCCTCGAACGTGAAAAATTTCCGCGCTACCACATCGGCGAGTCGCTCATTCCCTTCACCTACGGGCCGCTGGAGCGGCTGGGCATGATCCCGAAGATGAAGAAGTCCCACTTTGTGAAGAAGTACAGCGTGGCCTTTGTGCAGCCGAGCGGCAAGGCCTCACAGCCCTTCTATTTCTTCAACCGCTATGACCGCGAAAGCGTGGCGCAGACGTGGCAGGTGCTGCGCTCGGAGTTTGACCAGATGCTGCTGGACAATGCGCGTGAAAAAGGCGCTGAGGTGCTGGAGGAGATGACGGTGCTGGAGCTGATCAAGGAAGACGGCCGCGTGGCTGGCGCACGTGCCAGGGACAAGGACGGCAACGTCTCCGAATACCGCGCCAAGATCACGCTGGACTGCACGGGCAAGGAGGCATTTACCGCCACGCGCAACGGCTGGCGCATGCGCGATCCCTACCTCAACAAGGTCGCCGTGTGGACGTACTACAAGGGCTCCACCCGCGAGCCCGGCATCGACGAAGGCCAGACGATGGTCGCTTACATTCCTGACAAAGGCTGGTTCTGGCACATCCCGCAGCACGATGACATGGTGAGCGTGGGCGTGGTGGCGGAGGGCAAGTATCTCACGCGTGGTGGTGTGAAGGACCCAAAGGAAATCTTCAACCGCGAGGTGGAGGAGAACCAGTGGATCAAAGACCACCTGGGCACGGGCGTTTCGAATGGTGAATACCGCATCACCAGCGAGTACTCGCACCATGCCCGGCATTGCGCCTGTCCGGGGCTGCTGCTGGTGGGGGACTCCTTTGCATTTCTCGATCCCGTCTTCAGCAGCGGCGTGATGCTGGCGCTGAAGTGCGGCGTGCTCTCCGGCGAGGCCGTGCACCAGGGCATCCTGGAAGACGATCTCTCCCCGGCGCGCTTCACCGCGTATGGCGAGACGATCCGCCAAGGCGTGGAAAACATGCGCAAGCTGGTCTATGCCTTCTACAATCCGGACTTCTCCTTCCGCGAAGTGATCAAGCGCTTCCCGGATGCCGGAGGTGCCATCACCGACTGCCTCTCCGGCGATGTGAACAAGGACTTCAGCGTGCTCTGGAGCCAGATTCGTGAGTTTGTGCCACTGCCTGACGACCTGCCCTACGGAGAGCCGCTGCTGGCGGCGTGAGTGTTTTCTCATGACTTAATCTTCAAGCCATCGCCTCCATGAAACGCAGCGCTCTGTTTTATCTCGTCACGCTTTCTGTCATCGGTGCCGGTATTCTGCTGGTGCTGCACCTCGGAGCAGGGCTGCCTGCGCCTCAAGGTGCAGTGATGGCCAAGGCTGCTGCGCCACATGCTGGCATGGCTGCTTCGCGTTCAGCGGTAGCCGCAGTGCTCTCGGGGCTGGGGGCGAATGTGAATGATCCGTTGAGCCATCTCTTTGTGCAGTTGCTCGTCATCATCATAGCCTCGCGGTTGGCGGGCATGCTGTTTGTGCGCTGCGGTCAGCCTGCGGTGGTGGGGGAGATGGCGGCGGGCATTTTGCTGGGGCCGTCTCTTTTTGGCTGGCTGGCGCCGGACGCGTTTCAGTTTGTGTTTCCCGCCACCTCTCTGGGCGTGCTCAAGCTGCTAAGCCAGATCGGCGTTTGTCTCTTCATGTTTGTGGTGGGCATGGAGGTGGACATGGGGCACGTGCGGAAAAAGGCGGAGGCCGCCGTGATCGTGAGTCACGCGAGCATTGTGCTGCCCTACTTTCTCGGCGTGGTGCTGGCGTATTTTCTCTATACGGATCTCGCGCAGCCAGGCACGAGCTTCATGGCCTTTGCGCTTTTCATGGGCATCTCCATGAGCATCACGGCCTTTCCGGTGCTGGCGCGCATTTTGCAGGAGCGCGGGCTGAGCCGCACCTTTCTCGGCAGCACTGCCATCACCTGCGCGGCGGTGGATGACGTCACGGCATGGAGCATCCTGGCCTTTGTGGTGGCCATAGCACGCGCCACCAGCGTGGGAGCCTCTGCGCTGAACCTTTTGCTCGTGCTGGCCTTCATCGCCATCATGATCAAGGGCGTGCGGCTGCTGCTGCCGCGTTGGATCGGCAGGGATGGAATGGAAAGCGAGGCACCCTCTCGCGGTGTGCTGGCCACGGTCATTTGTGTGGTGGTGGGCGCGGCGCTGGCCACGGAGGTCATTGGCATCCACGCGCTGTTTGGCGCATTCCTGGCGGGGGCCATCATGCCGGAGGCGGGCGGCTTCCGGCACAAGCTGAGCGTGCGGGTGGAAAATTTCAGCTCCGTGCTGCTGCTGCCGCTGTTCTTTGCCTTCACCGGGCTGCGCACGCAGATCGGTCTGCTCAATGATGTGCAGGGCTGGGCGCTGTGCCTGGGCATCATCGCCGTGGCCACGGTGGGCAAGCTGGGCGGCAGCGCCATCGCCGCGCGCTGGACGGGCATGAGCTGGAGCGAGTCCCTGCAGCTCGGCGCGCTGATGAACACACGCGGGCTCATGGAGCTGATCGCGCTGAACATCGGCTACGATCTCGGCATCCTTTCACCGCGCATCTTTGCCATGCTGGTGATCATGGCGCTGGCCACCACCATGCTCACGGGGCCGCTGCTCACGCTCTTCACCCGCCGGCAGGCGGAGCTGGATGGGGCTTCTGCACCCGCGTCTGCCTGAGATCATCCTGCGGGCGGTCAGCAAATTCATTCATGCATGGAATGAATATTTGGCCGGTACGGCGGGCGTGAGGCGCTTGGTCTGCGCGGCGGAAAATGATTGAATGCGGGTATCTTCAAACAAGCCGCATGCATTCTTATGGAAGCCCTTCTCTTTGATCTCCGTGTTCCTGCTCCGTCGGAGACAGCTTTACTGAATGCCTCGGGCCTTGAGGACTATCTGCACCAGCACACGCTTTCAGCCGATGATCTGCGGGATCACCTGCGCCTGTTTGAGCGGCACTGCGAGCGGCTGGATCAGACCCTCACGCAGGAGCAGGAGGAGAAGCACTTCGCCAGGTTTTGCAGCCTGATACAAGAGTCTTTGCTGAACGCCGGCTCTTTCAGCGAGTGCAGTCTTGATGAAGCAGACTTCACACTGCATGGCGGCAGGGAGCCTTCTCATGTGCTGCGGGTGAGATCCGGTGTGCCGGTGAGTCCAGAACTTGCTGTCAGCACCATTTCCGCCTGCTTGATCATGAAATCTGACTACGCCGTGATCTTTGACAGTCGCCACGGTCGCTCGGTGCTTTTCGGAAATGGCGACTTTGTCCTGGAGGAGGATTGAAGTCGCCGCTGCCTACATGCTCAGCTGTGGCTCGCCGTCCGGTTCGGGCTCGGGCTTGTAAGTGCCGGATCCGACGAGGCGCTCAAAGATAGGGGAGGCCATCAGAGTGGTGACGACGGCCATGATCACGAGCGTGGCAAAGAGCCCCTCCGAGATGATGCCGCGCTGCAGGCCGATGTTGATGATGATCAGCTCCATCAGGCCGCGGGCATTCATCAGGATGCCGATGCCCATGGCCTCGCGGCTAGAGATGCCCGTGGCGCGTGCGGCCAGGGTGCAGGCTAGCCATTTCCCCAGTACCGCAGCAGCCAGTACGGCCAGACACATGCCCCAGAGATACCAGGTGTTGAGCAGGCCGATCTTGGTGTTGAGGCCGGAGTAGGTGAAGAAGAGCGGCAGCAGCAGCGCCACGGCCAGAGGCTGGATGCGGGCGCAAAGATCCCTTACCATGATGCCGCGAGGCATGACTGCGCCCATGATGAAGGCACCAAAGACGGCGTGCAGGCCGATCATGTCCGTGAACCACGCACCGAGAGACATCATGGCCAGACCGATGACGAGCCCGGCGTCGCTGAGCTTGTCTTTTTCAATGAGCAGGGAAGAGAGGCGTGCCAGCAGCGGCCGGATGATGAAGAGCGCCACGGTGACAAAGCCTGCCGCTCCGCCGATATTGTAAAGAGCGTGGCCGATGTTGTTCTCAAAGCTGGCGAGCACCACGGCCAGGAGGATCCAGGCGGTGGCATCATCGATGGCACCCGCACCGATGGCCACGGTGCCCATGGTGGTGCCAGCCAGTCCTTTAAAGTGGATGATACGCGCCAGCATGGGGAAGGCGGTGATGCACATGGAGGCCCCGAGGAAGAGCATGGCCTCGGTGAGGGAGGTCTTCTTGGGGAAGAGTTCCGTGTGGTGGTAGAGCACCCAGGCCAGGCCTGCACCGAGCAGGAAAGGGGTGACCATGCCCGCAATGGAGACGGCCACGCTGCTTTTCAGGCGCTTGCTCACGATGTCCATCCGGAACTCCATGCCGACGATGAACATGTACAGCGCCAGCCCGAGCTGCGAAGCGGGGAAGAGGTAGCAGGAGGTGTCGCGGAGCTTCTGCGTTTTGTCCCAGGGAAAGAGCCACTGCTGCCACTCCGGGGCCAGCATGCCAAAGAGAGAGGGCCCCAGCAGCACGCCGGTGATCATCTCCGCCACGACCTGAGGCTGGCCAAAGCGTGCCGCGATGGCACCCACCACACGGCAGGCGAGCAGGATGACGGCGATCTGGAGGAAAAACTGGACGGCGAGGGAGACGTTGTTCATTTCGGCAGCTTATAGATGGATCAGGCGCATCAGTAACGAAAATAGACTTTTGATATACCTTTGATGCCCATTCGGTATAGAATGACCACATCATGGAACTGCGACATTTGAAATATTTCCAGGCCGTGGCGGAGGAGCTGAGCTTCTCCCGTGCGGCGCGACGTCTGCGCATCGCCCAGCCGGCACTGAGCCGCGCTGTGCAGGAACTGGAGCGTGAGCTGGGCGCACAGCTCATCGAGCGCGAGCGTCGCTCCCCGCGCCTGACTCCTGCGGGAAATGTGCTGCTGCATGAGATCGGGCTTATCCTGGAGCGGCTGGACGAGTCCCTGCGCCGTGTGCACCGCACCGCCAAAGGCGAGGAGGGTGAGCTAAGGCTGGGCTACATCGGCCCGCCCACCCGTCCGTTTCTCGCGCGTCTGCTCAAAGAATACGGCAGGCGTTATCCGCGCGTCACTGTCATCCTGGAAGAGCGCACTCCGGAGCGTGTGTGGGAGATGGTTTCCAAGGGGCGTCTCTCCGTGGGGCTGACACGTCCTGTGCTGGCGCATGAGGCTCTGGGATTGCAGACGCTGCTTCTTCGGGAGGAGAAATTTTGCGCCGCCGTGCCGCTGGATCATCCCTGGGCCAAGCTGACCTCGCTCCCCTGGAAGAAGCTGGCCGGAGAGCCGCTCATCATCCTGGCACGGCGTGAGGGCGCGGGCTCTCACGATGCCATTCAGGCTGCGTGCCAGGCGTCTGGTTTTGTGCCGCGTGTGAAGCACATGCCCAGCCTCATCGGCACGGTGCTGCAATACGTGGAATCGGGCGCCGGTGTGGGCGTGGTGCCGGAGAGCACGGCCAACAAAAACTTGGCGCTCATTCCGCTGAAACCCCAGCAGACCATTCCGCTGGTGATGGTGTGGGCCAAGGAAGGCGAGGACCCCGCCGTGGCGGCCTTTCGTGGACTGGTGCGCGAGTGGCTGAAGGATGGCAAGCTGTGGGAGTAGTGCGGAGCAGGGGCTCAAGCCCACCCGAAATGCGTTGCGCAGAGGGCCTGCTGGTGCTCCTTTCGCGCCCCTATCTCGCCGGTGGCAGTCCAGCCATTCGGCACATCCCATACCCTCAATCGACCACCTATCATGTCCACCGACGCCAAGAACTCTATCGCGCAAATGGAGAAGATCGTTTCCCTCTGCAAGCGCCGCGGCTTCATCTATCAAAGCAGCGAGATCTACGGCGGCTGCGGCGGCGTGTGGGACTACGGCCCCCTGGGTGCCGAGCTGAAGCGCAACCTGCGCACCGCTTGGTGGAACACCATGACCCGCGAGCGCGAGGATGTGTTGGGCCTGGATGCCAGCATCCTCATGAATCCCGCCATCTGGAAGGCCAGCGGCCATGTGGACACCTTTGCCGATCTCATGCGCGAGTGCTCGCTGACCAACAAGCGCGTGCGTGCCGACCATGTGGAGCCGCAGGACGGCGTGGTCATGAAGTACAGCGGTGCCACCTCACCCACCGGCTGGCGCTGGGACCGCACCGTCTCCGCCCTGCTGAAAAACGGCGAGCACATCGAGAGCTTCCGCAAGCGCATCCGCGCCCTCATCGCGCAGAACGCCGGTGAAGCCGCAGGCAAGCCCGAGGAGATCGAACTGCTCAATGAAGAGAAGATCGACGCCGTGAATGGCAGCGTGGACTTCCACCCCGAAACCGGCGGTGCTCTCGGTGAGGCCCGTCCCTTCAATCTCATGCTCAAGACCTACCTCGGCCCCACAGCCACCGAGGCGGACGTGACCTACCTGCGCCCTGAAACTGCGCAGGCCATCTTTGCGCAGTTCAAAAACGTGTATGACTCCAGCCGTGTGAAGGTGCCCTTCGGCATCGGCCAGATCGGCAAGGCCTTCCGAAATGAGGTGACGCCGAAGAACTTCACCTTCCGCAGCCGCGAGTTTGAGCAGATGGAGCTCGAATTCTTCATCAAGCCCGACGAAGCCGTGGAGATCATCTCCGGCGAAGTCATGGCCTGGAGCGAAGGCGCGGACCTCAGCGAGCCCAAGCCCAACTGGGGCTGGCAGATGTGGCACCGCTACTGGGTGGATCAGCGCACCAAGTTCTACGAAGGCATCGGCCTCGGTGACGTGCTGGAGTACTACTGGCAGACGCCCGCAGACCTGGCCCATTACGCCCGCGCCTGCGTGGACATTCTGTGCGAATTCCCCTTCGGCACCGAAGAACTCGAAGGCATCGCCGCCCGTGGTGACTTCGATCTCTCCCAGCACCAGAAGCACAGCACCAAGTCTCTCGAAGTCTTCGACGAAGAGCTCAAGACCGCCGCGGCCAAGCTCACGCCGGAGCAGAAGGAGGCTCTTATCCAGAAGAAGCTTCAGTCGCTTCCGCAGGCCATGCAAATCGACACAGACGTCGTGACTCAGTGGCGTACATGGTTCGAGCGCCTCTTCAAAGGCAACTACGTGCCCCACGTCATCGAGCCTTCCGCCGGTCTGGATCGCATGGCGCTGGCTGTCATCGCCAAGGCCTTCTCCGAAACCGAGAAGGTTGATGAGAAGGGCAAGAAGGAGGTCATCACCGTCCTGCGCCTGCATCCGCGCGTGGCTCCGGTGAAGGTAGGTGTCTTCCCGCTGCTGAAGAACAAGCCCGAGCTCGTGGCCAAGGCCCGTGAAGTCTATGCACTGCTCAAGAAGCACATGAACTGCTTCTACGACGAGACCGCCTCCATCGGTCGCCGTTACGCCCGTCAGGACGAAGCCGGCACTCCGTTTGGCGTGACGATCGACTTCGAAACCTGCGGCGAAAAAGGCCCCGAACTCGCCGACACCGTCACCCTGCGCCACCGCGACAGCGGCGAGCAGGAGCGTGTGAAGATCAGCGATCTCCTCGGCAAGCTGCTGCCGCTGGTGTCGTAAGCATAGACCTGTGCTGAATGTTCAATCTGGAGAGGGATCGCTGAGATCCCTCTCTTTTTTTTGCATCTCGCGGCAGAGCGACTGGCTACGAGGCTAGGCGTTTAATTTATGCTTAAGCATGAATGCGGGCTTGCCTTTGCGATGGGGAATCGGCGACATTTGCGGGCATAAATCCCTTCTTTTGTGTCTTCACGCGCAACCCACTCCTCCGCAGACGCCATGCTGCCCGCCGCCACCGCCGTTCAGGCTGCTCTGCAAATCGAAAGCATCATCACCCAGGTCTCCCAGATCA
Source organism: Prosthecobacter vanneervenii (assembly GCF_014203095.1). Classification (NCBI taxonomy): domain Bacteria; kingdom Pseudomonadati; phylum Verrucomicrobiota; class Verrucomicrobiia; order Verrucomicrobiales; family Verrucomicrobiaceae; genus Prosthecobacter; species Prosthecobacter vanneervenii. The sequence goes on along the minus strand of NZ_JACHIG010000002.1, from coordinate 403,868 downwards.
TTCTAGGAAAGGAGCATGTGGTGCGGCTGGCGGTGACCTGCCTGCTGGCGCGCGGGCATCTGCTGTTTGAGGACCAGCCGGGTGTGGGCAAGACGATGCTCTCCCAGGCACTGGCGCAGGCGCTCGGGCTGGGATTCCGCCGTGTGCAGTTCACCAGCGATCTGTTGCCCGCAGACATTCTCGGTGCGTCCATCTATGACCGTGACACGGCGTCGTTTCACTTTCATCGCGGGCCGGTTTTCACGCAGGTGCTGCTGGCGGATGAGATCAACCGCGCCACACCCAAGACCCAGTCCGCGCTGCTGGAGGCGATGGAGGAGGGGAAGGTGACGGCAGATGGCAGCACGCATCCGCTGCCGGAGCCGTTTTTCGTCATTGCCACGCAGAATCCGTCTTCGCAGATCGGCACCTTTTTGCTGCCGGAGTCACAGATGGACCGCTTTTTGATGCGTCTGGAGCTTGGGGTGCCGGACCGCAGCGCCGAGCGTGCGCTGCTGGAAGGGCAGGAGCGGCGCGAGCTGCTGCGTGCGCTGCAGCCTGCCATGTCCGTGCCGGAGCTGCAGCAGCTGCAGACCTGGGCGCGTGCGGTGTATGCCTCTCCGGCGCTGCTGGACTATCTGCAGGATCTGCTGGCTGCCAGCCGCGTGCAGGGGCATGGGCTTTCTCCGCGCGGCGGGCTCTCCCTGCTGGCTGCGGCGCGTGCATGGGCGCTGCTCAGCGGCCGGGCCATGGTGCTGCCGGAGGACATCCAGGCGGTGGCGGTTTATGTCATGGGGCATCGACTTGAACACGCAGCAGAAGGCATGAGCGGTACGGCGCTGGCACGTCAGCTCATCGCAGAAACTCCGGTGCCCTGAAGTCATGAAAGTGCGCGTGCGCTGGAACCGACACACGCTGGCGCTGCTGGCCATCGTGGCGGGCATGTGGTATGCGGCGGAGGCGCAGTCCAATGGGGCGGCGCACCTCATCGCGCTGCTGACGGGGGCGATCAGCCTGCTCTCCTGGCTGCATGCGCGGGCCAATCTGCGCGGGCTGAGCCTGCGGCTGGCCGGTGCCAGGCCCGGTGTGCAGGAGGTGGGGAAGCGCATTCCGGTGGAGCTGCGTGCCACGGGGGCCGTATCTCCGTGCGGACTGGAGATCCACGCGGCAGGGGCTGCGACGTCCGTTTTTGTGGAGCGTGTGCCTGCGGGTGGCGTGGTGGTCGTGGAGCTGCCGCCGCCTGTGAACGAGTCTGGTGGCGGACTGCGGATTTTGGTGCGCAGCCTGTATCCGCTGGGGCTTTTTTCGGCGGAGCTGGTGGTGGAGACGGCCTGGGTGCGGCGTGTGCATCCGCGGCCGGCGGGAGATCTGCCGGTGCCTGCTCCTGATACCACTCAGCGTGGGGAGGCCGTGGCGGTCTCGTCTGCGCGCGGACAGTCTGCAGGCGGAGATGATTTTGCGGGGCTGCGCGAGTGGCGTGCCGGGGACTCTCCGCGCCACATTGACTGGCGTGCCGCAGCGCGCGGCGGGCCGCTGATGGTGAAGGCCTGGAGCAGCGGAGTGCAGGGCGTGGTGGTGATGGACTGGGATGCCCTGACGCTGGAAGATGCCGCACGTGCCGCCCAGCTGGCGCGCTGGATGGAAATTTGTGAAGCGGAAGGCAGCCCCTATGAGCTGCGCCTGCCGGGGCGTGTGATCCGTGCCGGGCATGGGCCTGCACACCTGCGGCGCTGTCTGGACGCCCTGGCAACTCAGCCGGGTGCAGACGGTGGCGCTGCTGTGGTGGATGAAATGCAGGCGGCTGACAAGACGGTGAGCATGGCGGGCATGGAGCAGTCCACCTTTCTGCCCAAGGGGCCGCTGCTCTTGATGAGTCTGGCGCTGCTGCTGGCCATCCTGCCGCTGCGCGGTTACATCGGCAATGGCGGCCTGCTGGTGTGTGCGCTGTGCATGATCTGGCGCGGCGTGCTGCGCATGGGCGTGCCGCATGTGATCATGCGCGTGGGCGTGATCGTGGCCGGAGTGCTGGCGGTGTTTGCAGATTATGGAGAGATCGGCGGGATGGAGCCAGGCATCGCGCTGCTGCTGGTGCTGGCTGGTGCCAAGATGCTGGAAAGCCGCTCTCCGCGGGAGTTTCAGGTGCTGGCGCTCATCGGCTGGTTCATGGCCTTCTGCACCGTGCTGCTGGAGAATCAGCTCTCCCGCTCCATCTGGGTGGTGATGGTGCTGCTCATCATCACGGCATGCATGGTGCGCTTTCGCCGCAGCGCACCGGGGGCGCGCGAGCCGCTGCGCCTCACGGGTGTGCTCTTTGCGCAGGCGCTGCCGCTGGCTGTGCTGCTGTTCTTTGTCTTTCCACGTGGTCTGCTGGATCTGGGCTCGGCGCTGGGCCGCAGCCGCTTTGGGGAAACGGGCATCGACAACGAGCTGAGCCCAGGCAACATCGCCAAGGTGGCCCTGAGCTCCAAGGTGGCCTTCCGCGTACGGTTTCCAGATGGAAACGTGCCCTCCAATGAGTTGCGCTACTGGCGCTGCCTCACGCTCTGGCACTGCGAGGGGCTGCACTGGCTGCGTGGCGACCGCCTGCCCTATGCGCCACGGCTGCCGCGTATGAAGAACAGCAGCGACGTGCGTCAGGTCATCGATCTGGAGGCGCACGGCAAGCGCTGGCTGCCCTCACTGGACCTGCCCGTCTCAGCCAGGCTGCGTGGCGAGGATCTGTCGCCGGAGTTTGACCAGTCAATCGTCTCTCCCTTTGCCGTGATGAACACGGAGCGTTTCTCGGTGCTCTCGAGCTTTGAGCAGCAGCCTGTGCGTGACTTGCTGGAAGTCCACCGGGAGGCTGCACTGCAGCTGCCGCGCCAGATTTCACCCGAGCTCAAGCGGCTCACGGACTACTGGGAGTCCGTGACGCAGAACGACGAGCAGATCGTGCAGATCGCGCTGAGCTACATCAAAACCATGGGCTTTAACTACACGCTGGAGCCCGGCGAGTACACCGGACCACAGGCCATGGAAGATTTCTTTCTGCGCCGCCGCGTGGGCTTCTGCGAGCACTTCAGCGCCAGCTTTGCCACGCTGATGCGCATGGCGGGCGTTCCCTCGCGTGTGGTGGTGGGTTTTCTCGGCGGGGAATACTCGGACCACAACGGCGGCTACCTCATCGTGAAGCAGAGCGACGTGCATGCATGGGTGGAGGTGTGGCTGGAGAAGTACGGCTGGTTTCGCATTGATCCCACCGCCGCACTGGCACCCGACCGTGTGAACATTGACATCAGCGCCCTGATGGCCGGCGGTGTGGAGGAGGCGGAGCGGCAGCGGGGCTCCATCTGGCAGCGCCTCCGCCTGTGGTGGGACAGCGTGAACTACGACTGGCAGAACCAGGTGATCGACTACAACCAGGAAACCCAGCGCAGCCTGCTGGAGCGGCTGGGCCTGCGGCAGAGCAAGCTGGTGCTGCTGATCCCGAGCGCGGCCTTTGTGCTGCTGGCGGGCGCACTGGTGACGCTGTGGCTGCGCCGCCCGGCGCGGCATGCCGACCCCTGGATGCGCCTCTGGCAGCGCGCCTGCCGCCGCGCGAGCCGTGCCGGAGTGCCCGCCTGGATGCCGCACGAGGGCCCGCAGACCTTTGCCCGCAGAGTCACCGAAACACGCCCCGATCTGGCCCCGCAGTTTGAGCCCCTGGCCACCCAGTACATCTCCGGCCGCTACGGTGCCTCACGCGATGGACTGCAGTCCTTCAAAGCAGCGGTGAAGCGCTTCAGGCCGGGCAAGAGTGCGAAATGAGTGCTGGCTGCTGATTACGACTGCCGTGACTTCCGCCGCCGCAGGCCCAGGCAGAGCAAACCGCCGAGCAGCAGCAGGGCGCGGGAGGGCTCGGGCACGATGGCGATGACGCCGGTGGTGCCGAACTGGCTGACGTCCCAGAACCAAGTGCTGTTGAAAGCGGTGAGGTCGGGCAGATCGAGGGCGTAGGAGGCGTTGTCGGCACTGCCGCCGAGGCGGATGCCGGTGCCGGAGTCGTAGTAGGAGAGGGCGATGGTGGAGCCGCTCCAGTCCACGAGATCAAAAACAGCATGATAGGCTGGGGTGAAGGACGAGCCGAGGGCGACGTTGATCGTTGAGGCTGCGTCCAGGGTGAGGGTGCCGCCGACGATGAGGCGGTCATTGCCACCTGGCGCAGCGGTGCCGCTGATGCCGGTAAGGCGGTTGGTGTTGGTGTCAAAGGTGGGGACGAGGCTGGTGTCTCCGCTGTTGAGCTGCAGCGAAATGACGGAGGATGCCGATGCGGTGAGGCTGCCGCCGATCTGCACGGTGCCGATCTGCGTGCTCACTCCGGCGGTGCCTGCGGCGATGGTGGCGGCATTGCCACCAGGGGCCAGCGTGGCATTGGCGGCGAGGGTGACTGAGCCGCCGATGTTTCCGTTTCCGCCGAGGGTGGCTCCTGCGCTGACCTGCACCGCGCCGCTGCCGGTGGCGGAGTCCGGGCCTGCATACGCGTTGTTCACCATGAGGGTGCCTGCGCTGACGGTGGTCTGGCCGTTGTAGGTGCTGGGGCCGCTCATCACGGTGGTGCCGGTGCCGGTCTGGTTCACCACACCGGTGCCGCTGATGCTGTTGGTCACGGTGAGGACATCGCTGCGGTTGAAGGCCAGCGTGGCGTTGTTCACGATGCTGCCGGTGCCGAGTGTGCCGGAGGTGCCGCCATTGCCCGCCTGCAGCGTGCCTGCGCTGATGGTGGTGGTGCCGGAGTAGGCATTGGTGCCGAGAAGCACGAGAGTGCCGGTGGTGGTCTTGGTGACTGCGCCGCCGCCATTGATCTCACGCACGTCTCTGAGCGTGCCGGAGGCCAGGGTGAGGGTGTTGATGGTGTTGGTGGCGTCTCCGATGCTGTGGCCGGTCAAGTCCAGCGTGCCGCCGGTGAGGGCGATGGTGCTTTGCGTGTTGCTGGTGGTGGCTCCGGTGCCGCCGCCTTCGGTGATGTCCACATTGGAGACAAGCGTGCCACCGCTGATGGTGAGCGTGGCCGAGGCAATGCCGAAGGTGTTGGTGTTGGCATACGTGGCCAGCACAAAGCTGCCGCCGCTGTTCACCGTGAAGGTGCCGCCGCTGATGGTGAGCTGGCCGCTGGCTGTAGGGCCGGGGGAAGTGGTGCCCGCATTGCCGCTCATGGTGCCGATCTCGACTTTGTTGGCCGTGAAGGTGCCGCCGTCAAAGTACACGATTCCAGTCGCGCCGCCTGCACCGTCGCTGCTGCGTTTGCCAATGGTGAGCGTGCCTGCGGTGATGGTGGCGGTGTGGCCGCGTAGATCCAGCGTGCCGGTGGGGCTGGCGCCCGTGGAGGTGGTGAGTGAGCTGCCCACGACGATGTTGGTGGTGCCACCCGTCTTGCCGCCGATGACCACGGTGCCTGCACTGCCTGCGGTTTGTGAGGCAAACTTGATCGTGCCCACGCCTTTGGACACGCCGATGTTGATGGTGTCTGTGGCGATGCTGTTCGTACCCGCGCCCAGCACGAGGGTGGCGGTGCCGGAATTGAATCCATTGCTGTTGGCGATCTGCACGGTGCCTGCGGTGATGCTGTTGCTGGTGTCCGAGAGATTGAGCGTGCTGTTGTTGTTGATGCCGTAGCCCACGCGGAATTCGCTGACGGTGGCGCTGAAGGAGCCCAGGCCGGAGAAGTCGGTGGTCGTGGTGTTGGCATAGATGCCACTGTCAAAGGGGGTGGGGGCTCCGGGCAGGAGATTGGCCGCAGCCTGGGAGGTCACGGTCTGCAGACCGGCCTCGAAGTTTGCTGCTGCTGCATTCACCACGAGTGAGCCGCCGCCGGTGAAGACCGCACGCGTCTGGATTTTGACATTGCCTGCCACACCGGTGGAGAAGGCACCATTGACCTGCAGCGTCTGCCCGGCACCGATGGTGACGGTGCTGCTGAGTGTGGCGTTGTTGGAGGCCACCTGCAGGCTGCCCACGCGCTGGCTGGCGGTACTGAGGTCCAGCGCGGCGGTGAATGCGCCGGAGCCGATGGTGAGGGCGGTGGTGATGGGCAGGGTGTCTGTGGCACCGATCTTCAGCGTGCCGGAGGTGACGAGGGTGGGGCCGGTGTAGGTATTGGACCCGCTGGCAGCGGTGAAGTTCAGTGTGCCGTCTCCGGTTTTGTTGAGGCCGCCTGAGCCTGTGACGGGTGCGGCCACGGTGGCGGTGACGCCGGTGTCCACGCGCACTTCAGTCGTTGCACTGGAGATCTGCACCTGACCACCTGCTGCGGCGAGCGTGTAGTTTTTAGAAAACTGCAGTCCATTGACCGTCACGGCGTCCTGCACCTGCACGGTGCCACCAGCGGCGCCGCCAAAGATGGCGATCTTTTCCACCGAGCCCGTCCAGCTGGCGTTGTTGCTGCCGTCTGCGAGTGTCCAGTTGGTGCCGGCATTGGTCCAGACGCCGTTGCCGCCGCTCTGCACGCCGTCTGCCACGGTGCCGCTGCCGTCCCAGTACTGGGCACTGATGGCGGTGGCGATGAGGTTCACGGCCTGGTTTACGGTGTCCACGGAGATGGTCAGGTTGTAGCCAGCGAGCATCTGTGCGACGAGGCCGTTGTCTGTCAGCGTGCCGGTGTAGCCGATGAGCTTGTAGGTGCCTGCGGTGAATCCGGCACCGGTGGTGACGCGCACAATGCCATCGAGCGTGATGGTGCTGCCATTGGCCTGGATGAGGTCGCTGGTGGTGCCGAGATCAAACATCAGCACCGTGCTGTCATTGAGGGTCAGGTTTCCACCCACCGTGAGGGTGCCGGTGCTGCCTGCGGAGAGTGCATTGCCTATGATGAGGGTGCTGCCTGTGGCGGCGGTGAGGCTGCCACCCACGCTGCCCGCGTAGGCAAACGTGGCGCCATTGGCCACCGTGACGGCGGTGTTTCCCAGGGTGCCGCTCACATTCAGCGTGCCTGCATTGACGGTGGTGGCTCCGGTGTAGCTGCTGGTGCCGGAGAGCGTCCACAGGCCGGTGCCGTTCTTGGTCAGGCTGGCGATGTTGGTGGCGTCCATGCCTGCGGCCAGGCTGCCGCTGCCTGCGCCAGTGAGGGTGAGCGCGCGGCTGCCGCCGGAGCCGACGATGGCGGTGGTGTTGGTCAGGGCCAGGCTGCCGCTGTCTGATGAGATGGTGGTATTGGCCGTGAGGGTGAGCGCGCCGCCAAAGGTGTTGGTGCCGCTCACATTTACCAGCGCACCATTCTGCCCGGTGGCACCGGTGCCTGCCAGTGTGAGGGCTTCCGCACCCACGCTGATGTTGTTCTGGATCTGCAGGGTGGCACCGCTGGCGACAGTGGTGCCTGCGTTGGCGGCAGAGGGCACGGTTTCGCTGGAGAGCACCGCACCGAGCGCGCTGCTGTTGCGGATGTTCAGGATGCCTGCGCTGACGGTGGTCTGCAGTGTGTAGGTGTTGGCCCCGGAGAGGGTCCAGGTGCCGCTGCCGGTCTTGATGATCTGCATGTTCACCACAGCGGAGGCATTGCCTGTGGTGCCACCGATCTGCCCCTGGATCTCGCCATTGCCAGGACCGGTCAGCGTAAGATCGGAGTAGTTTGCGGCGGAGGTGATCGTATTGGCGGTGCCAAGGCGCACGCCGTTGGTGAAGGTGATCGTCTGCCCGGCGGTCATGGCACCGAGGGTGCCGCGTCCGGTATTGCCGGTGGCGGAGTTGCTCATGACGATGAGGCGGTCCGTGGAGGTGGTGCTGCCTGCGTATTCAAAGCGGCCGTTGGTAGCGCTGGCCTGGCCGAGATTGATGTTGCCAGTGTTGCCGGCGGCGGAGTTGATGCCGTTGTTGAAAATGCTGGTCACCTGAAATGCGCCGTCGGAGATGGAGATGTTTCCGGTGAAGGAGTTGTTGTTGTTGTTCAGAAAGACGGTGCCTGGATCCGTGCGGGAGAGGCCGCTGCTGCCCGTGACGAGGCCGTTGATGATGAAGTTCTGCGTGCCACGGAAGATGAGTCCGGTGTTGACGGTGCCATTCAGCGTCAGCGCGCCGGTTCCGTTGCTGTAAAAGGAGCCGTTGCCAGTGATGGCGCGGTCGGTGGAGGCGGCGGCACCGGCGTATTTCACATACGAGGCGGTGCCGACATTGAGCGTATTGCCGGCACCGATGGCGCTGTTCACCCCGGCATTGGCAATGCTGGTGAAGATGAGCGTGCCGCCGACGATGCTGGTGGTGCCGGTGTAGCTGTTGTTGTTGTTGGTAAAGCTCCACACGCCGAGCTGGTTGCTGTTGCCAGTGACGGTGACGCTGAGACTGCTGGACTGGCCGTTGGAGATCAGCCCGTTCATCACGTTGGCCGTGGAGTCTGTGTTGCGGTTGCCGGTGGTGGCGGTGAAATTCAGCGCGATGGTGCCCGTGGTAGCTCCGCCGCTGATGTTCCCGTTGATGATCATCTTGTACGGGTTCGTGTCAGAACCGGCGACGGCGGTGGAGTTGTTGGTAAAGGTGTAGCTGCCATTGCCGCTGCTGCTGGTGGGCTGCAGCACCATCGGGGCGTTCAGCGTCACGGAGGCGGTGTTGCCGGAGTTCATCGAGATCGAGCCGCCGCTGCTCAGCAGCAGGCTTTCTCCCGCATTGGTGCCAGCGCTGCCGATCGTCATGGCACCTGTGGCACCCGAGGCGAAAATGAGGCTGCGCAGATTGCGCCCGTTGTCGATGGTGATGGCCGTGGTGCCAAGCGTGCCGCCAAAGGTGGCGGTGTCAGCATTGGTCGTGCCGGTCAGTGCGCCTGGCGCTATGCCGCCGACCCAGTTGGTGCCGGTGGACCAGGCCTGCGTGCCGGTGCCGCCAGACCAGGTGGCATCTGCTGCCATGCTCAGCGGTTGCAGCAGGGAAAGAAGTGCTAGGGCATGGAAAGTCTTGCAAAAGGCGGAGCGACGAAGCTGCCTTTTGAGTCGCGGAGTACTCATGGGGGATTTTTTTGGGGGGCGCTCCACGCAGAACGCAGAGCAAGGGGGGGCTTATTGGTTACCCCAACAACTCACGAAGTTCAAAAAATGAGTGCCGCTTGCATCATATGTGGCGGGTGGCGTTACATGCGATATGCGTTGAAGGCTTAGCTTCCGCGTTTTCACTCATCCCTAGAGTGAACTGCAGTGCATTAGCCGGAGGAAAGCTGCTTTTCTGCGCACCGCATGCAGTTCTATGGCAGACCATACCACGTGCCTTTGCCTGCTCCGTGCTTGATCAGATGGCCCTGCTCCAGCAAATGCCGGAAATGCTCCTTGAGTGTGTTGCGGCTGGCTGCCGTCATCTGGATCATGCCGCCCATGGTCACACGACCATGCTGTCTGGCGTGGTCGATGATGGCCACGGCAAGCTCCGGCAGAGAGGACATGACGATTTTTTCGCGCTCTACCTTGATCGCCAGACGGCGCGTCTGCTGCTGCAAGGCACGCAGAAAAAACAGCAGCCAGGGCTGCCAGTTGGGCGCCGGGGTGCGGATGGTGCCCTGAGTCTGACGCAGGCTGAGATAGTAGCCCTCCTTGCTGTTCTCGATGATGCTTTCCAGCGAACTGTAGGGCACATAGGCATAGCCAGCCTGCAGGAGGAGCAGGGTGGTCAGGACGCGGCTCAGGCGGCCATTGCCATCCTGGAAGGGGTGGATCTCCAGAAACACCACGACAAACACAGACACCACCAGCAGCGGGTGCGTGCGCTTCAGCTCCCGGGCTTCATTCAGCCAGGAGACAAGCCCGGCCATGCGGCGCGGCGTATCGAACGGCGTTGCCGTTTCAAACACGACGGCGAGCTGCCTGCCGCTTTCATCGAAGGCGGCGACGTTGTTGGGAAGGGTCTTGTATTCGCCACGATGCCGCTCGTCCTTTTCGCTGTAGCGCAGCAGGTCGCGGTGGAGCTGCTTGATGTGATTTTCTGAAATGGGAATGTCCTGACATGCATGGAAGATGGTTTCCATGACCGCGGCATAGCCTGCGACTTCCTGCTCGTCCCGGGTGTCGAACTTTTTGATCTCCAGGCTGGCAAGCAGCCGCTCCACTTCGCGGTCGGTGAGTTTGCTGCCCTCGATACGCGTGGAAGAACCGATGCTCTCAATGGTGGCGACATGGCGCAACGCCTTCAAACGCTCAGGGGCGAGCGTTCCAAGGGCGCGCCAAGCACCTTTGAACTCGTCAATTTCGGCAATCAGCCCCAGCAGCTCGGGGGTGATCAGGATGGAGTCAGTCTGGATCATTCGGTCTTCAAACCCATATATACACCCGCAAACACCCATAAAACAGCCAAAACACGCCTAATGTGAGCTTGTGCATGCGCTACGCCGAGGCTTACAACGCAGTTGTAGTCGCACATGTCCAGAAACGAGCCACGCGATGAATTCTGATACAAACAAGTCGCCTAGACCAACTCTCAAAATCTTGTCACATTGCCCGGACGGCGGAGCAGCCCCATTGGCTGGTTTAGTCGCTTGCCTGTTATTTTCAAATAGCAGGCGGCGCTCCCGCCTTGCCACTGGGGCCGCTGCGCTCGCCGGTTCAATATGACAATTTTTTCGAGAACTGGTCTAACCAAGTGCTGCAGCGAAATGCTCCGGCCGCCACGCTGGCTTCCTGCGGTCGATCGCACAGAGAGCCGAGTCCCTCGCCATGACCTGCTATCGCACTGACGGCAGCACTCGCGGGCACGGCATTTGGGCAGGGCTCTTCTCGCTGCTGATAGTCTGTGGATGCATTGCCATCTTAGTCGTCAGCCGCTCGGAACCTGCCGATTCGCGGACGATTGCGTTCCTGATCGCCCTTCCTCTGATCTTGGTGGCGGGATGGGTTTTCGCTTTCTCGTTGTGTCATGTGCTGCGCCCGCAGAGCACGTTTGTCGAAATTACTCACGAGCGGATTGCATGGCGAGACTGGCACGGCTTTGGAATGGTGACCGCCGACTATCCTTTGGCATCTGTCCAGGCACTCAAGCTGGTGGATAAGGGCTCTGACTGCCTCATTCTGAGTGACGGCACAAGCATCGCTCTGCCCATGTTGGCCATTCGCGGATACGCTGAATTTAAAGCGGCGCTTCAGCAGGTTCATCCTGCGATCAAATTAATCGACTGTCACGGCAGACAAACGAATTGAAAACAACTGTCTCAAATGGTGCGCGGTGCAGGGTTCGAACCTGCGACCCCTGCCGTGTGAAGGCAGTGCTCTACCGCTGAGCTAACCGCGCGGAAGTTGTGGGGAGGGAGTCTTTAAGCGGGCTTCCGCATCACGGCAACCAGAATTTGCGTCCGGGTGCGGTTGTTTGCGAAAATGGCTGCGGCGGCGTGGGAATGGGCGCTTGGAGACGCACGGCGGAGGCTTGGGGACAAGCCTCCCTACCTGGTAAGACTCACGCACGCCGCAGGCGGAACTGGCGCAGGTATTTCAGCGGTGTCATGCCCATATGGCGGTGGAAGTGGTGGGTGAGGGCGCTCTGGTCGCAGAAGCCGAGGTCGTGGGCGACGTCGGAGATGTTGGCTCCTTCCCGCTGAAGGGCTTCGCAGGCGGCCTGGATGCGCAGCTTCATGATGAAGGCCTGGGGGCTGGTGCCGAAGGTCTCGACAAATTTGCGGTGCAGCTGCCTAGGCGAGAGGTGCACGATCTGCGCCAGCTCGGTGATGGAGACGCCGGTGCGGAAGTGGTCGCGGATGTAGGAGAGCGCGAGGTCGATCTGCAGGTAGGGCTGGAGCATCTGCTTCTTGCCCTCAAAGCTCTGCACGGTGCCCATGATGCCGATGACGCGGCCTTTGGCGTCGGTGAGCGGGAGCTTGTTGGTGACGAACCAGTCAGGCAGTCCCTGATCGGTAAAGAAGAGCTCGACGATGTTGAGCTGAGCCTTGCCGCTGCTCATCACCTCCACGTCATCGCGGCGGAAGTTTTCTGCCAGGCGTGTGGGGAAGAGATCAAAGTCATTTTTGCCCACGATGTCCGTTTCGTCGCTGATGCCAAAGCGGTCCATGAAGCGGCGGCTGGCGCACATGAAGCGGAAGTCGCTGTCTTTGGCAAAGAAGGCGAGGTCCGGCAGGTGGTCGAAAAGACGGTAAAAGGGGCTGTCCGCACTGACGCGACGGATGAAGCGTTCGCGCAGTGCGGCGGGGGATTCGGGGCGTGGCGCGGTGCTGCTCACACCCCAGTGTCAACCATGCGGATCAAAAGCGCAAACGCAGCCCCGCATAAGCTCCGGTGCTCATGACCGGGTAGCCGGGGATCTCGTAGTAGGGCTGGCCGAGGAGGTTTTCCACGCGGGCAAAGAGATCCAGGTGCTCGTTCACGCGCCAGTTGGCGGAGAGACGCACGCTGAGGTAGTCCTTCTGATCGATCTGCGCAAAGGTGATGGGATCGTAGTCCTCGCGGTCGATCACGTAGAGGGCGTTGAGATTGAAGGTGACGTCCTTCACCGGCTGGAAGCGGATGCCGCCGGAGATGCTGTGGCGCGGGCGGCGCACCAGGCGGGCCATGTTCGTATTGTCATACGCGTCCAGGTAGGTGTAGCTGAGGTTCAGGCCAAACATGGCGCAGGGATTCCAGTCCAGCCCGCTCTCCAGGCCCTGGGTGGTGGCGGAGCCGATGGCCATGGGGATAAAGGCAGGCGGCGGATACTGGTAGGTATTGCTCAGGTCATTGCGGAAGAAGGTGGCGCGCAGCGAGAGCTTGTTTTTAAAGAGCGGCTGCATGATGCCCGCCTCGTAGCCGCGGCTGCGCTCGGGGTTCACGAGAGCGGGGTTTCCGCCAAAGACGGGGGTGAGATCCTGCGGTGTGGGCGGGGTGTAGGCGGTGCCGTAGTTGGCATGCAGCACGGTATTGACCCGGGGCACCATGTAGCTGACGCCGCTGCGCCAGGTGAAGGCGTTGTCAAAATCCGAGTACTTGTCGTAGCGGATGCCATTGATGAGGTTGAAGCCCTTGAAGAGCTCGGCCTGCGACTGCAGGAAGAGCGCGAAATTGGTCTGAGCCTGGGAGATGTCGATCATCTGCGCCGTGTCATTGTAGCGGCTGATCTTCTGGTCCTGGAACCACGCGCCTGCGGTCAAGGTCCATTTGTCCATCATCTGGATGACGCTCTTGTACTCAATGAAGTCGGTGCGGGAGCTGGTGCGGTTGTTTGGCAGGAAAAACGGCGGGTCATTGTAGCCGGTGGCCACCTGCCGGAACTGGCTGTGGGAGAAGGTGAGCGACTGCGTCCATTTGCTCGTGGTATTCCATACCAGACGCGGGGAGATGCTCCAGAACTCGGTGAGGAGGTGGTTGTCCGGGTCATTGATGTCCGTGGTGCGCGGGTCGCCGGCATTGGCGGTGTAGTGGCGCGCATCCAGATCAAAACGCAGGCTGTCGGTGAACTGATACCCGGCTTTGCCTGACATGTTGGTCTGCGAAAAGCGGCTGTTGATGCGCTGCCCCTGCATGTCGGTGCGGCTGGCTTCAAAGCCCCAGTCCATCTTGCCGATGGCACCGAGGGAGCTGATGCCCTCGCGGATGGTGCCGTAGCTGCCGGTTTCGGCAAAGACGGTGGTCCTGGGCTTCTCCAGGCCTTTGCCGCTGCGGGTGATGATGTTGATCACGCCGCCCATGGTGCGGCCGCCGTAGAGGCTGGCGGCGGGGCCGCGCAGCACCTCGATACGCTCCACATTGTCCAGCGCCATGGTCTCGAGATTGAAAGAGCCTGCGAGGTTGGCGGGCAGTGGGCGGCCATCGATCATCAAGGCGGTGTCCTTGGTGGTGGTGCCGCGTGTCATCACCGTGGCCACGTTTCCGGGGACGCCGGGCGTGGCGATGGCCATGCCGGGGACATTGCGCAGGGCATCGACGGCAAAGCGGTACTGGTTTTCCTCGATCTTCTTGCGGTCGATCACAGTCACGCTGCTGGCGGTGCGCCAGGATTCGGTGTCGGTCATCGTCGCGGTGATCACGACTTCGGGGATGTCAGCGGCTGCGGTGCTGGCAGGTGCCGCTGGCTTCTGCTGTGTCTGCTTTTGCGGCTGCGTCTGTTTCTTCGTTTGAGGCTGGGCGGGCGTCTCTGCCGCGCTGAGCTGGATGGCGGCTAGGAGCGCCGCCGTGATCGCTGCGCAGGGGCGGCGACCAGAGGTTTTCTGGAGGTACATGTCGTAGGTTTGTTCATTGGTTCGATGAAACATCCGTCTGCGCCATGAGGCGTGACGGATGTGCTTGTTCGCAGCGAGATGTTCGGACTCCGGGTTTGTGCGGTGGAGTGATCCACCGCGCCTCGCCTCCGCCTTCACCAAGGGATTGCTCCCCGATTGGCTTTGCTCCATGCCTGAGGGGCATGAATGGAGGTCTGTGACCCGATACCGCAGCGCCACTGTGGCCGGTTCTCACGGCCTTCCCTGCATCTGCGAACGGCTGCCTGGTGCACTCGCACCCTGCAGATAAAGAAAACGGAGCGCATTCTGAGGAATGACTCCGCCATGGTCGTCCATAGGCCGCTGGCGGATGTGAGGCAACTGGAAAGTCCGCCTTGCACACCGGCTCATCTCTGCGCATGCAAAGCGCCTCCATGAAACGCATTCAAGACGCACGGCTCTACGGCATTGTTGACCTCGGTTATGTGACGGCTGAAAACGTCGTCTCCATGACGGCGCAGCTTTGTGCCGGAGGGGTGGATGTGCTGCAGCTGCGTGCCAAGAAGCTGGGAGCGCCGGAGATCGAGCGGCTGGCGCGGCAGATGCTGCCGGTGACGCGGGAGCACGGCGTGCCGCTGGTGATCAATGACCACCTGGAAATCGCCGCCGTCGTGGGCAGCGAGGGCGTGCATGTGGGGCAGGATGACGATGCCGTGGCCAGGGCGCGCGCGGTGGTGGGGCCGGAGTGCTTTGTGGGCAAGTCCACCCACAGCCTGGCGCAGGCCGTGGCCGCGCAGGCAGAGGGGGCGGACTACATCGGCTTTGGCCCGCTGTATGCCACGGGGACAAAGCCGGACTACGTGCCCATCGGCCTGCAGGACATCACTGAGGTGCACCGGCTGGTGCAGCTGCCCATCTTCTGCATCGGCGGGGTAAATGCGGGACGGCTGGACGAGGTGATCTCCGCCGGGGCGCGGCGGGTGGTGGTGGTATCTGCCTTCCTGCAGGCGGCGGATGTGGCGGACGAGGTGCGGCGGCTGAAGGAACGGCTGCCGGTGGGCTGAGCGGGCAGGAGGGGATGGGCTGGATCTCACATGCCCAACTCCACGCAGGGCACCGAGGCCTGAGGGGAAACGTCCGCAAATTCAGCAATTTCAGCGGGGGGTATACACGCAGCAGCACGGGTAGGGCGGCTGGTCCTCCAGCCGCCGCTGCCCAGCGTGTGATGAATGCCCTGGGACGAGATGCCAGCAGAGGCTGCCAGCGGAGAAACTTCCGCAAATTCCCCAAATTCCTCGGGGGGGTATGCGCACGCGGCGGGCCATGGCGGATGTGCCGGAGCGGGTTCTTTCTTCTCGTTGGCTGTAAGATGACCATACAGACTGGTATTTCATGTTAGTGCCGCAGATTGTTGTCTTGGGCGGAGTGGCACTCCATTCTGCCACACGGTGCGCTGTCGCTGCATTTCAGGCATGTGGTTTGCACCTGGCAGCCAAGACAGTCGTAAGGGTTTGCCAGGTGTGGGGTGTTTCCTTTGCGTGGAGTAGGCTAAACAACAGGATGACTCTAAACGCCTCTGGCATGGCGAGGGCGGCAGCATGGTGGTCCGCACAGTCCTCTGTGCGGTTCGTGCTGCCCATTGTGCTCTGTTCTTCCAGATCCTTCGCGCGCGTTCTGCAAAGCGCAGCCGGAGATTGGGCTTTGGGTTCCTTCGCAGGGAGATCGTGATTAGCAGCTCAGGGGAGCTTGCGTGCCGCACAGAGGACTGTGCGGCACTATGGCGGTATTCGCCACCCACAGGCAATGAGCCAAGAGTCTGCCAGATGTGTAAAGAGGATGAGCCTCAGCGAGCAGCGCCTGAGCTTGCCTTAGCGTGCATACCCCCCCGAGGAATTTGGGGAATTTGCGGAAGTTTCTCTCTTGGCAAACCACGCTGGTATTTCCTGGCAGGGCATTGATCACGCGCAGGGCAGCGGCGGCTGGAGGACCAGCCGCCCTACCCGCGCTGCTGCGTGTACCCCCCTCCCGTGGAAACGGGGGAAGTCTGCCCACGAGCAAGCCCTGCCCGCGCTCCTGCGTGCATATCCCCCCCGAGGAATTTGGGGAAATTGCGGAAGTTTCTCTCTTGGCAAACCACGCTGGCATCTCCTACCAGGGCATTGATCACACGCTGGGCAGCGGCGGCTGGGGGACCAGCCGCCCTGCCCGCGCTGCTGTGTGTACACCCCCCCGAGGAATTTGGGGAATTTGCGGAACTTTCTCCAGAAAAGGGCAGGGGCATGGCCGGGCGCACACCACCCGCAGCCGATGCGGCTGCCCTGCTGCTTCAGAGTTCCAACCCCGGAGTCCGGAGACCCCGGCACCTTGGGCGTTACTTCTTCTCGGTGGGGATGATGCCGGCGCTCACGGCGCGTTTGGCTCCGAGGTATTCTTTGGCCAGGGCTTCGATCTCGTCTTTCTTGATGCCGGAGAAGTCGGTGATGAAGCTGCGGGCCCAGTCGAGGCGCTCGGGGTGCTCCTGGGAGCAGCGGAGCACGTTCATGGACCAGTAGCGGTTGTCGCGGCGCATCTGCTCCAGCTGAGCCACCATGGGCTTCATGGCGCGGTCAAATTCGTCGTCGGTCACAGGGCCTGCGGCCAGCTTGTCGCCGATCTCGATGACGAGCTTGGTCAGGGAGTCGGCCAGCTCGGGCTTGCACTCGATCATCGTCGTCATGTAGCCGTAGCCGGTGAAGCTGTCATTGGCCACGTGGTAGCAGGCGGGGCTGTAGGTGTCTCCCAGCTCTTCGCGCACCTTGATGCGCAGGCGGTCATCCAGGATGGAGCCCAGCAGCGTGAGGCGGCGGGCGCGCTTGATGTCCGTCATGTCCGTGGTGGGCCAGTACACGGTGGCGATGGCCTTGGGGATTTCGGTGTCAAAGGGGAAGGTCTTGCTGGCCTCGGGCTTGGGGAAGGCCACGGCACGCTCCTTGGTGTAGTCGGGCTTCTTTTCAGCACGTTTGGGCAGGGCACCGAGGGTCTTGGCCACGGCCTTGATCGCAGCATCTTCGTCCACATCTCCGAGCACGGTCACCTCCAGGTAGTCCTGGGTCAGGGCAGGGGTGAGCCAGGCCTTCAGCTCGGCCAGGGTGCGCTGGCGCAGCACTTCGATCTTGGGGAAGCCCCAGCGTGCGTCGCCGGAGTGGATGAAGGAGACGACCTCGCCATTCATGACACCTTCTGCGGTGTGCTGCAGCTGGGTGTACATGGGTTCCAGATTTTTCTCAAACTGGCGTGCGGCCTCCTCGCGGTAGCCGGGGGCCACGAGGTAGGCGGTGAGCAGCTGGAGCTGCGCCTCCAGATCTGCCGGGGTGGTGCGGCCGCTGAGCACAAAGGCCTCGTCGCCGATGGAGAAATCGCTGCCCACGGTGCGGCTGGCAAAGATGCGGCGGATGTCGTCCACGCCATGCTTTTCCAGGCCGCCGAGCTGGAAGGTGCTCTGCGCAAAGGGGATGATGCCCGGCTTGTCTGCAGGAGTGCTGAGCTTGCCACCGCCGAAGTTGATCAGCACGCGGATGGTGCCTTTTTCGAATTCAGTGTGCTTGAAGTTGAAGCGCACGTTGTTTTCAAACACGGCCTGGACGATCTCCAGATCCTTGGCCTCGGAGCGGCTGGCCACCTTGCCCGCAGGACCAAACTCGGTGTAGGCAAAGGCGGCGGTTTCCTCCTTGGCGGGAGCGGCCACGGGCTTGGCGCGGCTGGCCTTGAAGGTGTCGATGATCTGTTTGTTGGCATCGCCTTCCAGCTTCAGATTACCGCCGAGGAAGAGCTGCACGTCATCGCCCTTCCAGTCTTCCACGAGCGCGGCGTGGCTGTCTTCCTTCTTCAGGCTGGCCAGCACGGTGGATACACGGGCCAGATCGTCTGCGGGGTGGGTGAAGACCTTCTTGCCAGCCAGGATGCTGACGATGCCGCTGGCCAGATCGCGGGACTTGCGGCTTTCGGCCTGGTCGGCGCGCAGCTTGGCCCCTTTGAGCACGGTGGCCTTGGCTTCTTCAAATTCGGCATCGGTAAAGCCA